>NZ_JBEXNN010000007.1:0-300020 GCF_040611115.1 Streptomyces sp. NPDC003038
GGGTTGGGGGTGACGGTGAGGATCATACGAGCGCAACTTCCGTACCGGCGGCCTCGATCGCCGCCTTGTGAGCGGGGGCGAGCCCCGCGTCCGTGTGACCACGATGGCGCCGCTGTGATGTCCGCGTCCAGTAGCCGGCCGGACAAAGATGAAAACCGAACGGGTTGGGCCTTCGACGGTGCGCCTTCCGGCTGCGCCTTCGGGGTGCGCCTTCGGGTGAGCCCCGAAGGCCGGACGCCTCAGGCGCGGCCCATGGCCCGGTCGAGGGTGATCTCCATGACCACCCGGTCGGGATTGGGCGACGGCGTCCGCCCGTACCGCTCCGCGTAGCGCGCCACCGCGTCGGCGACCGACGCCTCGTCCGTACGGATCACCGCGCGGCCCTCCAGGGTGGCCCAGCGGCGCCCTTCCATCTGGCAGACCGCGACCCGCGCCCCGCCGGGCTCCACGGCCTGGGCCGCCAGGATGTTGCGGATCTTCTTGCTGTGCTTGTTGCTGATCACCCGGGCGAGGCCGGCCTGCGGGTCGTAGGTCACGCCCACCGGCACCACGTGGGGCGTGCCGTCGGGGCGCGGGGTGGTCAGCGTGCAGACGTGCCGCTCCCGCCAGAAGGCGAGGTACTCGGGCGTCGGGTTGAGTACGTCATGGGACATGGCCCGAAGGGTACGGCCAGAGGGGTACAGGCTCGCCCTTGAGTGGAATAGACTCAACTTTGCATAGGTTGTCTGTGTCAGAGTTCAGATTTCTGCTCTGCTCTGTTCTGTCCGACCCTCCGGAGAGGAGAAGCCCCCCGTGGACGCCGAGCTGACCAACAAGAGCCGGGACGCGCTGAACGCAGCCACCAGCAGGGCCGTCAAGGACGGCCACGCGGACCTGACCCCCGCGCACCTGCTGCTCGCCCTGCTCGCCGGTGAGGACAACGAGAACATCACCGACCTCCTCGCCGCCGCCGAAGCCGATCAGGCCGCCGTACGGAGTGGCGCGGAGCGGCTGCTCGCCGCCCTGCCCAGCGTCACCGGCTCCACGGTCGCGCCCCCGCAGCCGACCCGCGACCTGCTCGTCGTACTCGCCGAGGCCGACGCGCAGGCCGGCCGGCTCGGCGATGAATACCTGTCCACCGAACACCTGCTCATCGCCATCGCCGCCAAGGGCGGCCCGGCCGGTGAGCTCCTTTCCGCACAGGGCGCGACCGCCGAGAGGCTGTTGGCCGCCTTCGAGCACGCACGAGGAGGACGGCGGGTGACCACCCCCGATCCGGAGGGCCAGTACAAGGCCCTGGAGAAGTTCGGCACCGATTTCACGGCCGCCGCCCGCGAGGGCAAGCTCGACCCGGTGATCGGCCGCGACCACGAGATCCGGCGCGTCGTCCAGGTCCTCTCACGCCGCACGAAGAACAACCCGGTGCTCATCGGCGAGCCCGGCGTCGGCAAGACGGCCGTCGTCGAGGGACTGGCCCAGCGCATCGTCAAGGGCGACGTCCCCGAGTCCCTGAAGAACAAGCGCCTGGTCTCCCTGGACCTCGGCGCGATGGTCGCCGGTGCCAAGTACCGCGGCGAGTTCGAGGAGCGGCTGAAGACCGTCCTCGCCGAGATCAAGTCGAGCGACGGCCAGATCATCACCTTCATCGACGAGCTGCACACGGTCGTCGGCGCGGGCGCCGGCGGCGACTCCTCCATGGACGCCGGCAACATGCTCAAGCCCATGCTGGCCCGCGGCGAGCTGCGCATGGTCGGCGCGACCACCCTCGACGAGTACCGCGAGCGGATCGAGAAGGACGCGGCGCTGGAGCGGCGCTTCCAGCAGGTGCTGGTCGCCGAGCCGAGCGTCGAGGACACCATCGCGATCCTGCGCGGTCTCAAGGGCCGCTACGAGGCCCACCACAAGGTGCAGATCAACGACAGCGCGCTGGTCGCGGCCGCCACCCTCTCCGACCGGTACATCACCTCCCGCTTCCTGCCCGACAAGGCCATCGACCTCGTCGACGAGGCCGCGTCCCGGCTGCGCATGGAGATCGACTCCTCCCCGCTGGAGATCGATGAGCTCCAGCGCTCGGTGGACCGCCTGCGGATGGAGGAGCTGGCGCTGAAGAACGAGTCCGACCCTGCCTCGCGCGAGCGTCTGGACAAGCTCCGCAAGGACCTGGCGGACAAGGAGGAGGACCTGCGGGGCCTGACCGCCCGCTGGGAGAAGGAGAAGCAGTCCCTCAACCGGGTGGGTGAACTCAAGGAGCGTCTGGACGACCTGCGCGGCCAGGCCGAGCGGGCCCAGCGCGACGGCGACTTCGACTCCGCCTCCAAGCTGCTCTACGGGGAGATCCCGGCGCTGGAGCGCGAGCTCGCGGAGGCCACGGAGGCCGAGGCGGAGGTCGCCAAGGACACCATGGTCAAGGACGAGGTCGGCCCGGACGACATCGCGGACGTGGTCGGTGCCTGGACCGGCATCCCGGCGGGCCGCCTCCTCGAAGGGGAGACCCAGAAGCTGCTGCGGATGGAGGCCGAGCTGGGTCGCCGCCTGATCGGCCAGGAGCAGGCCGTACGGGCCGTCTCGGACGCCGTACGCCGCACCCGCGCCGGTATCGCCGACCCGGACCGCCCGACCGGCTCCTTCCTCTTCCTCGGCCCGACGGGCGTCGGCAAGACGGAGCTCGCCAAGGCGCTCGCGGACTTCCTCTTCGACGACGAGCGGGCCATGGTCCGCATCGACATGTCGGAGTACGGCGAGAAGCACACCGTGGCCCGCCTGGTGGGCGCCCCGCCCGGGTACGTGGGCTACGAGGAGGGCGGCCAGCTGACCGAGGCGGTCCGCCGGCGCCCGTACAGCGTGGTCCTGCTGGACGAGGTCGAGAAGGCCCACCCGGAGGTCTTCGACATCCTGCTCCAGGTCCTGGACGACGGCCGCCTCACGGACGGACAGGGCCGGACCGTGGACTTCCGCAACGCCATCCTGGTCCTGACCTCGAACCTGGGCAGCCACTTCCTGGTGGACCCGGTGACCCCGCCCGAGCGCAAGCGGCAGCAGGTCCTCGACCTGGTCAGGAGCTCCTTCAAGCCGGAGTTCCTCAACCGCCTCGACGACCTGGTGGTCTTCTCCGCACTGACCGGCGAAAAGCTGGCGCACATCGCGGAGCTCCAGATCGGCCGCCTGGCCAAGCGCCTGGCCGACCGGCGCCTGACCCTGGACGTCACGCCCGAGGCCCTGGCCTGGCTGGCGGACAAGGGCAACGACCCGGCGTACGGGGCCCGGCCGCTGCGCCGCCTGATCCAGACGGCGATCGGCGACCGCCTGGCCAAGGAGATCCTTTCGGGCGAGGTCAAGGACGGCGACACCGTACGGGTCGAGGTGGTGGGCGAGGACCTGCTGGTCGGCCGGGCCGTGTGAGCTACTCCGGACGCACCCCCTGTCCGCCCGGAGCGGATCGTACCGGCCAGGGGTGGACACGGGACGGGCGCCATGGGGGAGGATGAAGGTATCCGCACGAAGGGAATATCACGGTGAGCATCGACCCGGCCTCGATTCCGAACTTCGGAGGGCAGCAGCCCGAGCCGCAGGGGGCCACAGGACCGGCGGGCCCCGTCGTCCCCGACCAGGATCTGGTCAAGCAGCTGCTGGAGCAGATGGAGCTCAAGTACGTCGTCGACGACGAGGGTGACCTCGCGGCGCCGTGGGAGGAGTTCCGCACGTACTTCATGTTCCGCGGCGAGGACGAGCAGCAGGTCTTCTCCGTGCGGACCTTCTACGATCGTCCGCACAAGATCGACGAGAAGCCCCAGCTCCTCGAGTCGATCGACGACTGGAACCGCCGCACCCTGTGGCCGAAGGTCTACAGCCACACCCACGACGACGGATCCGTCCGTCTGATCGGTGAGGCGCAGATGCTGATCGGCACCGGCGTCAGCCTGGAGCACTTCGTGTCCTCCACGGTCAGCTGGGTCCGCGCCTCCATCGAGTTCGACAAGTGGCTCGTCGAGCAGCTCGGCCTGGAGAAGGACATCGACTCCACCGAGGGCGACGACGACTCCAACTGAGCGTCCCGGCCGTCCCGGCGAGGCGTCATATCGGTGTGCGCGCTATGAGCAGCAGGTACAGCCCGTAGCCGTACGAGAGCCCGGCCAGCACCGCGGTCACCACGACCACGGCGTTCGGCCGGGCTTTCGCGATGACCGCGCGGCCGGCGGCAGCAGCAGCGGGAAGGCCGGGACGAGGAAGCGCGGCTTCGCCGACGACGGTGTGCAGAGCGTCACGGCGCAGACGGCGGCGGCGACGGCGGCGGCGACGGCGGCGTCCGAGACCAGGCGATCAACCGCCGCCCTCGCCCGGTCAGAGCCGCCGCAGGCGGGCCGCGGCCTCCTGGAGGACGTCGGTCTTCTTGCAGAAGGCCCAGCGGACCTGGGTGGCGCCGGCGGCCTTGTCGTCGTAGAAGACCTGGTTGGGGATGGCGACGACGCCGCAGCGCTCGGGCAGGGCGCGGCAGAAGGCGAGGCCGTCCTTCTCGCCGAGCGGGGTGATGCCCGTGGTGATGAAGTACGTGCCCTGCGGGCGGTAGACCTCGAAGCCGGCCGCCGTGAGGCCGTCGGCGAGGATGTCGCGCTTGGCGGCGTGGTCGGCGCGGAAGGCCTCGTAGTACGTATCGGGGAGGGCGAGGGCCTCGGCGATCGCGTACTGGAAGGGGCCGGAGGCGACGTAGGTGAGGAACTGTTTCGCCGAGCGGACCGCCGCGACCAGCTCCGGGGGCGCGGTGACCCAGCCGACCTTCCAGCCGGTGAAGGAAAAGGTCTTGCCCGCCGACGAGCAGGTGACCGTGCGCTCGCGCATGCCCGGCAGGCCCGCCAGGGGGAGGTGCGCGCCCTCGAAGACGAGGTGTTCGTACACCTCGTCGGTGACGACCAGGAGGTCGCGCTCCACAGCGAGGGAGGCGATGGCGGTCAGCTCCTCGCGGGTCAGGACGGTGCCCGTCGGGTTGTGCGGGGTGTTCAGCAGGAGCAGCCGTGTGCGGGGGGTGACCGCGGCGCGCAGTTCGTCCAGGTCGAGGACGAAGGCCCCGGCGTGCGGGCGCAGGGTGACGGGGACGCGGACCGCGCCGGCCATCGCGATGCAGGCCGCGTACGAGTCGTAGAACGGTTCGAGGGCGATCACCTCGTCACCCGGTTCGAGGAGGGCGAGCAGACTGGCGGCGATGGCTTCCGTGGCGCCCGCCGTGACCAGCACCTCGGTGTCGGGGTCGTAGGACAGGCCGTAGAAGCGCTGCTGGTGTTCGGCGATCGCGGTGCGGAGCTCCGGGATGCCGGGGCCGGGCGGGTACTGGTTGCCGAGGCCCGTGAGGACCGCGCGGGAGGCCGCCTCGGCGATCTGCGCGGGGCCGTCCGTGTCGGGGAAGCCCTGGCCGAGGTTGATCGATCCGGTGCGCGCGGCCAGCGCCGACATCTCCGCGAAGATCGTGGTGCCGAAGGCCGCCAGACGGCGGTTCAAGAAGGGGCGGTTACTGCTCGCGGGTGCACTCATGGGCGCCATCCTGCGGGCAACCTCTGGAGTTGCTCAAGTGCGCTTTGGCTCGTGTGGCCGACGGGCATCCCCCCTTCACGCGGGACGCGGGGATCCCGCTCCCCGGGAAGACCGGGGTGTGAGAGAGGGGGCGGACATGCTGTTCGTCTTCATCGTGATCGGGCTGTTCTGCATGGCCTACGTCGTGACCGTGGCGGTCCGTTCGTACAGCGGCGGGTCGTCATCCGGCTCCAGCAGCTGGTGGGCGGGGGGCGGCGACTCGTCCGGGGGTTCGTGTTCGAGTGGCTCCTCGTCCTCCTGCGGGGGCGGCGGGGGGTGCGGCGGTTCCAGCTGACACGGGGCAGCGGGCACCGCGGCAGAGGAGGGCGCCCGGCGGTTTACCTTCCGTCGGGCGTCCTCTCGTTCAACGATGCATGGCGACGCGCGGGACGCAACTTGTTGAACACGTGAACTGCGTAGCCCCCGGGGGGATGTAAACCACTTCAAGTTGGGTAAAAACGATGTGAGTGCCGTGCCTTTCATGATTCCCTCGGTTGAGTAGACCAGTCCTCGGACCTCCCTGGACTTCCTGTGGACCCGTGCCGGAGCCCCCCCACCCGTTGACTACCGCTGGCGGGCCCCGGCCCATCTCCCTCGCGCGTTTGCGGAGCCGACTCATGCTCACGACCCTCCAGACCTCTTACACCGACACGCGTGCCGCCGACCTCGCCTGGGCTCTGGGGCGGGACCGGCTGCCCGCCTTGGCCGTACTGAACCTCGAACTGATGCACGCGAAGGTGGAGTTGCGCCTGCTCGGGGCCTCCCATCAGGTGATCCTGGAGGAGGGCGACGTGCTCTGCTCGGAGACCGTCGCCTGCATGCCCGGCAGCAGCACGCCGCTGCCGCTCGGTGTGGCCAAGCGGGTCGGCGACTGGGAGTACGAGTTCGCCGCGCGGGTCGAGACCCTCTCCCAGGGCTCCTTCGCGGGGCGGGCGCAGGAACTGCTCGCACTGGTGGCCGATCACCCGAACGGCCTCGCCGGTACCTTCCCGGGCAGTCCGCACGCCTTCACCGCCCTGCTCGCGCAGCGCTACGAGGGGCAGGTGCGCTGGCGGACCTGGCACGCGTACCCGCAGGAAGGACGGCTGGTGGCCACCCGTACGCGGGTCGGCGTACGGATGGGCTCCCCCGCCGCGGCGGCCGCGGAATCGGCCGTGCTGCGGTAGCGGGGAGGAGGGGCGGAGCCCGTACCGGCGCGGCCGGTGCCGGGCCTGTCCGGGGCGCCGCCGCAGTGCGGCCGTTACGCCAACTGGCTGGCACCAGAGGCGACTTGCACCCATGTGGGTGACCGGGTGCGGGTGGGCGGTGACGTACGGTTCGCTGCATGATCGACCGTTCCGTCCCCCGCCGGGTGCTTCCGGCTCCGGAGCCGCGGGGCAGGGCGACCGCCCCGGACGCCTTGCCCGTAAGGCCCCGGACCGGCCGACTCCTCGTCCTGGCCACCGTATTCGTCTGCGCCGCCTGCGGGCTCGTATACGAACTGGAGCTGCTCGCCCTCGGCTCCTACCTCATCGGCGATTCCGTCACCCAGGCGTCGGTCGTGCTGTCCGTCATGGTCTTCGCCATGGGCGTCGGCTCCCTGCTCGCGAAACGGCTGCGGCGACGGCCCGCCTTCGGCTTCGGCGCCATCGAGGCCGGGCTGGCGCTGCTCGGCGGCCTCTCGGCCATGGCGCTGTACGCGAGTTTCGCCTGGCTGGGTGAGTCCCGGCTCGCGCTCGTCGCCTTCTCCTTCGCCATCGGGGTGCTCATCGGCGCCGAGATCCCGCTGCTGATGGTCCTCATCCAGCGCATCCGCAGACAGGACCCGGGCGGGGCCGTCGCGGACCTCTTCGCCGCGGACTACGTGGGGGCCCTGGTCGGGGGTCTCGCCTTCCCGTTCCTGCTGCTGCCGGTGCTGGGCCAGCTCTCCGGAGCCCTGCTCACCGGCACCGTCAACGCGGTGGTCGGCGGCGGGCTGGTGCTGTGGCTGTTCCGCCGAGACCTGAGCCGGCGGAGCCGATGGCTGCTGATCGCCGCGAACGCGACCGTACTGGCGGTGCTCGGCTCCGCGACCGTCCTCGCCGACGACTTCGAGCGGATGGCCCGGCGCGCCGTCTACGGTGCGGAAGTGCGGGTCGCCGTCCGGACCGGGGTGCAGGAGCTGGTGCTCACCGGGCCTCCGACCGGCTCGCCGCGTTCCCTGGACCTGTACCTCGACGGGCGGCTGCGGGTCAGCGGGTACGACGAGTACCGCTACCACGAGGCGCTCGTCCACCCGGCGATGACCGGCCCGCACACCCGGGTCCTGGTCCTCGGCGGCGGTGACGGGCTCGCCGCCCGGGAGGTGCTGCGCTACCCGGACGTCGCCTCCGTCACCGTCGTGGAGCTCGATCCCGGCGTGATCCGCCTGGCCCGTACCGATCCGATGCTCTCCGCGCTCAACGCCGGGGTGTACGGGGATCCGCGCCTGGGCGTCGTCGCGCAGGACGCCTTCGCCTGGCTGCGCGGACCGGCCGCGCGGGAACGGTTCGACGTCATCCTCTCCGACCTCCCCGACCCGGGCATCACCCCCAGCACGAAGCTGTACTCGCAGGAGTTCTACGGGCTGGCCGCGCGGGCCCTGCGCCCCGGTGGCCGGATGGCGGTGCACGCCGGGCCCCTGGCCACGCGCCCGCGGACGTACTGGACGGTCGAGTCCACCCTTCGCGCGGCCGGGCTGCGTACCGCCCCCTACAGCGCGGGCGGCCGGCTGTCGGGCTTCGCCGCCGGTCCCGACCGCACCCAGGGCCGGACCGGCGCACCGCCGCAGGACTGGGGCTTCGTCCTGGCGGCCCGCGAACAGGTTCCCCCGCTGCACGTGGACCACGACACGCCGGGGCTGCGCTCGCTGTCGACCCCCTCCCTACAGGACGCCGCGCAGGACGCGGAACGGACCCGGATGCCCGGACTGCCGCCCTCGACCCTGCCGCACCCGCGGTATTCCTGACGGGTGTCCGCGCCGGACCGGGTGCGAAGGGGGTGCGAAGGGGGCTCTCCTCGGTAGGCTCGGCCGCATGGAGCATCAGGTGTTCGTTCCGGTACCGGCAGACGACCTCCGCGCCGTGCTGCGCGATCCCGCCCGGGTGGCCCGGTGTGTGCCGGGGCTCCAGCAGGACGCCGACACCGAGTCGGGGCCGCTCTCGGGCCGGCTGAAGATCCGGGTGGGCGGGCACACCGTGACCTACCGCGGGGCGCTGGCCCTCGCCGAGCGGGGCCCCGATCACTTCACCGTCGACGGTGAGGGCGCGGAGGTGCGGGGCACGGGCACCGTCACCCTCGCGCTCGCGCTGCGGCTGTCCCCGGAGGAAGACGGCACCCGGCTCGACTTCACCGCCGGGGCCACCGCCGACGGGCGGGCCGCCGCCTTCGCTCCCGAGGCCGTCGCCACCTCGGTGCACCGGCTCCTCGACCGGGCCGCCGAGCAGCTCGCCGCGCTGGCCGCCGCCCCGGAGCCGACGGCGGGCGCCGCGGTCGCGCAGGAGCCCGTGACCGACGCGGTCGCGGAGGCCGAGGAAGCCGAGGAGGCCGAGGGCGACGGCGAGGAGGACCTCGACATCGACGAGGTCACCGCGTCCGTGTTCGAGAGCGAGGTGCCGCCCTCGTCCCCGGACCCCTTCCTGGAAGGCGGGTTCGACGACCTCGACGACCTCGGTGGTCTTCCGCGCCCGCCGGCCGAGGCCGCCCACGCCCGCCGCACCATGATCGGCCGCAGCGCCGAGGAGGTGGACCACGCGCCTCCGCGCGGCCGGTACGCCCCGGTGCCCGCGCCCACGTACGGCAGCGCCGGTGACCATCTGCGCTGGATCGCCCCGGTCGCCGCCCTCGCCCTGGCCTCGGCGGTCGTGCTGGGCAGGGCCCTGCGCCGCCGCCGCTGAGCTGCGACCGCCACACCGGGACCGGTGACCCGCATTAGGGTCGACCGTATGAGTACGCAACTGAGCGCCGGCGGCGCCGAGGTGACCGTCGACCAGGAGAACGGCTGCCGGATCAGCAGTCTGCGCATCGACGGGACGGAGCTGCTGCGCGAGGGCCCCACGTACGGGTCCTTCCCCATGGTCCCGTGGTGCGGTCGTATCGCGAACGGCCGGTTCCACGACGGCGCGACCGTCCACCAGCTGCCGGTCGACCACCCGCCGCACGCCCTCCACGGGCTGGGTCGCGACGCGGCCTGGCGTCCGGCCCGTGCCACCGCCACCGAGGCGGCCTTCACCTATGACCTCACCGACCCGTGGCCGTATCCGGGCCGGGTCACCCAGATCGTGGAGCTGGCGGAGAACGCGCTGACCCTGACCCTGGGCATCGAGACGTACGGCGACTCCTTCCCGGCCCAGGCGGGCTGGCACCCGTGGTTCCGGCGCAGTCTCGGGGTCGGCGGCGAGGACGTGAAGATCTCCTTCGACGCCGCCTGGCAGGAGGAGCGCGGCGCCGACCACCTCCCCACCGGCAACCGCGTCGAGCCCCGGCCCGGCCCGTGGGACGACTGCTTCGGCATGCCCGACGGTGTCGACGTCACCCTGACCTGGCCCGGCGCGCTGGAGCTGAGGCTCACCAGCCGCTCGGAGTGGGTGGTCGTCTACGACGAGCAGCCCGAGGCCGTCTGCGTGGAGCCGCAGTCGGGCCCGCCGAACGGACTGAACACCCTGCCGCGTCTGGTCACGCCGGTGGATCCGCTGGAGATCTCCACGACGTGGACCTGGCGGCGGCTCTCCTAGGCCGTCTCTTTCGGATCTTGCCGGGCCCGCGCTGCCCGGCACCGCACCTCGCTGCACTGCGTTCGCTGCGCTCACTGCGTCTCGGCTCCTCTTCGAGGACCTTGGAGGCCGAGCTGTCGGAAGCGCCCGTACGTCCAGTACAAAGACGCTCCTCCGCCTTGCGATGCACGGCACCGGTCAACGCGGGCTCGGCCGACAAGATCCGAAAGAGACGACCTAGCCCGCCCAGGCCGCCTTGAGGGGGTGTCCGACGGACACCCCCTAAGCTCGGGGGCATGAGTGACGTACGCGATGCGCTTCTGCAGCAGATCAAGGACAAGGCCGTCGTGCACGGCAAGGTGATCCTCTCCTCCGGCCGGGAGGCCGACTACTACATCGACCTCCGGCGGATCACCCTCGACGGGGAGGCGGCCCCGCTGGTCGGTCAGGTCATGCTCGACCTCACCGCCGAGCTCGACTTCGACTGCGTCGGCGGCCTGACCCTGGGCGCCGACCCGGTGGCGACCTCCATGCTGCACGCGTCCGCCGCGCGCGGTCAGCGCCTGGACGCCTTCGTCGTCCGCAAGGCGCAGAAGGCGCACGGGATGCAGCGCCGCATCGAGGGCACCGACGTGAAGGGCAAACGCTGTCTGGTGGTCGAGGACACCTCGACCACCGGCGGGTCCCCGCTCACCGCCGTCGAGGCGGTCCGCGAGGCCGGCGGCGAAGTCGTCGCCGTCGCGACGATCGTGGACCGCGGGGCGGCCGACGCCATCGCCGAGGCGGGCCTTCCGTACCTCACCGGCTACCGCCTCGAGGACCTCGGCCTCTCCTGACCGCGACCCGGCCTGACCCCTCGGCCTCTCCTGACCGCGACCTGACGGTGTCCCGACCGGGCCCCGACCGGACCCGACCGGGCTCCGGTCGGGGCCCGACCGCGACCTGTTCGCGGCCTTGACGTGGCCGGGATCCGACCCGGCCCCGCCGCCGGGCAGGCGCCGGACCAAGTCGTGACCAAGGCCCTCGGGAGTCGCTCCGCAGGCGCTGACCTGCTCTTTTCCTAGAGGCCGGGATGTTTCACGTGAAACATCCCGGCCTGTTCGCCCCGCACCCGCCGACCACGGGGTGGAGTGTTGGGCGGAGTCTGGAAAGATAGGCGCGACGGTGACGTCGCCCCCAGGTCAGGGCCCGCAATAAGCACACTCCCCGCACATCCAAGGAGCGGACAGATGCCCATCGCAACCCCCGAGGTCTACAACGAGATGCTCGACCGGGCGAAGGCAGGCAAGTTCGCCTACCCGGCCATCAACGTGACCTCGTCCCAGACCCTGCACGCTGCCCTGCGCGGCTTCGCGGAGGCCGAGAGCGACGGCATCATCCAGATCTCCACCGGTGGTGCGGAGTTCCTGGGTGGCCAGCACAACAAGGACATGGTCACGGGCGCGGTCGCCCTGGCCGAGTTCGCGCACGTCGTGGCCGCCAAGTACGGCATCACGGTCGCGCTGCACACGGACCACTGCCCCAAGGACAAGCTGGACGGCTACGTACGTCCGCTCCTGGACATCTCCGCCGAGCGCGTGGCCCGCGGTCTGAACCCGCTCTTCCAGTCGCACATGTGGGACGGCTCCGCCGAGACCCTGGCCGACAACCTGGCCATCGGCCAGGAGCTGCTCGCCAAGGCCGCCGCCGCGAAGATCATCCTTGAGGTCGAGATCACCCCGACCGGCGGCGAGGAGGACGGCGTCAGCCACGAGATCAACGACGAGCTGTACACCACCGTCGACGACGCGCTGCGCACCGCCGAGGCCCTGGGCCTGGGGGAGAAGGGCCGCTACCTGCTGGCCGCGTCCTTCGGGAACGTCCACGGCGTCTACAAGCCGGGCAACGTCGTCCTGCGCCCCGAGCTCCTCAAGGACCTCCAGGCCGGTGTCGCCGAGAAGTACGGCAAGGCCTCGCCGTTCGACTTCGTCTTCCACGGTGGCTCGGGCTCCTCGGCCGAGGAGATCGCCACCGCGCTGGAGAACGGCGTCGTGAAGATGAACCTCGACACCGACACCCAGTACGCCTTCACCCGCCCGGTCGCGGACCACATGTTCCGCAACTACGACGGGGTCCTGAAGGTCGACGGGGAGGTCGGCACGAAGTCCAAGTACGACCCCCGCACCTGGGGCAAGGCGGCCGAGGCCGGCATGGCGGCGCGTGTCACCGAGGCGTGCGCGAACCTGCGCTCGACCGGCACGAAGCTCAAGTAGGGCTGTTGCGTTAAGCGTGTGAGCGTCTGAGCGCGAGCGGGCAAGAACGTTCGCGCTGCGCCGAAGGGCCCGGTCCACCGTCTCATGACGGTGGACCGGGCCCTTCGGCCGTTCCCGCCCCCTGGTCCCGTCCGTCTCGACGGGACCAGGGGACCCGAGGCGCCCCCCGACGCCCCGGTGTCCCGCGAACCGCACCTGTGGCCCGGCCGCGGGCTTCGTCAGGCCGTCATCCCGTACGGCATCGGCTCGACCAGTTCGGTACCGACGCCGGCCTCGAAGACCTCTTCGCCGTTCTGTACGCCGGTGACCTTGACCGCGGCCGGGCCGGTACGTTCCGCGTGGATCCAGATCGGAGAACCGAACTCCGCGTACCGCTGGTACGTACTCGACACGGACGCGGGCAGTACGGCGGGGGCTGCGGTCAGCGCCACGGCGGCCTGGCGGGCGGCCTCCAGCAGGACCATGCCGGGGAGGTGGTCCCCGAGGTGGTCGAAGAGGACCGGGTGGCGGGTGTCGTACCGCAGCTGCCACGTGGCGGTGGTGCCCGTCTGCTGCGGGGCGGCGGCGAGCACCACGTCGAAGGGCGAGTAGCGGCCGACCTGGGCGGGCTGGAGGGGCGCCGAGGGCAGTGAGGGAGTCGGCCGCCGGGTCAGCTGCTCGGCGCGCAGCCGGCGGTAGACGGCGGGGGAGGCCACGTTGTAGCCCGCGTCCCCGGTGGCCACCACGGCGTCACCGTGGCGCATCGTCACCTGGTAGCGCAGCGCCTGGAGCTGGGAGCCGCGCCGGCGTATCTCGGTGCACACGACGTCGAGGTCCAGGTTGGCGGGGGTGTCGCCGATGACCAGGTTCTCGGGGATGGTGGTGTAGTCGAGGCCCCACAGCAGGAACTGGTGGCCGAGCGGCACGTCGAAGGCCTGGTGGGCGATGTAGGAGCCGACCTGGCGGATGGTCTCGCAGATCAGCATCGGGTCGTAGTGCGTGCCGGCGATGGGCGCGAAGAAGCTGTGCCCGCGCGGGAGTTGGGCGGTCACGTGGAACCTGTCCTCGGCCGGTCGGCACATACCGGTCAGGAAGACCTCGGCGAGGGCGGCACGGTGCACGAGCTGGCGGGGCACGGTGGTGGTCAGCTGCCGCTGCGTCCCCTCGGGACATCCGCAGTCCACGGCGGTAGAGGTCTGCTGGGCAAGGACGTTCGTCGGTTCCAAAGTCGTGATCATAAGTTCCCCGAGATCATGGCCGGAGGTCCAGACCTCGCTTTATGTCGCGAAGTACGTACTCCCGGGTTTGGTTGACCCCTAGAGAAATACCCGATGGCGCCTCGGTCCTGGCTTGAGAGTGACGTAAACCACACCGATAGGTCTAGCGGAGTGACCGCTTCCAATGAATGAACTCCTGGTCGGTACAGCAGGAGGAAATTTTCGTCACGCTGTGTTCATTTTCGGCCCGTTGGCTGCATCTTCGGGGAAGTCGGGTATCTTTTCCTCAGCGTCAACCGCGTACCTGGAAGTATTTTTTGGGGGCTCTTCCAGGTGTCCTGCGGATGTCCCGGCACGTATTCGCCGCACGCCCGTACGCCACGCACGCCCGCTCGGCCGGGGCGCACCGCGCGGCCCGTCACCGTCTCGGCCCCCGCCGATTGGAGACCGATGCACGCCCTCCGGCACGTCAGTCCGCTGGGGCACCTGCGCCTCGCCGCTGTGAACATCGACGGGGTCCTGCTCAACGACACCTTCAGCCCGGTGATCCACCACTTCGTCACCAGCCGCGGCGGGGTCTACGACGCGGACGTCGAGCGCTCGGTCTTCTCTCAGTCCCAGACCGTCGCCGCCCGGGCGCTCGGCGCCGCGGCCGGCGTGGACTGGAGCCCGCGGAAGGTGCTGGACGTCTACTTCGAGGAGCGCGCCGCGTATCTCGCGGACCACCCGCTCCAGGTGATGCCCGGCGCGGAGGAACTGCTGCACCGGCTGCGGGGCCTGGGTCTGCGCACCATCTGTTACGGCGGCCTGGACAAGAGGCACTTCGACACCTACCTCGGCCGCTACGCGCACCTCTTCGACGGGCCGGGCTACATCTGCACGAACGACTTCCGGCCGGGCATCCACGAGATCGCGGCGGACACCTTCGGTCTCGACTACGACCGCGCGCTGTTCATCGACGATGTCGCCAGGGTCTCCGAAGCCGCGCGTGACCTGCGGGTCCCCTTCATCGGGCACCCGAGCGACTTCGAACACGGCTTCCAGGCGCGCCTGATGCGCGACGCCGGCGTGCGGCACGTGGTCGGCTCGCTCGGCGAGATCGACGAGGAGCTGCTGCGCAGGCTCGACGCGGAGGCGGCCGTGGGCCGCGCGTGGGCCGCCGCCTGACGCGGGCTGCCCGTACCGCGTCACCCCGTACCGCAGACCTCGTACGGCACCACCTCGTACGGCACCACCTCGTACCGAACCACCTGGTACCGACTCGGCCCGTGCCGGTTCACCAGGTCGTCCCGAACCTCTTACTCCAACAAGGAGAGTCATGGCAGCGGAGCGCATACTCGACGGCAAGGTCGCGCTGATCACCGGCGCGAGCAGTGGGATAGGGGCCGCCGCAGGGCGGGTCTTCGCCCGTGAAGGTGCCAAACTCGTGCTCGTCGCGCGCCGGGAGGACCGGCTCAAGGAGCTGGCCGCGGAGTTGCGGGCCGGGGGCGCGGAAGTCGAGTACGCCGTGGGGGACGTGACCCGCCGCGCGGACACGACGGCCGCCGTCGAGGTGGCCCTCGGCCGTTTCGGCCGGCTGGACTGCGCCTTCAACAACGCGGGCTGGGGGGCGGGCCGTACCCCGCTGCACGAGATGACCGACGAGCTGTACGACCGGATCATGGACGTGAACCTGCGCGGGGTGTGGAACTGCCTGCGCGACGAGATCGCGGCGATGCTGGCGACCGGTGGCGGCACCATCGTCAACAACAGCAGCGTCGCGGGGATCCTGGCGACGCCCGTGGCCTCGCCGTACATCGCCGCCAAGCACGCGGTGATCGGCCTGACCAAGGCCGCGGCCGCCGAGTACGCGGCTCACGGCATCCGGGTCAACGCGGTTGCTCCGGGCACGACGCGCACCGAAGTGGTCGAGGAATGGTTCGCGGCCGTGCCGGGGATGGAGGAACGGCTGCATGCCGCGACGCCGCAGCCGCGCACCGCGGAGCCGGAGGAGATCGCGGAAGCGGCGGCCTGGCTGTGCAGTTCGCGTGCGTCGTTCGTCACCGGCGCCACGATGCCTGTGGACGGAGGCTTCACCATGGTGTGAAACTGTACTCAGAGGTACGTACCCGGGGGCATGTATTGCCGACCGATCGGGGGCACGGAGAGGGACAGATACGTATGAGGACTGAACGACCCCAGGTCAAGCAGGACCGCGCGGTGCGCACCCGCCAGGCCATCCTGGAAGCGGCAGCCGTGGTGTTCGAGGACCGCGGCTACGACGCGGCGAAGCTGACCGACATCGTCCGGTTGGCCAACGTCACGAAGGGCGCCCTCTACTTCCACTTCGATTCGAAGGAAGACCTGGCGCAGGCGGTCATCGACGCGCAGGTGGGCATGGACCCGGCCTTCACTGCCCAGGAGTTCAAGGCGCAGGAGTTCGTAGACATCGGCATGATCTTCTCGCACCGCCTCCAGCACGACGTGCTCATGCGCGGCAGCGCCCGGCTGACCCTGGAGCAGAACGGCAGGGCGCTGGACCGCGCCGCGCCGTACCAGGGCTGGATCGAGCTGCACACGACGCTGCTGGCGGAGGCGAAGGCGCGCGGCGAGCTGCTCTCGCACGTCGATCCGGCCGGTCCGTCGCGGCTGGTCGTGGGCGCCTTCGCGGGGCTCAACGTCATGTCGCAGACCCTGGGGCTCGACCTGGACCAGGAGGTCTCAGCCCTCTACACGAGCGTGATGCCGAGCCTGGTGGTCTCGGCCGTGGCGATCCGGCTCGACACCGCACCGGGCCGTGGCGGGCGTGCGTTGCACGGGCCGAACGGCGCTCACCTCTGCGATTGCGCGGGTGCGCAGCCGTGGACTGCCGAGGCGGTGCCGGTCGTGCCGGCCGCCGGCTGACCGCCGTGCCCGGCTGAGCACAGCTGCGCCACGCTCACCTCTCTCCCTCGTACAGACGCGATCCCCCGCCCCCTGAGGGCGGGGGATCGCGTGCTTTCCCGCGTCGTGGCGCCAAGCCGCTAGCCAGAAACAAAATCCCGGGTATTATTTTATGAGCGAGGTTCGCGCATGCCGAGCCATGCCCTGCCCTGGGAGAAGACTGTGGACATTGACGTGCTCGGAGGACTCGACGTCCTTGAGAACGGCGTGCCCGTCGCGCCCGCCGCACCGCCCGCGCGACAGGTCCTGGCCGTAATGGCGGGGCACGCTGACCAGATGGTGCCGGTCGCCGTGCTCGCCGAGGAGCTGGAGGCGTACGCACCGCCGGAGCACACCCGGGCGGTGCTGCACTCCTGCGTACGTCAGCTGCGCGAGCGGCTGCTTGCCGCGGTCGGTTCGAGCGGGCCGCGCAACGCTGCCACGATCCTCGTCCAGACCCCCGGCGGATACCTGCTCGACACCGGCGGCGGACGCTCCGACCTGCGTGAATTCGCTCGTGAGGCCGGTGCGGGCTACCGCGCCATGGCGCGTGGCGACTACGAGACCGCCGCCCGCAGGCTGCGTGGGGCGCTGCGGCTGTGGAAGGGCCCGGCCTTCGACGGCGTGAATCCGGGGCCACGGCTCGCCGAGCTGATCGCGGACCTCGAAGCCACCCGGAAGTCGGTCGTGGAGCAGTGGGTGGAAGCCGAGCTGGGCCTCGGCCGTCACCGCGAGCTGCGCTCGGGACTCGCCGAGCTGTCGCGCGCGCGGAGCGGTGCCGGGGACAGCGGCTGGGGGCGTGTTGGGCCGGCTGTCCGGTCGGCGGGATCCGCGGCGCCCTTCCCCTCCTCGGGAACCGGGTCGGATTTCCGGCCTTTCGAGTTCGCCGGTACACAAGAAACATACCGAGCGCTCGCCGATGTGCTGCGAGCGGACTTCGGTGCTGGTTCCGGTGCCGGTTCGGATGCGGGTCCGGATGCCGGTTCCGCGGCCGCCACGACCAGTGCTGTGCGGCGCACCCTGCTGCGCGGAACGCCCTTGCCCTCCATGGCCTGACCTGGCCCGGATCTGACGTGGCCTGGACCTGGCCTGGACCTGACCTGGCCCGGCTCTCCCGATCCCGTGCCGCCCCCTGTGGTCCGGCGCCGCGTCGACCAGCCCGGCCCGTCCCTCCGAACCGACCCCCCGGGAGTCCCCCGCCCCGGGGGGTCTTGCCGTGCCGAGGCGGCCGCAGCAGCTCCCGGGACCACGGCCGCCGTGACCCGTAGTCTCCCCATGCCCGCTTGACCGTGGCCGGACCGGAACCTAGGTTCGGATGGCTTGAAGCCGCCGCCACGGGGAATGGCGCCGGCCACGGGGGGATGAGGGGTTATGGCCTGGGACCACGGGACCGGTGCGCTCGCCGTGCTGGAACTCCTCGCCCAGGAGGCGCCGCCGGCCCGCATCGACGAACTGCTGCACGACGCCCTCCGGTCGGGCGTCGGCGAGGCCGAACTGGCCCAGATGGCCAAGGCGGCCGTCCTGGCCCGTAGGGTCCTGGCCAGCGCCGGCCGCAGCCGTGCCCGGGAGGCTGCCCTCTCCGCGCTCGTGGACACTGCACACGACTTGACCTCGCCCTACGACCTCGACAGCCTGCTGCGCGTCATCACCCGGCGAGCGCGCCGGCTGCTCAACTTCGACATGGCGTACGTGAGTCTCCAGCGCCCGGACGGCACCTCCTACGTGCGTACCTCCGAGGGAGACACCACCGCACTGGGCGTCGGGTTCGAACTGGGCACCGGCCAGAGCCTCGGCAGTCTCGCCCAGGAGCGCCGCGCTCCCGTGTGGAGCGCCGACTACCCCCATGACGACACGGTTCCGCACGGTCCGGCCGTCGACGCGCTGGTGCGCGCCGAGGGCCTGCACGCGGTCATCGCGGTCCCGCTGCGCCACGGTGACTCCACCCTGGGCGCGCTGTACTGCGCCGACCGCAAGGTCCGCTACTTCACCCCGGACGAGATCGGGGTGCTGCTCTCCCTCGCCGACCTGGCGGCGCTCGCCATTCAGAAGGCCAGCCTGCTGGAGCGCACCCGCGACGAGGTCACCGAGCTGGAGCACTTCAGCTCCGCCACCAACACGGCCCTGACCCGGGTCCGCTATCTGTGGGAGTGCCACGCGCGCCTCGTCCGGCTGGTACTCGACGGGGCCCGGCTGTCCACGCTCGCGCGGGCGACCGCGGACGCGCTGGACGGCGTACTCCAGGTACGGGATCCGGGCGGGCGCCCGCTGACCGCCGCCGAGGAACTGCCCGGCCTGGACGAGGAGGCCGTCACCCGTGCCGCGCTCCAGGCGCACACCGGGCGGGCCCCCGTCGCGCTTCCGGGCGAGGTGTGGGTGGCGCCGGTGACGGCCGGGGCCGAGGACCTCGGGGTGCTGGTGCTGCGCGCGTCGGCGCCGCTGACGGACGAGGACGTGCGGTTACTGGAACTGGCGGCGCAGGCGATGGCCGCACTGCTGCTGATCCAGCGGGGCACGGCGGCAGCCGAGGGCCCCGTCCACGACGAGCTGCTGCAGGACCTGCTGGACCGGCCGCACCGCGCCGACCTGGACCTGCGGGAACGGACCCGCCGGCTCGGGCTCGACCTCGACGCGCCGCACGTGGTGGTGGTGGCCCGCCCCGAGGGCGGGGAGCTGGGCAAGGCGGTCGCCTGGGCGAGTTCGTACGCGTACCGCCGCAGCGGCCTCAAAGGGGTGCGCCGGGGCTGCATCGTGCTCCTGCTGCCGGGGGACGATGCCTCGCTGGCGGCCCGCCAGGTGTCGACCGAGCTGTCGCCGTTGCTCGGCCACCCCGTCTCCACGGGCGCGGCCGGCCCCACCGAGGGCGCCTCGGGCGTGGCCGCCGTGTACGAGGAGGCCTCGCGCTGCCTGGACGCCCTGACCGCCCTCGACGGAGTCGGCGGCACGGCCTCCCTGCGCGAACTGGGCTTCCTCGGACTGCTGCTCTCGGCCGACCACGACGTGGACGCCTTCATCGCCTCCACGATCGGGCCGGTCCTGGAGTACGACGAAACCCGGCTCACCGAGCTGACGCGCACCCTGGACGCGTACTACGAATCCGGCGGCAGCCCCACGCACGCCGCCGAAGCGCTCCACGTGCACCCGAACACGGTGTCGCGCCGCCTGGAGCGCATCGCGGAACTCCTGGGCGAGGGCTGGCAGAAACCGGCCCAGGCCCTGGAGATCCAGATGGCTCTGCGCCTGCGCAAGGCGCGCGTGGTCCTTCAGGACCGCCGCGCGTCGCCGGACCGGTCTCCCTAGCGGGAGGCGGGAGGCCTTGAGAGGGCGCTCCCCCCCCCGGGGCCCCGCCGCCAAGGGGACGGCCCTGGCGACGGGGAGTTCAACGGGTCAATGTGTTCGACGGGGTTCAACGGGGGTGCAACGGGGGTTCGGCCGTCGGTCCACGGCCGGTGCCCCCACGGGTCCCGCCTGGCTCAGCGGCCTGCCAGGGCCGCGTGGGCGCGGACCGCCGACGCCGCCGGCCGCCGCACGCCGTGTCCCGCCGCCGCGGCCACCGGCACGCCGAGGTGCGGGGCCGCCACGGGACGGGCCACCGGCGCGGGCGCCGCCGCCGGGAGCTGAAGGCCCCCGCCCAGGGCGAGGGCCGCGTGGGCGATCGACGCGAGCGTGACATGCCGGTGCCAACCGGGCAGCGACCGCCCCGAGAAGTCGCGCAGCCCGACCTCCCGCACGCTCTCCCCGGCCGCCATCGCCACCCGCCGCGCCTGCTTCGTCATTCGCACCAGCGCACCGGGCTGTGTCCGCGTCATGTCCGTCACCCACAGCTGGGTCGGGAGCCTGCGCGCGTCCGGCCACTCCCCGAACAGCAGCACCTCCCGCCGCCGCCCCGGTGCGGGGTCGGGCACCATCACCCGCACCGCCGCCACCAGCGAGCTGCGCCGGACGCCCGGTCGGTCCGGGTCGGCCCATTCGACCGGCATGCGCAGGCCGCGTACGTTCTGCAGGATGTCCCGCGCGGAGAGCGTGCCGGCGCCGAATCCCGGCAGTGCGGGATCCGTCACCAGCAGCCGGGCGGCGGAGCTGACGCGTGCCACCACGGGCACCCGGGCCTCGGCGAATCGGTTCAGCGTGGACCGGGTGGCGATGTCGCGGATGTCGAGGACCACCGGCCGTACGGACATCTGTCCGTCGCGTACGGATTCCAGCACTCCGGTGACGGCGCAGGCCTCGTACGACTCCTCCGGGCGTCGCAGGGACTGCTGCTCGGACTCCGGAGCCGTCGGGTCCTGTCTCTGTTCCCGTTCCTTTTCGTGTTCCCGTGCGAGTTCCCGTTCGTGTTCCCTCAGTCCTCCTCGGAGCCGCTCCGCCTGTTCCCGCTCCCCGCCGCAGCCCTCGGACTCGTCGTCCGGCAGGAACAGCCGCCACCCCACCGGCGTGGTCACACCGGCCGAGGTGAACCAGGTCCCGAAGGCCTGCTGCCCCCGGAACATCTGGCCCTGGTGCGGATCGAAGCGGTGGCCGACGCCCACCGAGTGGTCCCCGCCCTTCGGGATGGCCATCGGCTGCGCGACCCACGCGTTGAGCGGGGTGGTCTGCCCCAGGTACTGCGTGAGCGCGCTCCGGATCGGCTGCCAGTCCCAGGTGGAACCGGCGATGAAGTGGTGCAGGGCCTGTTCGGCGGCCGGACCGCCGGGCCCGATCTGCTGGGCGATGTTGCGGATCGACTTGCGGCCCTGGGCGGCGAGCAGTCCCCGTACGTACTGGCGCCCCCGCTCCCGCTGATCCCGGCGCCGCAGTGACGTGAACACCGCCGCGCACAGTTCCTCGACCGCATCATCCACCGCATCACGCCGGAGCCCGGCGGCCGAACCGCGCCCCGGCTGCTGTCGATCCGAGCCGGGTCTGGTGCTGGTGCTGGTGGTCATGGTGGTGCCGGTAGTGCTGTTGGTGTTCACGACATTCCCCCTTCGTCGATGGCACCTCTACCGTCGTTCCGGGTGACCCCTCGCGGGGAGGTGTGCCGGGCACACGCCTGGGGCGCGGGGTGGTGGGGAGCCCACCACCGCCTCGCGTCCGGGGGTCAGAGCAGCAGGGGTGCGACGAGGGCCGGCCCTACGGCGCCGCCGAGCTGGTAGCAGGTAATGAACAGCCGTATTCCGGTTGATGATTGGGGATCGTCCGGTCCGCCGGTGGCGAACCGCGTCAGCAGTACCCGCCCCACCGGAGCCGCCAGGAGCGCGACGGCGCCGGACGCGAGCGGGAGCACCACCCCGGGGGCCGGACCACCACCGGTCAGGGCGGCCCCGGCGAACGGCAGGGTGAACTGCGCGGCGGCCAGCAGGAAGGCGAGCCCGAGCGCGCTGACCAGCGGGAACGTACGGCACCGTACGGCGGGCGCCGGGCCGCGCCCGCCCGGCCGTACCTGGAGCCAGCCCACCAGCAGCATGCCCGCCACCAGCAACACGGCCCCGGCCACGACCGGCGCCTGCGGCACGCACAGCAGGGAGGTGACCAGGACGGCCAGCAGCCCGGCCCCGAAGCCGTCGAAGGCGTCGAAGCCCGCGTGGGGCCGCCGTCGACGCGGTGGCCGGGTGGCGGGTGCTCCGGTGGCGGGCACTCCGGTGGTCCGTGCTCGGGTGGTCCCTGCTCGGGTGGTGTGGGCTCGGGCGGTCCGTGCTCGGGTGGTGGCGGGCGACCACCCCGCCACCACCGGCACGGCCACGAGACCCACGGCGGTCAGCATCAGCACCAGCCGCCACGGAGCCACCGCCACCAGCAGCCACCCGGCCGTCGGCCCCAGCGCCCCGGCGGCGGCGATCCCGGAGACCAGCACGCCCGTCCGGCGGGGCGTCACGGCCAGGGTGATCGCCACGGCGGTCAGCCCGCCGCCGCCGATGCCTTGCAGGGCGCGCCCCGCGACGGTGGGCGCCAGCACGGGCCAGATGGCCAGGAGGACGGTTCCGGCCAGCATCAGCACCGCGCTCACCACCACGGTGACCCGCGCACCGCGGCGGCTGATCAGCCCCGCCAGCAGCGGCGTCCCGACGGCCACGCCCCACGCGAAGCCCGTGCTGAGCCAGGTGGTGGCCCGGACCGGGACCGCGAGCCCGGCGGCGAGGTCCGCCGTGAGCAGCGCCGGGACGGTCATCCCGAGGCCGAGGGGCGCCACGAGCAGCAGGAGCCATCCGACGGGCACCCGCCGGACGCCTGCGGGCGCGGGCGCCGACGATCCCGATCCCGGTCCCGGTCCCGATCCCGGTCTCGGCCCTGGTTCTGGCCCTGGTCCCGGCCTTGGTCCTGGTCCTGGTCCTGGTCCTGGTTCGGGGGCCGCGCCGCCCAGCGCTTCGTACGCCAAGGCCGTCACCGGGCGGCCAGCAAGCCCCGTATGACCCGGGAGAGTTGGTCGGAGAACAGCTCGCCGCCGTCCTCCTCGGCGGCCGGGCCGCGGCCCTCGTCCCGTTCGTCGCCGAGCGACTCGCACGTCGGTCGGGCGCTGCTTTCGGTGTTTCCGACGGTCACATGTGACATGGGAACGAGGCCCTTCTGCTGGGGTCAGGGAGACGGAGTGGTGACACCGAGTCATATTGCGTATACGGAAGGAGCGGTGTCAGTCGCCCCGGCCCCAGTCCGTCAAACCCCTGGAGCCGAGTCCGCGGAGTTGACGCACTCGCGCTCGTCGGGTGTCGCCCGGTCCGTCGCCGCCATACCCCAGACTGGGCGCATGTCCATTCACCAGAACCTGCTCGGGGGCCCCGCCCCCACCCACCTCCCCGACGAGCCGGGCCGTGCGGCCCTCGCCGCCGGTACGCCCGCCGTCGAGGTGGCGGCCGCGCACCCCACCTCCTCACTCGCCTGGGCGCTGCTCGCCGACGAGGCGTTCGCCGCCGGCAGCACGGTCGAGTCGTACGCCTACGCCCGTACCGGCTACCACCGCGGTCTCGACGCGCTGCGCCGCGCCGGCTGGAAGGGCCACGGCCCGGTGCCGTGGGAGCACGAGCCGAACCGTGGCTTCCTGCGCGCCCTGCACGCCCTGGCCCGCGCGGCCGAGGCGATCGGCGAGAAGGAGGAGTACGAGCGCTGCTCGACCTTCCTGCGCGACTCCTCCCCGACGGCGGCGGACACGCTGAACGCCTGATCCGGGCCTCTCGGCGGGGGGTGGCGCTGTGTCCTGCGTCACTCCCCGCTGGAGCTGCACCGGGGCGGCGTCCTATGATGCGGGCAGGGGACCGGGGCTCCACTCACCTCACGGAAGGAGCGGACCGCTACCCGGAAGCACGTGTCGAGGAGACAGCGATGTCGAACACCCTTGATGCCTCCGGAGCCGGTTCGGACACCCCGAACCTCGACTTCGACGGCACGACCCCCTACGAGGACTACGTCCAGGCGGACGTCCTCACCCACCTCCAGCACCTGCGCTCGGACGACCCGGGCGAGATGGTCTTCCTGGTCACCACCCAGGTCATGGAGCTGTGGTTCACGGTCATCGTCCACGAGTGGGAGACGGCGGCCCGCGCGCTGCGCGAGGACCGGATCCCCGTCGCGATGGACGCGCTGAAACGATCCCTCCGTGAACTGGAGGCGCTCAACGCCTCCTGGCGCCCGCTCGCTCAGCTGACCCCGGGCCAGTTCAACGCGTACCGTGCCGCCCTCGGTGAGGGTTCCGGTTTCCAGTCGGCGATGTACCGCCGGATGGAGTTCCTGCTCGGCGAGAAGTCGGCCTCCATGCTGGTCCCGCACCGGGGCGCCCCGCGCGTCCACGCGGAGCTGGAGAAGGCCCTCCACGAGCCCAGCCTCTACGACGAGGTCCTGCGCCTGCTGGCCCGCCGTGACCTTCCGGTCCCGGCCGCCGTCCTGAACCGCGACCTCTCGCAGCGCTACGAGCCTTCGGCCGAGGTCGAGGCCGTCTGGACGCAGCTCTACACGTCCCCGGACCAGCACCCGGACCTCCACCGCCTGGGCGAGGTCCTCACGGATGTCGCCGAGCTCGTCTGGCGCTGGCGCAACGACCACCTGGTGGCCACCCGCCGTGCGATGGGCGCCAAGACCGGCACGGGCGGCTCGGCCGGGGTGACCTGGCTGGAGAAGCGCGCCCAGAAGAACGTCTTCCCGGAACTGTGGACGGCCCGCAGCTATGTCTGACCCGACCAACCCGATACCGGCCGCCCACCCGGCGCCCCCGCCCTCACCGGCGCAGCCGGTCCCGGCAAAATCAGCCTCGCCGGCGATTGAGGCGCGGGGGTCTGGGGGCAGCGCCCCCAGCAGCTCCCGCCCGGCGGATCACGAGGCGTCGGCCGAAGCCCCGGCCGAAGCCCCGGCCGAAGCCCCGGCCGAAGCCCCCGCCGAAGCCCCCGCCGAAGCCCCCGCCGGGACCCCGCCGACCCCGGGCGGAGCCCACCTCGCGGCCCGCGCCGCACGGCTCGACGCCGCCGACGACCTCGGCAAGCTCCGCGAGCGGTTCACCCTCCCCGACGGAGTCGTCTACCTGGACGGCAACTCCCTCGGCGCCCTCCCGGCGGGCGTCCCCGCCACCACCGCCGACGTCGTCACCCGGCAGTGGGGCGAGCTCCTCATCCGGTCCTGGGACGAGAGCGACTGGTGGACCGCCCCCGAGCGGATCGGCGACAAGATCGCCCCCCTCATCGGCGCGGGCCCTGGCCAGGTCGTGGTCGGCGACTCCACCAGCGTCAACCTGTTCAAGGCCCTGGTCGGCGCTGCCCGGCTCGCCGGGCCGGGCCGTACCCGGATGCTGGTCGACGCCGCCACCTTCCCCACCGACGGCTACATCGCCGAGTCGGCGGCCCGCATGACCGGCCTCACCGTCACCCCGGTGGAGCCCGCGCAGGCCGCGCGAGCGATCGACGCGGACACGGCCGTCGTCCTGCTCAACCACGTCGACTACCGCACCGGCCGCCTCCACGACCTCCCCGCCGTCACCGCGGCCGCGCGCGCCGCCGGGGCGATCACCGTCTGGGACCTGTGCCATTCCGCGGGGGCCCTCCCCGTCGGCCTGGACGCGCACGGCGTCGACCTCGCGGTCGGCTGCACGTACAAGTACCTGAACGGCGGCCCCGGCGCCCCCGCGTACCTCTACATCGCCGACCGCCACCAGGCCGCCTTCGATTCCCCCCTCCCCGGCTGGAACAGCCACGCCGAGCCTTTCGCCATGACCCCGGGCTACCGCCCGGCCGACGGTGCGGCGCGCGGCCGGGTCGGTACGCCGGACATCCTGTCCATGCTGGCCCTGGAGGCGGCGCTCGACGCCTGGGACGGGGTATCGGTCGAGGCCGTACGGGCCAAGTCGCTCGCCCTGACCGATTTCTTCCTCGCATGCGTGGCGGCGTACGTCCCGCCGGGCCGGGTCGAGTCGGTCACCCCGGCCGAGCACGGTCACCGCGGCAGCCAGGTCTCCCTGCGTACGGAGAACGCCCGCGAGGTCATGCGGGAGCTCATCTTCCGGGGCGTCATCGGCGACTTCCGCGCCCCCGACGTCCTGCGCTTCGGCTTCACCCCGCTCTACGTCGGTTTCGCCGACGCGGAGCGTGCCGCACGCACACTGGGTCACATTTTCGGGTGACCCGGTAGCGAAACGTCACCTCTCAGAGCGGGCGGGGCTATGGCTCCGCCCGCTCTGCCACATCCCGGACCCCGCACGGAACGTTCCGTTCCAGACTGATACGGTCCCGCTCTGCCGGTACACCGGAACATCTGTCCCTGCTGTCCCACGCGTTACCGAGAGGTTGAGCCGATGACGGACCCCGCCGCAGTGGAACGGGACGCCGCCGAGGCCGCCTCGGCCTTCTCCCATCCGGCCGTGGCACCGGACGCGAGCGCCGCGTACGGGCAACACCCCGACCACGTCATCGACTTCTACGCCCCGCGCGGCCAGACCCGGACCCCGGCCCCGCTGGTGGTGGTCCTGCACGGCGGCGCCTGGCGCGCCCCGTACGACCGGCAGCACGTCACGCCCTTCGCGGATTTCCTGGCCCGGCAGGGTTTCGCCGTCGCCAATGTCGAGTACCGGCGCGGCAGTTCCCTCCCGCACCAGAACGCCGAGGGTCCCGTGGCCGGACGCTGGCCCGAGACGTTCGACGACGTCGCCGCCGCGATGGACGCCCTCCCGGAGCTGGCCGCCGCAGCTCTCCCGCAGGCCGACGTCCGCCGGACCGTCGTCACCGGCCACTCGGCCGGCGGCCAGCTCGCGCTGTGGGCCGCGGCCCGGCACGTGCTTCCGTCCGGGGCCCCGTGGAGGCTGCCTTCCCCGCCGCTGCTGCGCGGCGTGGTGGCGCTGGCCCCCATCGCGGACTTCACGGTGGCGCAGGAGCTGGAGGTGTGCGGCGGCGCGAGCGCGCAGCTACTGGGCGGTGCGGAGCACTGGTCCGAGCGCCTCCCGTACGCGGATCCGGCCGCCCTGCTCCCGACGAGCATCGCCACGGCGGTGGTGCACGGCCGCGAGGACATCGTGGTCCCGGCGGGGGTGTCCGAGGCGTATGTGGCGGCGGCCGCGCAGGCGGGGGAGATGGTCGGTCTGACGCTGCTGGACGGGGTCGGTCATTTCCCGCTCATCGACCCGGCGGCGGACGCCTGCGCGGTGGTGGCGGAGGAGATCTCGCAGCTGGCCTGGTAGAGCCCGGCGGCGCGGTGCAGGAGCAGGGCGTGCACGAAGCGGTCCTCGCCGGTGGGCGGACACCGCCAGGCGAGCGGCCAGCAGCCGTCGAGCTCCGGGACGGGGATGTAGGTGGCCCGGCGGGGCCCCGAGGTGAGCCGCGTGAATCCGGCCGGCCAGACGCGGTACGCGGCGCTGCCGACCGGGATCAGGAAGTACACCGGGCGGCGGCCGTTGCTCTGTGTGAAGATCGGCCCGGGGTCACCGCCTGTGAGCGTCACCAGCAGGTCGGCGAGGTCCCGTCCCGTGTCACCGTCCACACGTAGCGCGTCAAATAGCACTCCGGCCTTGCGGATTCCGACCCCGGAGGCGGGAACCCAGCTGGGCGTACGGGAGTTGACCCCGTCACTTTCAGTGTTCATGCCTCAACCTTGACGGCTCAGGTCTACCGTTTTCTATGGCTCCGACTGGAGGGGCCAAAACGGTAGGAACTCGGCCTGCGCTGGTTGAGCCTGGTTGAGTCCGGTTGAGTGTGGGGGTGCTCTCCATGGCCAAGGCAGCGAACAAGGAGACGGCGGGCGGGGCGACCCGTCTGGTATCCCATCTGGCGCGCGCGTTGCGAGAGAAGGAGAAGCTGACGCAGAAGGAGCTGGGCAAGAGGCTCGGCTACTCGGCCGCCGCGATCAGCGCGCTGGAGACCTGTGCGCAGCCTGCGAGTGACGAGATGCTGGTCGGGCTGGAGACTGAGATCGGGGGCGGGCTCGGCGTCTTCGAGGCGGCGCGGGAACTGGTCCGGCTGGACAAGTACCCCGCACAGTTCCAGGATTTCATTGCGCTGGAGCAGCGGTGCCTAACTCTGTCTGTGTTCGAGACCCATGTGGTCAACGGACTGTTCCAGACGGAGCCCTATGCCCGTGCTTTGATCGCGGGAGGCTTTCCGGTTCTTTCAGAGCAGCGGGTCAATGAGCTGGTGGAGGCGCGGATGGAACGAACGGTGCTCTTCGACCGGGACCCGGTCGCGCTCATCGAGTTCATCCTGGACGAGTCCGTGCTGAGGCGGGGCATCGGCAGCCCGGCGACCATGCATGCCCAGTACCGACACCTTGCCGAACTGGGTAAGCGTCGTAACGTCACGGTGCAGGTGCTGCCCCTCGACTGCGGCTTCGGGGGTGAACACGGCGGCGTGCGCGGAGGCATGACTCTTGTCGAAACTCCTGGTCATGAACGGCTCGTCTACATGGAGGCGCAGGATGAAAGCCTGTTGATCAGCGATCCGGCCAAGGTGAGTATGTACTCACAGCGGTATGCGAAGATCCGCGCACAGGCCCTTGGTCCACGTGAATCGCTGGGCCTCATCGAGCGGTTGGCGGGAGAGCAGCAATGAGCACCACCCTGCGGTGGTTCAAGTCCAGCTACAGCAACCCGAGCGGCGGAGACTGCGTCGAGGTGGCCTACAACTGGCACAAGTCCAGCTACAGCGACGGCGGCGGCGGTAACTGCGTTGAGGTGGCCTACGACTGGCACAAGTCGAGCTACAGCAGCGACGCGGGCGGACAGTGCGTCGAGGTGGCCACCTGCCCGCACGCCATTCACGTCCGGGACTCCAAGAACCCCGGCCCCACCCTCACTCTGGCCGGCCAGGCCTGGGCCGACTTCGCGGGCTGGGCGGCGAGCGCCTAGGACGTCACAGCTCAGGACAGATACGTGCCAACCCTCCCGGGCCGAGGAGAAACCCGCCTGACCAGCCCCGCGAGGCTGTGTACCCTGAGCGGGATTTGAATCCTGAGCGCGTTCAAAAACAAAAATGGGGGCCGGTGCGCAATCGCCGACTCATAGTTTCCGCTGCCGTCATCGCGGCCGGCGTTGGTCTCACACCCGGCATGGCCCAGGCGGCCGATCCGGCCAATCCGGTCGCGCCCGTCGCGCAGGGGGTGGCCGCGCCCGCCGTGGACCTGGCCAAGGCCGGGGCGTCCAACTTCAAGACCTTCACCAGCCCTGCCGACCGTACGGTCCGCAAGGCTCTGCCGACGGCCAAGGACAAGGCCGCCGCATCCCCGCAGGCGCAGGCGCAGGTCGCCGCCGGGAACCCGGACCTGGCGGTCGTCCTCAACGCCAAGGCCACGTCCGCGCACGGCTTCGAGCTGGACACCACGATCAACAGCGCGGATGCCTCGCTCAACGTCACCATCGACTGGGGCGACGGGACCTTCGACCTGGCCGACCCCTACGGCGCCGCCGTGCTGAAGCACACGCACATCTACCCGGAGCTCGGCGACTACACCGTCAGGGTCACCGTGGCCGACGTCCCGAACCAGACCCACGTCAGCAACGAGCTCACGATCACGACCGCCGGCTCGGACTTCACCCCGTACGGGCCCACCCGCCTGCTGGACACCCGTAACGGCACGGGCGCCACGAAGGGCAAGGTCCCCGGATACGGCACGACCCGTCTGAAGGCCGGCGGAAACGGCAAGATCCCCGCCGGGGTCACCGCCGTGGCCCTCAACGTGACCGCCCCCAACGCCACCAGCGGTGGCCACGTGACCGTCTACGGCTCGGGCGGTGAGCGGCCGACCACGTCGAACGTCAACTTCGAGCCCGGTCAAACCGTCCCGAACCTGGTCATCGTGCCGGTCGGCCAGGACGGGTGCGTGAACCTGTACAACGGCGGCTGGGAGCCGGTCGACCTGATCGCCGACGTCACCGGCTACTTCGGCCGGACGGCGTCCAGCGGCTACACCCCGAGGACCCCGGAGCGCATCGTCGACACCCGGGAGGGCAACGGCCCCCAGCGGGGCCAGGTCGCCGGGCAGGGATCCTTCACCGTCCGGGTGACCGCCGGTGGCCCCCGCACGGCCGTCGCGCTCAACATCACCGTCACCAACCCGCGCGAGGCCGGTCACCTGACCGCCTACCCGGGCGACCAGGCGGCGCCGACCACGTCCAACGTGAACTTCACCGCCGGCCAGACCGTCGCCAACTCGGTGATCGTCCCGGTCGCCGCCGACGGTTCGGTCACGATCCGCAACGGCGCCTGGGCCCCGACCGACGTCATCGTCGAGCTCGTCGGCATGTACAGCAAGGACAGCACGGGTTCCTATATGCCGGTGCAGCCGACCCGGAGTTTCGACACCCGTGACCCGCGCTGGCCGCACGGTCCGTCACCGGCCCGCGGATACACGTACTCGGCCTTCTCTCCCGGGGAGTCGGGCATCGCGGGCTACGTGCTGAACACCACGGTCACCAACACGCGCGGCCCCGGCTTCCTGTCGGTCGCCCCGGACCCGAACACGTGGGAGCAGTACAAGAACAAGACGGCGGTCTTCCCGGACCGGCCCGTCTCCTCGACCCTGAACTGGACGGCGGGCAAGACCGTCCCGAACCTGGTCCAGGCGAGCTCCGGCTACAACGGCATCGTCGACTTCTGGAACCAGGGCTGGGAGGGCGTCGACCTGATCGTCGACATCTTCGGCTACTACGAGACCCAGTGATCTGCGGGTACCCCGGAAACCGTCCCCCCTCTCGCATACGTGAGTATGCTTGACCTGTGTCAGGGACTACACGCATCACCGTGACGCTCCCCACCGAGCAGGTGGAGGAGCTCCGGAAGATGACGGACAACATCTCCGGGTACGTTGCCGAGGCGGTCGCGCGCCGAATTCGCAACGAGCTCCTCGGCCAGTACCTCGACCGCTACGAAGAGGAGCACGGCGCCTTCACCGAGGCTGAGCTCGCCGAGGCCGACGCCAGACTCTTCGGCCCTGATGAGGACAAGGAGCAGACGGTCGCCGCATGAAGCGATACGTGACGGCGGTTCTGGACTCCGAGGGCCTGTCCGCTCTCATTACGCAGGACCGTAAGACGTTTTCGCTGTTCCGTCGGCTCCAGTCGGCAGGCACCGAGCTCGTCGTCTGCGCCAACACCATCGTGGAGGTCAGCCACGCACGCGTGAACCAGTCCAAGCTGAACTGGGCCCTGTCGACCGTGAAGGTGGAGCCCGTGACGGAGGAGGCGGCGAAGGCCGCTGCCCGGCTCCTCAAGGCGGTGGGGCTGCACGGGCACAAGTACGCGATCGACGCGACGGTCGCCGAGATGGCGCTGCGCCAGCCCGGCCCGGTGGTCGTGCTGACCTTGGACGTCGAGGACATGACGGCGCTCTGCGGTGATCGGGTCAGGATCATCGGGCTCTGACGGACACGTCGTGCGTCGTGCCGTAACGGCTCCACACATACGCGCAGGGCCCGGCACGGGTGTGCCGGGCCCTGCGTGCGTGTGGAGCGCGGCGGGGTCAGGCGCCGGTGGTGCCGCTGCGGCGGCGGGCGCCGAACCAGGCGGCCGCGCCGCCGAGGGCGATCAGGGCCGCCGCCAGGGCGGAGTACAGGCCGGTCCGGGAGTCGGCGCCGGTGTTCGCCAGGGAGCCGCCGGCCGAGGTGGTGGTGTGGTTGGTGTCGCCCGAGGCCGCCGGGGTCGCGGAGGCGGACGGGGTGGCGGACGCGGTGGCCGACGGGCTCGCGGACGGCGTCGCGGAGGGCGAGGGGGACTTGCCGGGGGTGGGCCCGGTGGTCCCGGGGGCGGGGGTGGCCGGCTTGGCCGGGGAGAGGCTGAAGGCCGTCTCGGCGCCCGCGAACGCGTAGGTGTTGCCCGTCGCCAGACCGACATCGGCGCGCAGAGCGACCCGCGTGAGCTTCTTGACGTCCGTCTTCGGGCCGAGCCGCACCTGGAGCCGCACCACGCGCTCGCCCGAGGCGGAGCCGAAGCCCTTCGCGATGTCCGGCAGGCGGTAGTTGCCGGGGTCGTCGGTCTTCAGGTCCTTCCAGTGGCCGTCGGCCAGGATGCGCATCTGGAGGTCCGGGGCAGCCTCGCGGCTCCGGCCGCCCTCGGGGGACGCGTTCAGGTAGGTGGCGAGGGCGGAGTTGAACGCGCCGTCACCCGTCTGCTGGTACGCGAGCTTCACTTCCCGGCACTGGGTCGCGTCGCCGCCGGCCTCGCACGGGCCGACGGCCTCCATACGGGTGTTCAGCTTGCCGGGCGTCATCGACGGGTCCGTCTTGAAGGTGAGCGAAGGCTGCGCGTCCTGCGCCACCTCGTTCGCGTAGCTGGTGGCCCGCAGCGAGAAGTCGCCGTCGTTGGTCGGGTAGCTCTTGCCGAGGCCGATCGTCACCTTCCACGACATCTTGCCGCCCGCCGGGACCTCGAATCCGGCGTTGGACCGGCCCGCCGGGTGGAACATGCCCTGCCACTCGCCGTCCTGCTGCCCGATGAAGGACTCGGTCGCCGGCGCGTCCACCGCTTCGACCTTGTAGACCACGTCCTCCTGCTGGAGCGGGCTCGCGCCGAGGGCCCGGCCGATCAGCCACGGGTGGAAGGAGGCCACCTGCGCCGAGGGGTTCTTCACCGTCAGCTCGAACGTCTCCGTGTCACCACCGCGGGTCAGCGGCCCGCTCGGCACCGCCGCGCCCATCTCCAGCTTCAGCACGGGCTGCTTGCGCTCGGCCGGAGCGGCGTACGCCGACAGCGGCATGACGACGGTGCCGGCGACGGCGGCGGCGACAACGGTGGCGGCCGCGGTGCGGAGGTGGTGGCGGCCGGGACCGGTGGTGCGAGTGGACATGGTGGACTCCCCCCAAGGAATCAGAAAGGGCGTACTGCGCGGCGGCAGCGGGCCGGGAACACGGAGAAGAAGGCGGAGGAGAAGAGCGGGCGGGTGCCGGCAGAGCGCGGGTCCCGTGGTGGTGCGAAGTGGGCGGTCCCGGCCGGTTGGCCGATCTTCCCGGTAGCTGCGGTGTGCTTATCCTCGCGCCTGGCCGATCTTGGAACAATCGCTTCCGTGTCACCGCTCTGCAACAGCCGCCATCGGCGGCCACCGGCGGCCATCCACCGCTGTGACCTGCACGGACGCCGGATACGCGCGGAGGCCGGATACGCCGAAGGGGCGGGACGCATCGCGCGTCCCGCCCCCTCGGGTGGCGCCAAGTGGTGCCAGGTGGCGCCGGGTGGCCTCAGGGGCCCTGAACCGCCTAGAGGAACGAGTTGATCTGGATCGTCTCGGTGCGGCCGGGGCCGACGCCGATCGCGGAGATCGGGGCGCCCGACATCTCCTCCAGGGCCCTGACGTACGCCTGGGCGTTCGCCGGGAGGTCGTCGAAGGTCTGGGCCTTGGTGATGTCCTCGGACCAGCCGGGGAGGTATTCGTAGATCGGCTTCGCGTGGTGGAAGTCCGTCTGCGAGTACGGGAGCTCCTCGACGCGCTTGCCGTCGATCTCGTACGCGACGCAGACCGGGATCTGCTCCCAGCCGGTCAGCACGTCCAGCTTGGTGAGGAAGAAGTCGGTCAGGCCGTTCACGCGAGTGGCGTAGCGCGCGATCGGCGCGTCGAACCAGCCGCAGCGTCGGTCACGGCCGGTGGTCACACCGCGCTCGCCACCGATGCGGCGCAGGTCCTCGCCGTCCTTGTCGAACAGCTCGGTGGGGAACGGGCCCGCACCCACACGCGTGGTGTAGGCCTTCAGGATGCCGATCACGCGGCTGATCTTCGTCGGGCCGACACCCGTACCGGTGCAGGCGCCGCCCGCGGTCGGGTTCGAGGAGGTGACGAAGGGGTACGTGCCGTGGTCGACGTCGAGCAGGGTGCCCTGGCCGCCCTCGAAGAGCACGACCTTGTCCTCGTCCAGCGCGTTGTTGAGGATCAGGGTGGTGTCGGCGACGTACGGCTTGATCTGCTCCGCGTACTGGAGCATCTCTTCGACGATCTGCGCCGAGTCGATCGCGCGGCGGTTGTACAGCTTCGCGAGGAGCTGGTTCTTCCCCTCCAGGGCCGCTTCGACCTTCTGGGTGAGGATCGACTCGTCGTAGAGGTCCTGGACGCGGATACCGATGCGGTTGATCTTGTCCGCGTACGTCGGGCCGATGCCGCGACCGGTCGTACCGATCTTGCGCTTGCCGAGGAATCGCTCGCCGACCTTGTCGAGAGTGACGTTGTACGGCGTAATGAGGTGCGCGTTGCCGCTGATGAGCAACTTGGAGGTGTCGATTCCGCGGTCGTTCAGGCCGCGCAGCTCAGAGAGCAGGACGGCCGGGTCGACGACGACGCCGTTACCGATGACCGGGGTGCATCCGGGGGAGAGGATGCCGGAAGGGAGAAGGTGCAGTGCGTACTTCTGGTCGCCTACGACGACCGTGTGGCCGGCGTTGTTGCCGCCCTGGTAGCGCACTACGTAGTCAACTGATCCACCGAGCAGGTCGGTGGCCTTTCCCTTGCCCTCGTCACCCCACTGAGCTCCGAGCAGCACAAGAGCGGGCACAGGCGTACACCTCTTCCGGATGGGGCATGTCCAAGGTCAGGGGGCGTACGACGATGTACACCGCAGGCTGAGCCGTCGGACCGGTACCCCGGAATAGACGAAGGCCCTGGCGCAATAGCGCAAGGGCCTCTTGCACAAAGATGCTACCCGAGGAAGGACCGAGGTGTCGGCTCCAGAGCCCACCATGAGCCATGCGGGCGCGCCGGTAGGCGGCCTCCTTGTGCTCGTCGACCCGGTCGCCCGCCGTCTTGACGGCGAGTCCGTGCGGATCGCGAAGGATGTGTTGTCAGCGGGAGCGGCGGCGAAAATCTGCCTCCCGGATTCGCAGGAGGAATTTGCGCGGGCTCTCGCCCGCCGGGGTCATCGACGGCTGGTGATCGTGGGCGACGACCGGGCCCTGGTGCGGACCGTGGGGCTGCTGCACCGGGAGCGGGGGCTGGGCGAGGGCGCCCTGTCGCTGGTGCCGGTGGGGCATGCGGGGTCCCTGGGGCTGGCGCGCTCGCTCGGCGTGCCGCTGTCGGCGGTGTCGGCGGCGCGGGCCGTGCTCGACGGGTCGGTCCGGACGTGTGACCTGCTGGTCGACGACAGCGACGGGGTGGTGCTGGGCGCGCTGCGGATTCCGCCGGTGCGGACGGTTCCGCGGGCGGCCGGGCCGTCCGTGTGGAGCGCGTACCGCTCGCTGGTGCGGACCCTGGTGGGGCCGGTGACCACGGGCGGTGGCGCGGGGCGCCACCGGCTGCGGGTCGAGGCCGACGGGGTGGTGCTGGCGGATGTGGACCGGGCGGTGGAGGACGTCTCGGTGGCGACGCGGGACGACGGAGGCTTGGCGGAGGTCGTGGTCCGGATCGGCGGTGGCGGCGGTGGTGGTGCCGCTGGTGGTGGTGGCGGTGATGGGTCGGCCGTGCGGGTGCGGGCGAAGACGGTGACGGTGTCGGGCGCGGACTTCCGCTACCGGGCCGACGCGGCGATGACCGGGCCGGTCCGGCGGCGTACGTGGACCCTGCTCGCGGGGGCCTGGGCGCTCACGCTGCCGCGGTGACCGGGCGGCCGTGCGGGCCGCCCGCCGAGGTCGCGGTTCGCGGTGCGCTGGGCGACTGGCGGCGCGACGGGCTGCTGCTGTGCCTGCTGCCGGTGTTCTGCTGGCCGGCGGTGGTGGCGAGCCTGCTCACCCGGCCGCTGCTGCTGGTGGTGCTGCTGAGCCCGGTGGTGCTCGGGGTGCGGGAGCTGTACGCCGTCCGGCGCGCGCGCCGCGCCCTGCGGGACCCGGCGGTGCGCTGGACCTCGTACGAGGCGGTGGTGGTCCGCGCCGGGTGGCTTCCGCCGGTGGTGGTGCTGGACGGGGGGCCCGTACTGACCCTGGGCCTGCTGGGCCGGCGAGCGCTGCCCCCGCGGCCGTGGCCGCGTAGGGCCGTTGTTGCCGGGTCTGCCGGGTCTGCCGGGTCTGCCGGGCCTGCCGGACCTGCTGGGTCTGCCGGACCTGCTGGGTCTGCCGCGCCTGCCGGGCGTGCCGCGCCTGTCGGGCGCGGCCTGCCCGGGACGGGTCCTCGCCGCACTGCGTGGCATGCGCTCGCTGCGTGTCGGCTCGTCTTCAGAAGGAGGCTGGGAGGTCGGGCTGTCGAAGCGCACACGTACGGCAGGCCGCGAGCGGCCTTTCCCGGGCGGCCGGACCCGATCGACGAGACGGGCCGCCCCGGGGTGGTGGCCGCGGGTGCGTGTGACAGGATCGAGATCCGCCTGTCAGCCGCCCCGGCGACGGCCGCGATCCTCTGGTCCCCCTCGACCGGCCGCCTGGGCGCGGCCCGCCCCCTACGCCGAGCCCGGCTCGACCGCCGCGCCTCCCGCCGGTGAGCCACACCCCGCTGCCCGGCGGTCTTCGCGGCCTGGCGTGCTCTGGCCCGCGCCGACGGCGCCGGTGTAACGCGCGGCGTCCGGCACGCAGGCCTGCTGCGGTGGCGCCGACCGCCCGAAGGGCTGGCGTTTCGCGGACACTCCCCAGACCTAGAACGTCACGAGCAGCTCCTCCAGGCCCCGGATGACATACCCGTCCCGCCACCGAGGCTCCGCCACGAGCCGCATGGGCGGGACTCCCTCCGCGAGCAGCGCCCCGAACGAGGCCTCCAGCTCCCGCCGCGCCAGCGGCGCGCCCAGGCAGTAGTGGATCCCGGCACCGAAGCTCAGGTGCGGATTGTCGGCCCGTACGAGGTCCAGTACGTCGGGTCGCTCGAACCGCGCGGGATCCCGGTTCGCGGACCCGAAGAGCAGCGCGACCTCGGCTCCGCGCGGGATGGTGGTGTCCCCGATCCGGATGTCGTCGAGCACCCAGCGCTCGAACATCTGGAGGGGTGTGTCGTACCGCATGAGTTCATCCACAGCTGTGGACAAGTTTTTGGATGTCGCGGCCGCGGGCTGGGCGCGGAGGGCCGCGAGCTGTCCGGGATTGCGGAACAGCGCCCACCATCCGTTGACCGTGGTGTTGACGGTGGCCTCGTGTCCGGCGTTCAGCAGGAGCACGCAGGTGGAGATCATCTCCTGCTCGCTGAGACGGCCGTCCTCATCGTGAGCGGCGATCAGCCCGGAGATCAAATCCTCCCCGGGGCGGGAGCGCCGCTCGGCGATCAGCCCGCGCAGGTAGGCGCTGAACTCGACGCTCGCCCGCACCGCGCGCCGAGCCGTGTCCTGATCCGGCCGGAGCTCGTACATCGCGCACATGTCCGCCGACCAGGGCCGCAGCAGTCCCCGGTCCGCCTCCGGCACCCCCAGCAGCTCGGCGATCACGGCCACCGGCAGCGGCTCGGCGACCGCCGTCAGCAGGTCCCCGCCCCCGTCCGCGAGCAGTTGCCCGACGAGTTTTCGGGCTAGCCGCTCCACGGCGGGCACGAGCCGCTCCACGGTCCGCGGGGTGAACGCCTTCGCCACGAGCCTGCGCACGCGCGCGTGCGCGGGGTCCTCCAGGTCCAACAGGCCGTTGCCGTTGAGCACATGGAAGGGCTCCTGCTCCGGTGGCGGGGCCTCGCGCCCAAACTCCTCGTGCGTGAACCGGTGGAGGTAGGTCCGCCCGAGCCGCCGGTCCCGCAGCAGCGCGCTCACATCCGCGTAGTGCGGCACGAGCCACTGACCGGTGTCCTGCGACCACACGGCCCGCCCCTGCTCGCGCAACTCCCCGTAGGCGGGGTACGGATCGGCGACGAACGCGGCATCCCACGGATCAAATCCCATCCCCGCACCCTAGGTCGCGTCACTCCTCCCACCGGGAGCCGCGGATCACCTCCACGAAATCCCCCGGTACGAACCCGGGCACGAAGTGCCGCAGTACATCCGCCTTCACATTGCCGAAGGCCGTCTCCGGCTTGCCCTCGATCCCCTCGGTGAAGGCCGCGAGGATGCGCCGCTTGAAGTCCGGCCGCGGGTGCAGCGCGGTGATCTCGGCGCGGGCGGCCGCGTCGATGTCGTCGAAGCCGAGGCCCAGGACGTCGTACTCCACCCCCGCCGTCACCAGCGCCACCTCCGGTTCCATGAACTCCGGAATCCCGGGGGTGGTGTGCAGCGCGATCGCCGTCCACACCCGGCGGATGCCGTCCTGCGGCACCCCGTGGCGCTCCAGGAAGCGCCGGGCCTCGTCCGCGCCGTCGACCTCGAACCGCCTCCCGCTGCCGCGGAACCGCTCCCCGAGGCCCAGATCGTGGAACATCGCCCCGATGTAGAGCAGTTCCGGATCGAAAGCGAGCTTCCGGCGCTGCCCCTGAAGGCTCCCGAACCAGTACACCCGCCGCGAGTGGTGGTAGATCAACTCGCTCATGGTGTCCCGTACCAGCTCGGTCGCCTCCGCGGCGAGTTTGCCGTCCGGCACCGCCACTCCGGCGGCGCTGTTCCCCTGCCCGCCCCCGTGCTCGCTCATCCTGTGCTCCTCTCGACGTGTCCCCAGCCTCCTCCGTGCCGCACTCCGCTCGCCATGTCCGTACAGCCACGGACCTCACACATTCGGACACGCCCCGCGCGGCTACCGTGCACGCATGGGCACCCACACGATCACGGTTCTGGCCTTCGACGGCGTCCGGCTCTTGGACGTCGCAGCCCCGTTGGAGGTCTTCACCACCGCCGGCCGCCCCTACGCCGTGCGGGTCTGCACCCCGGACGGCGCTCCCGTCCGCACCTCCACCGGCCTGCGGATCGACGCCGACCTCCCGGCGGACGCGGTCGTCCGCACCGCCACCTTGGTGGTCCCCGGGCCCGCCGACCTGGCCACCCTGCACCGCGACCCGTCCCTGGTCGAGCTCGTCGGCCGGCTGGCCGCCCGGGCCGACCGGGTCGCCGCCGTCTGCACCGGCGCCTTCGCTCTGGCCGCGGCCGGGCTGCTGGACGGCCGCCGGGCCACCACCCACTGGGAGCACGCCGCCGACCTGGCCCGCGCCTACCCCCGCACCACCGTCACCCCGGACGCGATCTACGTCCAGGACGGGCCCGTCCTGACCTCCGCCGGAGTCACCGCCGGCATCGACGTCTGCCTGGCCCTCGTCGAACAGGACCTCGGCCCCGACACCGCCCGCCGGGTCGCCCGCGACCTGGTGGTCTTCCTTCAACGCCCGGGCGGTCAGTCACAGTTCTCCGCGGCCTCCCGCACCTCGCCCACCCGCGACCCGGTGCTGCGCCCGCTCCTGGACGCCATGGCCGCCGACCCGGCGGCCGATCACCGGCTCCCGGCTCTCGCCCGCCGCGCGGGCCTCAGCCCCCGCCACCTCTCCCGCCTCTTCAAGGCCCACACCGGCACCACCCCGGCCGTCCACCTGGAGGCCCTGCGCCTGGAGGCCGCCCGGATCCTGCTGGAGCAGGGGGAGCCGGTCACCGTCGCCGCCCGCCGCAGCGGCCTCGGCAGCGACGAATCCCTTCGCCGCGCCTTCGCCCGCCACCTCGGCACCACCCCCTCCGCCTACGCCTCCCGCTTCCGCACCGCCCAGCCGCCGTCACAGTCCCCGTTGCAGCCCCCGTCCCAGTCCCAGCCGCAGTCACAGGTGTAGTCACAGGTGTAGTCACAGGTGTAGTCACAGGTGTAGTCACAAGCTCAGCCGCAGGCGCCGTCACGGGCCCCGGCCGGCCTACCCGGGTGTCACCAGCCGGGTCTCGTACGCGAAGACCGCAGCCTGCGTGCGGTCCCGCAGGCCCAGCTTCACCAGGATCCGGCTCACATGGGTCTTGATCGTGGACTCCGCGATGATCAGCCGGGCGGCTATCTCCGCATTGGACAACCCCTGGGCGATCAGCACCAGCACCTCCGTCTCCCGCTCGGTCAATTCCCCCACCCCCGCCGGGTCCGCCGGCCTCGGCGTCTCCGAGAGCTTCGAGAACTCCACGATCAGCCGCTTGGTCACCGAAGGCGCCAGCAGCGCCTCCCCGGCCGCCACCACCCGTACGCCGTCGGCCAGCTGACGGGCCGACGCGTCCTTCAGCAGGAACCCGGAGGCCCCGGCCCGCAGCGCCTGGTACACGTACTCGTCGAGGTCGAAGGTCGTCAGGACCAGCACCTTCGCGTCCGTGTCGGCGGCCACGATCTCCCGCGTCGCCTCCAACCCGTTCATCACCGGCATCCGGATGTCCATGAGCACCACATCCGGGGTGAGCGCCGCCACCTGCGCGATGGCCTCGCGGCCGTCTACCGCCTCGCCCACCACCTCGATGCCGTCCATGGCGTTGAGCAGGACCGAGAAGCCCTCGCGGACCATCATCTGGTCATCGACGATCAGCACCCGGATCGTCATACCGGCTCCTCCGCGGCCGCCGGCTCCGGACGGCTGCGCACCGGTATGAACACCGCCACCTCATACCCGCCCGTCGCCGTCTCCCCGGCCGTCATCTCCCCCTCCAGCATGGCCACCCGCTCCCGCATCCCCGTGATCCCGTGTCCCGCCCCCGGCGAGGGCCGAACATCCCCGGTCGCCGCCTCATTGACGATCCGTATCCCGAGGCCGCCCAGCACATACGACACCTCCACCCCGGCCACGGCGCCCGGCGCGTGCCGCAGCGTGTTGCTCAGGGCTTCCTGGATGATCCGGTACGCCGACAGCTCCACCCCCTGCGGCAACTCCCGCACCGCGCCCGTGACCGTCTTCTCCACACTCAGCCCAGCTTCGCGCACATTGGCCAGCAGCCCGTCCAGCGAGTCCAGCGTCGGCTGCGGGGCGTCCGGGGCCTCGTAGTCCGCGGAGCGCACGACACCCAGCACGCGCCGCAGCTCGGTCAGGGCCGCCACCGCGTTCTCCCGGATGGTGACGAACGCCGCCTCCAGCTCCGGCGGCGGATTCTTCACCCGGTACGGCGCGGCCTCCGCCTGGATCGCCACCACCGACATGTGGTGCGCCACCACGTCGTGCAGTTCTCGGGCGATGGTGGTCCGCTCCTCCAACAGGGTCCGCTTGTCCCGCTCGACGGCGGTGACCTCCTGCTGTGCGGTGACCTCCGCCTGCGCGTGGCGGCGTATCTGGATACTGCTCGCGATCGCCAGGGCGATGGCCGAGGTCACTACCATCTGCACCAGGGTCGGCCCGTATCCGCCGCCCAGCAGCACCGACAGTCCGACTCCGAGCACCGAGGTCGACACCCACATCCACGCCGCCACCCGGGGCCCGGTCCGCAAGGTGACGAGAACCAGGACCGAGAGGTAGGCGAGGAAACTACCGGGGGTCCAAGGCCAGTTGTCGGATCCGCTCAGCGCGGCCACCACCAGCGTCATCACCGCGGCCGCCCACCACGCGGCGATCGGACGGGTCAGCGTCATCAGGACCGGGGCCGCGGCCATGAGACCCGTGGCGAGCAGGCCCGCATCCCCCAGGTAGCCCACCCGCGAGACGAGGGTGAAGAGCACGATGAGGGCGGCCAGCGCGGCCACCGCCATGTGACGGCTCCAGGCGGCATACGGGCGTATCCCCTCGGGCAGCCGCCGGGCGAACCGCCCGTCGGTGCCCGTCAGCGGAAGCGGGCGGTAGGTGAAGGCATCGGTGATGAGGTCTTGGCGCAAGGTCTGGAACAACCCTGAGGCCATTCTGAATTCCGGTGTCCGGGCTGTGCCCCCGGTGGTCGTCTGGCTCACATACAGAACCGTAGGTCCGGCCGGCTGTCGTCCGCGTCGCCGCCGATGGGGATTTCCCGGGGTCCCTCTCAGGTACTACCCGGTCCCTTCAGTAGCCCGTCGGACGGATCAGACCCGTCTCGTACGCGAACACCGCGGCCTGCGTGCGGTCCCGTAGGCCCAGCTTCACCAGGATCCGGCTCACATGCGTTTTGACGGTCTGCTCGGCCAGGATCAGGTGCTCGGAGATCTCCGCATTCGACATTCCCTGGGCGATCAAGGACAGCACTTCGGTCTCCCGCTCGGTCAGCTCCTCGATCCTCGCCCGCGACGGCGCTCGCGGCGCCCCCATCCGGGAGAACTCAGTGATCAGCCGCTTCGTGATGTTCGGCGAGAGCAGCGCCTCCCCGGCGGCCACCACCCGCACCGCCTCCGCGAGCTGGTCGGCCGACGCGTCCTTGAGCAGGAACCCAGAGGCTCCGGCCCGCAGCGCCTCATACACGTACTCGTCGAGGTCGAAGGTGGTCAGCACCAGCACCTTCACGGTGGCGCCGGGGACTCCGGTGATGACGGAGGTGGCCTCGATGCCTCCCATCCCCGGCATGCGGATGTCCATCAGGACGACATCGGGGCCGAACTCGGCGACCTTCTGCACGGCGTCGGCCCCGTCCACGGCCTGGCCGACGACTTCGATGTCGGGCTGGGCGTTGAGGAGCACGGTGAAGCCCTGCCGGACCATCATCTGGTCGTCGGCGATCATCACCTTGATCGGGGTCGCGCTGGTGCTCATGCGTCCTACTTCGGGTCGGGCTTCGATGCGGGCTTCGTCTGGAGCTTCGCCTCGGGGGAGGAGCCACCGGGCGGATCCATCGGGAGCACGGCGCTCACCTCGTACCCGCCGTCGGGGCGCGGCCCGGCGGCCAGCTCGCCCCCCAGCATGCCTGCCCGCTCCCGCATCCCCAGCAGCCCGTGCCCCGCCCCGTGCGAGGGCTGGGCGGGCCGGGTCGGCACGGAGTTGGCGACGCACAGGTGCAGATCGCGCGGCCCGTACGCGATGCCGACCTCCACCCGCGAACCGGGCGCATGGCGAAGGCAGTTGCTCAACGCCTCCTGCACGATCCGGTACGCGGTGAGTTCGACGCCGGGGGTCAGCGGCCGGCGGATGCCCGCGATCTCGGTGGTGACATCCAGCCCCGCCCCCCTCACGTTGTCCACGAGGCCGTCCAGGTCTGCCAGGGTGGGCTGTGGATGGTGCGGGTCGGCGGGATCGTCCGGCTGCTCGGAGCGCAGTACCCCCAGCACCCGGCGCAGCTCCGTCAGCGCCTCCAGCGCGTTCTGCCGGATGCCCGCCAGGTTCTCCTTGAGCTCCTCCGACGGATTCTCCACCAGGTGCGGTGCGACCTGTGCCTGGATGGAGATCACCGACATGTGGTGCGCGACCACGTCGTGCAGCTCGCGGGCGATGCGGCTGCGCTCCTCCAACAGGGTGCGCCGGGCCCGCTCCTCCTCGGTGAGCGTCTCCTGCTGGACCAGCTCACCGCGGGCCAGGCGCAGGGCGCGCAGGGCGTATCCGAGGAGCCCCACGAAGCCGAAGAGAAGCAGGGCCATGAAGATGCTGGCCCCGCTGTGCTCCGGCTTGAACAACCCCTCGGCCAGGCCGGTGAAGGCGATCGGTACGCCGACGGCCGTGATGGTCACGCGCGGAGGCACTCGCAGCGCGAGCAGCAGCAGCACGGCCGCGAACGCGAAGATCCCCCCGGGCATCCAGGGCCAGGCCTGGCCATGTCCGACGTTGTTGTGGACGGCCCACGCGATGAGTCCCGCCGTGAGCAGCCCGAGCCACCAGGCGGCGATCGGCCGGAACATCCCGAGCGCGATGGACACGCCGGTCAGGACCGACAGCAGGAACAGGTTGAGGCCGCCGATCTTGTAGTGATCGCCGAGCTGCTCGGCGTTGAGGGCGCTGAAGAAGACCGCGGCATAGAGGACCAGTACATGCGGCAGCCAGGCCAGCCAGCGCGGCCGGGACATTCTGGGGAGAGGGTCCGGGCGCAGGGTGAACAGCTCCCGCACCAGCGGCCGGCTCGGGACGGCGCCCTTCGCGGGGGCGGCGGGCGGGGGTTCGGCCAGGGGCGCGGGCTGCTCGGTCACGTCGGTCAGCCTAGGCATGGGAAACCTCCTCGGCGGACGCCAGCCGGGGCAGGACGGCGTGCGGTGTCGGCGCGGGCCGGCCTGCGCCCGGGACGCGGCGGGCAGGGGTCACCCGGGCTGGCGGGGCTGGCTGGACTGGCTGGGCGGACCGGGTGCCTCGGCTGCGCTGGCCCTGTTCGTACGTGCGGAAGGCGGCCCAGCAGACCGCCAGCGCGACGGCGAACACCGGCAGCCACAGCAGGCGGGCCGCTATCCAGTCCACCGAGCCGGGCACGGTGTGCAGCCCGGGCAGGTCGGCCGAGACCAGCAGCCCGAGGGCGGTGACGGCCATCATGGCGGTCTGGTGCCAGAGGAAGATGGTCATCGCGGACAGGTTCACCAGTGCCACCTTCGCCCAGGCTCCCGGCCGCCGCATGGCTCGGGCCAGCGGCTCGCGCACCAGCAGGGCCAGCCCGCACTGCGCCAGACCGAACGTGACAGCGGCGAGCGTCGGCGGGTTGAGATTCGACAGCGCGGCGCCCGGGACACCCACCATCGAGGCCGGGTACCCGCCCCAGAGGACCAGCGCGGCGGTGGCGGCGGTCCCGGCACCGAGCAGGACGAGCGCAGATCCGCGCGGGGCGAACGCCCCCCGGGACCAGGCGGCGCCCAGCGTGTAGGGGACGAGCCAGCCGGCGGCCAGATTGACCCAGCCGGTCCACTCCGGACCACCGAAACTGAAGCGCCACAGGTCGACACCCGCCACCACGGCCAGCGGCCACAGCGGATCGAGCCGGGCGACGAGCGGGGTGGCGGCGGTGAGCACGGCGAACACCAGCAGGAACCACAGGGGCGAGAGCACCAGCTTGACCAGCGTCTGGATCGTGGTCAGCTCCACCCCGCCGAGCAGCATCCCGCCCGCCGCGACCGCCCAGAGGGCGAGCACGGCGGCGACCGGACGAAAGAGCCGGATCAACCGCTGCCCGACCCAGGCGCGATACGGGACTCCGCGGGCCCGTGCCGACGCATACCCGCGGGCGGCGACATGGCCGCCGACCAGGAAGAAGACGGCCAGTGTCTGGAACACCCAGGACACCGGAGCCAGCCAGCCCATGTGCACCAGCGGGCTGGTCCCGCTCAAGCCGCCCTCTGCGGTGGTCAGGGCGGTGACCAGCCAGTGGCCGAGCACCACGCCGAGGATCGCCAAGGCCCGCAGCGCGTCCACGGCCCGGTCCCGGCCGGCCGGCGTGGCGGCGTCCACGCGGTCCGCGAGAACAGACCAGCGGGCGAGGAGCCTACGCATGGCTGGCCTCCTGGATGGGCGCGGGCGCGGGCACGGACTCGGGCACGGACTCGGGCGCGGAGTTGGGCGTGGAGGCGGCGGTGGAGTCGGGGGTGGAGTCGGGGGTGGCGGTCGAAGCGGAGGGGGACGGGGCGGCGGATGCGGAGGGGGCGGCGGTGCCGAGGACGATGGCGGCCAAGCTGTCCAGGGACTCGGTGCCGGGCTTGAGGTAGTCGCTGTGCCCGGCGGTACCGGCGGCGAAGGCCCGTGCGCCGAAGGCCGGGTCGACGGGGTCGGTGGCGAAACCGACCCCGCCGAGCCGGCCATGCGGCGCGTTCGCGATCCAGTCGCCGCTGCCCCGCCCCGCCCAGACCCGGGCTCCGGTCGGCAGATTCCCGGCGGAAGCCGCCCCCGTTCCCGGGCTGCCGAACAGGGCCATGTCGGTGACCTCGGGGCCGGTCGCGGTCCGGGCGCAGACCACGGAACCGTAGGAGTGGCAGAGGAGGGAGAGGCGGGCATCCGGCCCGGCCATGCCCCGCAACCTGCCGAGGAACGGCGCTAGTTCGGCGGCGGCCTCGTCCGCCCGATCGGCGGTGAGGACGGTCGTGCTGACCGTGACGGGGGTGTCGTACCCGAGCCAGGCGACCACGGCGGAGCGCGGGTGCTCGGCCTGGAGGCGCTGGTGCAGGGCGACAGCCCCGGCACGGAACCTCTGGTAGGTGTCCAGTGTCGTGTCGGACCCGGGCACCAGGACGGTGACCCGATCGGCGCTCGCCAGATCACCGAACACTTCGACGGCCCGGCCCCTTCCGCGGCCGTCGAAGGAGAGGAACTGCGCCGTCCCACCCGCCTCCATGGCGTGGAGCCTGGCGGCGCGGCCCGTGCGGCCGGCGTCCTGCGCCATGCGGGCCGCCTCGGCGAGCTGGACGCGGTTGGCGGCGTACCGGGCGTGGGGGGCGGTGGAATCGGCGAACGTCGCGGGCGTGGGGGCGGGGACGCCGGGAGAGGCAGCGGCGGAAACGGGAACCACGACGGCCGCGGCGACCAGGCCGGCCAGCAGGGTTCGGCGCAGTCGGCCAGTGGTGGTCATGGTGGGTTCCTTCGGTCCGGAGAAGGCGTCGGCGCTCTTCTCTGTTCCGAAGTTAGAAATCAGCGGGCCTGGTCGGCGTCCCGCGAGAGAGCTCTCTTTCCCAGTAGCTCTCAGGTATTACGGGCCCTACTTGAGCGGGAGGGCAGGGGCCTGAGGCCGTTAGGGTCCCGGGATGACCGACATCGACTGGCGCCACGACCGCATCGGCAGCGCGCACCGGGGAGAGAACCCCACCGTCATGCGCCGCCTCGACGCCGGCTTCGCCGCGATCGGGGACCGGCAGTTCCTTCCCGGCTACTCGGTACTCCTGACCGACGATCCCGCGGTGACCCGGCTCTCTGACCTGCCCCGGACCCGCAGAACCGCGTACCTCTCCGACATGGAGCGCCTCGCCGAGGCCGTCGAGAGGGCCTGCCGACGGCTCGACCCGGCCTTCCGCCGCGTGAACATCGAGATCCTGGGCAACACCGACCCGTACCTCCACGCGCACATCTGGCCCCGCTACGACTGGGAGCCTGCCGAACTCGTCCGGATGCCCGTCTGGTTGTACGAACAGGAGGAGTACTGGCGCGGTGACCGGCACGCGCTGACACCCCGCCACGACGGCCTGCGAGCCGCGATCGGGGAGGAGTTGGACAGCCTCCCCTCCTAGGGAGGTCACGCCTCCTCCCCTCGGGAGGACGCGCCCTCGCCCCCAGGGAGGTGGGAGAGCGCGCCGCTCAGTCCGCCGATGGGGCGGTCGGCGGAGTGAGGGAGTCCAGCGCGGTCGACAGACGTTCCAGGACGCGGACGGTCTCGGCGAAACCCTCCTCGCCCAGCTCCTCCGCGAGACGGTTGGCCAGCGACGCGTGCCCAGGGCCGATACGGGCGATCGCGGCGTGCCCGGCCTCCGTAGGGCGCAGCAGCTTCGCCCGCCGGTGAGCGGGGTTGGGGATGTACTCCGCGAGCCCCTTGGCTGCCAGCAGGTCGGCGATGCGCTGCACGCTCTGCCGGGTGATGCCCATGGCCCGGGCGATGCCCGCGACGGGCAGCGGCTCGCGCAGGACCGCGCCCAGCACCTGCCACCAGGCCGCGGTCAGCCCGGCCGGGCGGGCCAGTTCCTCGGAGACGGAGAGGAACTGGCCGTTCAGCCGGAACACCCCGAGCGCGGTACGGCTCAGCAGATCCTGGCGGGCCCGGAGGGGGAGCCCGCCCGGCTCCGACTCCGTCCCCGCTCCCGACTCCGTGGTCGTCCCCGTCCCCGACTCCGTCCCCGTCCCCGACTCCATCCCCGCTCCCGGCTCCGCTCGTTGCTCCGACCCCGACCCTGCCCCCCGCGCCAGTGGCTCAGGCATCACCCGACTCCGCCGCCGCCATGAGGACCGGGTACGCGCTCTCGTCCGAGTCGTGGAAGAGGCGGTACCACGCGTCCAGCACATCCGGCTTGTACACGTCGAGGCGCGCGAAGACCTCGCGGGCGAAGGCCACCGGTTCCGTCGGGCCCGCCGTGATCAGGTCGCCGTCCGTCACCGCGTCGGCCTCGACGTAACGCTCGGCACCCGCGTAGCCCGGCTGCTCCGCCAGGTAGAAGGAGGCGGCGCTGGTGTGGCTACGGCCGTCCAGCAGCCCCTCCCGGGCCAGGCCGGCCGTGGCTCCGCAGATCGCTGCCACCGGGACCCCGGCGGCCAGGAACTCGCGGGCCTTCGCCGCGAACGGCGCGAGGTCGTCGCTCGTGTCCCACAGCCCGGCTCCGGTGAGGATGAGCATGCCGGAGTCCTGCGGCCGCAGGTCGGCCAGTGCCAGGTCGGGCTGGATGCGGACGCCGCCCATGGTGGTGACCGTGCGCTCGGGGGCGAGGCCGACCGTACGGACCTGGTGGCCGCGCTGTGTCAGGTGCGCGGTGGTGTGGCCGGTCTCCCAGTCCGCGTACGTGTCGTAGACCGCGAGATGGACGGGCTTGCGGGGGGTTTCGCTCATGGTGCTCGCCTCCGGCATTCAGTAGGTCTGGGTCTGGGTCTGGGGCTGCGTCTGGCTCTAGGTCCTGGGCCCTGGGTCCAGCGGCTCCCGGGGTGCCTTATGACCGGAGACTGTCATTTGGACAGGAAGCTGTCAATGCCTTCCTGTCGTGTGCCGTCCGACCGGAACCGGCACGGCCGCGCCCGGACAGGCACAGACAGATTGCCGAGACCCGCCCGCCACCCGCATACAGTCCGCCGATATCCCTCCCCACCTGCGCACTTTTAGCGTGACCGCATGACCCCTCATGCCACCCCGCAGACCCTCGCCACCGCGCACGATGCCGTGAAAGACATCGCGCAGGATGCCGCGAAAGACGCCGTCAGGGACGCCGTCGGGTACGCCACCAAAGACGCCGTCAAGGACGCCGACCGCAAACACGTCTTCCACTCCTGGTCCGCCCAGGCCCTGATCGATCCCCCGGCCATCGCCGGCGCCGAGGGCTCGTACTTCTGGGACTACGACGGCAAGCGCTTCCTCGACTTCTCCTCCCAGCTGGTGAACACCAACATCGGCCACCAGCACCCCAAGGTCGTCGCCGCCGTCCAGGCCCAGGCCGCCCGGCTCTGCACCCTCGCGCCCGGCTTTGCCGTCGACGTGCGCTCCGAGGCCGCACGCCTCATCGCCGAGCGCACCCCCGGCGACCTCGACAAGATCTTCTTCACCAACGGCGGCGCCGAGGCAGTCGAGAACGCCGTCCGCATGGCCCGGCTGCACACCGGCCGGCCCAAGGTGCTGTCCACCTACCGCTCCTACCACGGAGCCACCGCCGCCGCGATCAACCTGACCGGCGACCCCCGCCGCTGGCCCTCGGACACGGCTGCGGCCGGAGTGGTGCACTTCTGGGGCCCGTACCTCTACCGCTCCGCCTTCCACGCCGCCACCGAGGCCGAGGAGTGCGCCCGCGCCCTCGCCCACCTCGCCGACACGATCGCCTTCGAGGGCCCGCAGACCATCGCCGCGATCATCCTGGAGAGCGTGCCGGGCACCGCCGGGATCATGACCCCGCCGCCCGGCTACCTCGCGGGCGTACGCGAGCTCTGCGACCGCCACGGCATCGTCTTCATCCTGGACGAGGTGATGTCGGGCTTCGGCCGCACCGGCGCCTGGTTCGCCGCCGACCACTGGGGCGTCACCCCCGACTTGATCACCTTCGCCAAGGGCGTGAACAGCGGATACGTGCCGCTGGGCGGCGTCGCCATCTCGGCCGCCATCGCCGAGACCTTCGCCACGCGCCCCTATCCGGGCGGACTCACGTACTCCGGCCACCCCCTGGCCTGCGCCGCCGCCGTCGCGACGATCAACGCGATGGAGGAGGAGGGCATCGTCGAGCACGCCGCCCACCTCGGCGAGAACGTGATCGGCCCGGCCCTCGCCGAGATGGCCGACCGGCATGCCTCGGTCGGGGAGGTCCGGGGTCTGGGCACCTTCTGGGCGCTGGAACTCGTACGGGACAAGGAGACGCGCGAGCCGCTCGTCCCGTACAACGCGGCCGGCGCCGCCAACGCGCCCATGGCCGAATTCGCGGCGGCCTGCAAGGCGTCCGGGCTGTGGCCCTTCGTCAACATGAACCGCACGCATGTCGTCCCGCCGTGCACCATCACCGAGGCGGAGGCGAAAGAGGGCCTGGCGCTGCTCGACCAGGCGCTGACCGTCGCGGACCGCCACACCGTGGCTGGATAGATATGCAGGCCGGTGGCTGGTTTCCGTCCGGATAACGGGCGGTAAATCCGCATACCGACCGCATACCGACCGCGAACCGCTCGGTTTCGGCCTTGCTGCCTGGCCTAAGGTGTCCGGAGTCCTACAGAGGAGACGGACCCTTATGCCAGGCAGCGGAGCTGTCACCCGCAACACCCTTCGCCAGCAGATCGCGGACGCGCTGCGTGACGAGGTGCTTGCGGGACGCATGCCTCCGGGGACCGAGTTCACCGTCAAGCAGATCGCCGAGCAGTACGAGGTCTCCGCGACCCCCGTACGCGAGGCACTCGTGGACCTCTCCGCGCAGGGGCTGCTCGAACTGATCCAGCACCGGGGCTTCCGCGTCCGCGCCTACTCCGTCGACGACTTCCGGGGCATGATCGAAGCCCGCTCGCTGGTCGTGGACGGGATCTTCCGCAGGCTCGCCGAACGCGGCACCGCCCCCGGCGCCGGCGAGAAGCTGGTGTCGGTGCGCCGCCGGGCCGAGGAGGCGCGGCGAGCCGCCCAGAGCGGTTCGCTCGAAGTGCTGATCGGCTACGACCTCCGCTTCTGGCGGGAGCTGGGCGGGCTGGTCGGCAATGCGTACATCTCCGAGTTCCTCCACCGCATCCGGGTGCAGTGCTGGGTCTTCGCCGTACCCCACCTCCAGCGCGACCCGCAGCTGCGGGCGGCCCTGTGGGACGGGCACGGCGCACTGGTGGACGCGGTGACGCTCGCGGACGCCGACGAGGTACGGCGCATCGTCCAGGAGTACAACCAGCACGGGCTGGACTGGGCGGCGGGGCTGTAGGCCGTCAACCGGCGGCCGCCGGTGGTGGACCGGGTTCTGCGCACCCCTTCGCGGAGCGTGTCCGGCGCACTACGCTGGCCCGAACGGCGGCAACGACTGATCGGAGGCCGCGTGGCCTGTGACCTGTGGCTGGTCCCCCTTGTCGACGTGCTGTGCCACAGCCCCGACAACCCCTTCGCGGAAGAGATCGCCTCGTACGACAAGGCACTGGGCGAGGCCGGGCTGCCGTCCGTGCCCGTCTTCGCCTACATGCCGGGCCTGAGCGGGGACGTGGCCCCGGTCGCCGGCTTCGACTACGACGCCCTGCATTTCCTGAGGCGGGCGTACCTGCTGCAGATCTGCGGGCTGCCGGTGACCCCCGTGGACGAGCTGGGCGGGGACTACGAGCAACTGCTGGAGATGTTCGAGCCCACGGCGCAGCAGTCGCACCTGGTGTGGCACTACGACCACGCGGGAGCCTACGTGCCGGTGGACTTCCCGGCTCCGCTGGCGAACGAGGAGCTGCTGGCCGGAGGCGGCCCGCTGGGGTCCGCGCAGGGGCTGTTGCGGGAGCTGACCTTCGTGGCTCCCGCGATCGGGATAGACGCGGAGAACCCGCCGACGGCGCCCGCGCCGCCGGGGCGTCCGACGTCGCTGGAGGAGCCGGCGGGGCCGATTCCGTACGACGACAGTCCTTTCGCGCGGGAGCGGCACGTGTGGCTGGGGCTGCATGCGGCGGCTACGCGGAGTCTGGGGCAGGGATCGATGATCATCTTCAGCTGACCGGGTCCCTGGCGGGTTGCCTGACCAGGCCCCTGGCGGGCGTGGGTACGGGGTGTGGGCTCGTGCCGGGCATGGGTACGGGTTGCGGGTGCGGGCTCGTGCCGGGCGTGGGTGCGGGGTACGGGGTACGGGGTGCGCGTGCCGAGTTGGGCGGGCGGGTGCGGTGCGGGTGCCGCTGCGCGGGGCTGGTTCCCCGCCCCGCCCTTTCTCCGTTTCCCGGAGCTCCGCCCCGGACCCCGCGCCTCAGACTCCCCCAGCTACCTCCCCCCACTCCGGGGCGGAAGACGCCCCGCCAGGCGGAAGACGCCCCGCCAGGCTGAAGGCGCCGGGGCGGGGCGGGCGGTGGTGGGGGCTGGGTGGGGCAGCGGTCAGCGGGGTTGTTCCGGGGGGCGTTGGCGGGGCATGTTCGGGCGGGTGCCCGGGGGGAGGGGGAAGCGGGTCGGCGCGGTGCCCACGTCCGCGCGGGCCGTGGAGGCGCCCAGGGACTGCATCACCAGCGGCGCGGGCCCGGCGCGGAATTCCACCATCCAGTCCGCCGTCTCCGAGCGCACCAGCTCCGTGATGTCTTCGGAGAAGCGCCGCAGCACGGTCAGGCACCGCTCGGCGGCCTCGCTCGCGGTGCCCTCCGTAGGTCCGAGGACCTCCCGTACGTTCTCCGACGCCCAGTCGAACTGCAGCGTCTGCAGCCGCCGCTGCACCGCCTGCGCGGTCGCCACGTCCCGCATCCACCCGGACGTCATCCCGAAGAACCGGTCGCACATCAGGCAGGCGGCGGCCAGCAGCAGCGCGAGGTACCCGTACGCCGAACCGCCCGGCGCCGAGCCCGTCAGTTCCAGCAGCGGCATCGCCGCGCCCGTGACGGCGCCCACGGCAGCGCCGACCCGCAGCAGTCGCGCCCCGCGGCGCTTCCACGCCCGGTCCGACATGTACCACGCGGCCGTGCGCAGGGCATCGGCCTCGACACGCCGGTAGAGCTCGTCGAGCCGCTCGGCGGGCTCGCCCCAGTCCCCGAGAGGGAAGGGCCGGCCGGTCAGATCGCCCGCCGCCATCGGCCCGCCGCCCTCCTCCCGGGGATCCCGGGGTGGCCCCTCGGGCTGCATCTCCGGCTGGCTCACCCGGCACTCCCTCTGCCTGCGCTGACGTGTGGTGGTGCGCGTGTGCGCAATGGTGCGCATGCACTTCCTACCTTCGAATGACGACCGATGGACGACGAATCCCCGGATTTCCGCTCGCAAGGCGGGCTCCAGCAGGTACGCGTAGGCCCCATCTCTCACTCGAAAGAGTTGGTCCTCACGGCGTAGGGCGTAGCGCGCGGGGAGCACGTAGGCTCAGATTGACCAAGCGTTCCGAAGGTATGGAGTGAGTGACCTGTGATTCCCGGTGGTGGCCAGCCCAACATGCAGCAGCTGCTCCAGCAGGCCCAGAAGATGCAGCAGGATCTCGCAGCGGCCCAGGAGGAGCTGGCGCAGGCCGAGGTCGAGGGTCAGGCCGGCGGCGGCCTCGTCACGGCGACCGTGACCGGTTCCGGTGAGCTGCGCGCTCTGGTGATCGACCCGAGGGCCGTGGACCCGGAGGACACCGAGACGCTCGCCGACCTGGTCGTCGCGGCGGTCCAGGCGGCCAATGAGAACGCGCAGGCGCTCCAGCAGCAGAAGCTGGGACCCCTCGCCCAGGGCCTGGGCGGCGGCAGCGGCATTCCCGGCCTTCCGTTCTAGTTCCCTTCCCGACCCCGACCCCGACCCCCATCCCGATTTCCTGCCCCTTCCCCTCTCGCACCAGAACCGAAAGAAGGCAGTCCGTTGTACGAAGGCGTGGTCCAGGACCTGATCGACGAACTGGGCAGGCTGCCCGGCGTCGGGCCCAAGAGCGCGCAGCGGATCGCCTTCCACATCCTGCAGGCCGAGCCCACCGACGTCCGCCGCCTCGCGCACGCGCTGCTGGAGGTCAAGGACAAGGTCCGGTTCTGCGCGGTGTGCGGGAATGTGGCGCAGCAGGAGCGGTGCGGGATCTGCCGTGACCCGCGGCGCGATCCGACGGTCATCTGTGTCGTCGAGGAGCCGAAGGACGTTGTCGCGGTCGAGCGGACCCGTGAGTTCCGCGGCAAGTACCACGTCCTCGGCGGCGCGATCAGCCCGATCGAGGGCGTCGGTCCGGACGACCTGCGCATCCGCGAGCTGCTGGCGCGCCTCGCGGACGGTGAGGTGACCGAGTTGATCCTGGCCACCGACCCGAACCTGGAGGGCGAGGCGACCGCCACCTACCTCGCCCGCATGATCAAGCCCATGGGCCTGAAGGTCACCCGCCTGGCCAGCGGACTCCCCGTCGGGGGAGATCTGGAGTACGCGGACGAGGTCACGCTCGGGCGGGCCTTTGAAGGAAGGCGACTTCTCGATGTCTGACGCAACCCTGCACGCTGTGGGCCAGGACCCGGACGACTTCGCCGTCCAGATCTCCGACCAGATCGAATCCTTCATCGTCGCGGTCACCGAGGTCGCCAAGGGCGAGGACCCGGACAGCGCGGTGCCGTTCCTCCTCCTGGAGGTCTCCCAGCTGCTGCTCGCGGGCGGCCGGCTGGGCGCGTACCAGGACGTGCTGCCCGACGAGCGGTACGAGCCCGACGTCGGCCCGGAGCCGGACGTGGACGACCTGCGCGAGCGGTTCGCGCTCATGCTGGAACCGGTCGACGTCTACTCCGAGGTCTTCGACCCGTACGAGCCGCGCAAGACCCCGGTCGCCCACCGGATCTCCGACGACCTCGCCGAGGTGGTGGCGGACCTGCGCCACGGGCTCGCGCACTACAGGGCGGGCCGGACGACCGAGGCGCTGTGGTGGTGGCAGTTCTCGTACTTCACCAACTGGGGCCCGACGGCCTCGGCCACGCTGCGCGCCCTGCAGTCGCTGGTCGCCCACGTACGCCTGGACCAGCCGCTGGCCGCCCTGGACGGCCTGGACACGGACGAGGACCTGGCCGAGGACGATCTCGCCGAGCAGGCCGGACAGGTGATGGCGCGGGAGCTGGGCGGCCTGGGCCGGGCGTAGGTCCACAGGTGGGGGGCGGACGCGCAGGTCCGGCCGCCCGTCATACGGACCCGGACTCCAGATCCGGAAGGCTTAAGTCCGCAGCCCCGCGAGGGAACGCGCGCGCTGATCCTTTCGTCTCACGATGTGGTACGAAGCGGTCGGATCGCGGCCGCTCGTTACACTGCACCAGCAATGAGACGGACTGAGCGAGGAGCGCACGTGGGCCTTGTCGTGCAGAAGTACGGAGGCTCCTCCGTAGCGGATGCCGAGGGCATCAAGCGCGTCGCCAAGAGGATCGTGGATGCCAAGAAGAACGGCCACCAAGTGGTCGTCGTGGTTTCCGCGATGGGCGACACGACGGACGAGCTGATCGATCTCGCCGAGCAGGTGTCCCCTATGCCTGCCGGACGCGAATTCGACATGCTGCTGACCGCCGGAGAACGGATCTCCATGGCCCTGCTGGCCATGGCGATCAAAAACCTGGGCCACGAGGCCCAGTCGTTCACCGGTAGCCAGGCAGGCGTGATCACCGACTCGGTCCACAACAAAGCGCGCATCATCGATGTCACGCCGGGCCGTATCCGCACCGCGCTGGACGAGGGCAACATCGCCATCGTCGCCGGCTTCCAGGGCGTGTCCGCGGACTCCAAGGACATCACCACCCTCGGCCGCGGCGGCTCGGACACCACGGCCGTGGCGCTCGCCGCGGCGCTGGACGCCGAGGTCTGCGAGATCTACACCGACGTCGACGGCGTCTTCACCGCGGACCCCCGCGTCGTGAAGAAGGCGAAGAAGATCGACTGGATCTCCTCCGAGGACATGCTGGAGCTGGCCGCCTCCGGTTCCAAGGTGCTGCTGCACCGCTGTGTCGAGTACGCACGTCGATACAACATCCCGATCCACGTCCGCTCGTCCTTCTCGGGACTGCCGGGCACGTGGGTCAGCAACGAGAATCCGCAAGGGGACGAGCAGGTGGAGCACGCCATCATCTCCGGAGTCGCTCACGACGTCTCCGAAGCCAAGATCACGGTCGTCGGCGTTCCGGACAAGCCGGGTGAGGCCGCGGCGATCTTCCGCGCCATCGCGGACGCCGAGATCAACATCGACATGATCGTGCAGAATGTCTCGGCGGCCTCCACGGGCCTCACCGACATCTCCTTCACCCTCCCCAAGACCGAGGGCCACAAGGCCATCGACGCCCTGGAGAAGGCGAAGTCCGCGATCGGCTTCGACTCCCTGCGCTACGACGACCAGATCGGCAAGATCTCGCTGGTCGGCGCGGGCATGAAGACGAATCCGGGCGTCACCGCCTCCTTCTTCCAGGCGCTGTCGGACGCGGGTGTGAACATCGAGCTGATCTCCACCTCCGAGATCCGCATCTCCGTCGTGACCCGCCAGGACGACGTCAACGAAGCCGTCCGCGCCGTGCACACCGCCTTCGGCCTCGACTCCGACAGCGACGAGGCCGTCGTCTACGGAGGCACCGGACGATGACCGCGCCCCGGTCCTCCGGCCCGGCGCTCGCCGTGGTCGGGGCGACCGGAGCAGTCGGTTCGGTCCTGCTCCAGATCCTGTCCCAGCGGGCGGACGTCTGGGGCGGCATCCGCCTGATCGCCTCCGCGCGCTCGGCCGGCCGCGTGCTGGCCGTCCGCGCGGAGGACAGCGAGGTGATCGCCCTCACCGAAGACGCCTTCGACGGTTTCGGCGCGGGCGATGTCGCGATCTTCCTGACCCCGGCCGAGGTCTCGGCCCGATGGGTTCCCGTCGTCACCGCGCGCGGCGCCGTCGTCGTGGACCAGTCCGCCGCCTTCCGGGAAGACCCCGAGGTGCCCTTGGTGGTGCCCGAGGTCAACGGGTACGCGGCGCGGAACCGGCCCCGCGGGATCGTCGCCGGCCCGGACTGCGTCACCGTCGCGATGATCGCCGCGCTGGGCGCCCTGCACGCCGAGTACGCACTGGCCGAGCTGGCCGTCTCCTCGTACCAGGCGGCGGGCGCCGCGGGCCGGGCCGGCTCCGAGGCGCTGCGCCGCCAGCTGTCGCTGGTCGCAGGAACCTCCCTGGGGGAGCAGCCCGGGGACGTACGCCGCGCCGTGGGCGAGGACACCGGCCCCTTCGCGGCTCCGCTGGCCCTCAATGTCGTGCCGTGGTCCGGTGAGCTGCGTGAGGGCGGCTGGTCCTCGCACGAGCTGGCCGTACGGGCGCAGACGCGCCGGATCCTCCAGCTGGAGCGGCTCCCGGTGGCGGTGACCTGCGTACAGGTGCCGGTGGTGACCGGGCGTTCGCTGACCGTGCGGGCCCGGTTCGACAAGAAGGTGGACGCTTCGCACGCCCGGGAGATCCTGAGGACCGCGCCCGGCGTGGTCCTCGTGGACGACCCGGCGGCGGGCGAGTTCCCGACTCCTGCGGACGCCGCCGGGACGGATCCGGCCTGGGTGGGACGGGTGCGGGCCTCGCTCGACGACCCGTACGCGCTGGAGTTCTTCGTCTGCGCCGACAATCTGCGCAAAGGCGCCGCCTTGAATGCGACGCAGATCGCGGAACTGATCGCAGGTGAATCTGCGTAATTCGCTTTGTAGGATCGGTGCTGATCCCTTGATCAAGGTGATGGCCCGACTGCCGTCTCGATGGACGGGGCAATCGGGAAGAGCGGGTACGCATGAGGGCAAGAGGGATTTCGCTGGTGACGCTGCCTCGCGCGTACAACCCTGACGGGGGGACGCGTGTCCTACAGGCGTGGCAGAGGCACTGCTCGACTTCGTCGTCGCACCGGCGCGCACCGGGACCACTCCGTCGCGCCGGCGCTCCCGTACGCCCGGCGGCGGTCTTCCGGTGATCCTGCCCATCCCGCCCGCAGGGCCCTCCGAGGCGCAGATGGGGGCGACCGCAGCCGTACCGATCCTGGGCGGCCGCGTGCCCTCGCCGCGCGATAGCGCGGACAGCGGCGCAGGCGGCGCCGTCCGCGCAGGCGTAACGGGCGGCGCGAAGGACGGTGGTGCGAGCGGCGGTGGTGCGAGCGGCGGTGGTGCGAGCTGCGCGGAAGCGGGCGGTGCGGAAGCGGGCGGTGCGGAAGCGGCCGGTGCGGAAGCGGCCGGTGCCGGCGTCGTCGCCGACACGGCGGCCGTCGCTGTCGTGGCCGGCACCACCGTCGACCACCTCACCCAGACCTACCAGGCCCACTACCGCTCCCTCCTGGGGCTGGCGGCCCTCCTCCTCGACGACACCGCCTCCTGCGAGGACGTGGTCCAGGAGGCGTTCATCCGCGTCCACTCGGCTCGCAACCGGGTCCGTGACCGGGACAAGACGCTGGCGTACCTGCGCCAGACCGTCGTCAACCTCTCCCGTTCCGCCCTGCGCCGCCGCATCCTCGGCCTCAAGCTCCTGTCCAAACCGATGCCGGACATGGCGAGCGCCGAGGAGGGCGCGTACGACCAGCTGGAGCGGGACGACCTGATCAAGGCGATGCGCGGACTCCAGCGACGCCAGCGCGAGGTGCTGGTGCTGCGCTACTTCGCCGACATGACCGAGTCCCAGGTCGCCGAAACGCTCGGCATATCCCTTGGTTCGGTGAAGGCGTACGGATCGCGGGGTATTGCCGCGCTGCGGGTGGCGATGGAGGCTGCGCAGTCATGATGGACGACCACACTCCGCCGGGCGGGACGAGCGAGGAACAGGTCCTGCGGGGCCTGCTGCGCGGGGCCGTCGAGGGCCTGGAGCCCTCGGAGGGCGCGCTGGAGCGACTGCGATACGCCGTCCCCGTACGCCGGACCCTCAAGCGCCAGGCCTTCGTCGGCGCCGCGGCGGTCGCCCTGCTGGCCGGCACCGCGATTCCGGCCGCCCTGCACCTGACGGGGGGCGAGGGCACCACCACCGACCACTCGGCCATCGCCGGGCACGGTGCGCATCCGGGGGGCAAGGGCGGCGGCGTCGGCTCCTCCGACCCGCACCAGAACGGCTCCGGAACGCCGCCGCAGTCCACCAGGCCCACCGGCAGCACCCCGGACGCGGGCGGTACCACCGGTGAGCAGCCCGCCCCCGCGGCCAGTGGTTCCCCGGACGGCGGCGTGACGGCCGGCCCGTCGGGCGCCGCCTCGGCCGGCTCGGTCGCGGGCTCGGGCCCGCTGCCGCCGGTGGCGGCGCCGGGTGCGCCCGGATGTGGCGCCGAGCAGCTGGGGGTGGTGGGCTCGGCCCGCGCCCCGCAGCCCGACGGCAAGGTCTTGGGGACGTTCAAGGTCACCAACGTCTCGGCGCGCGGCTGTACGGTCACCGGCCCGGACACCGTGACGGCGGTGACCGCGACGGGTACGGCGCCGAGCCAGGGCCCCGGCGTCACGGTGGTCGGCCACACGGCGGGGGACCCGGCGAGCGGGCTGCTGCCCGACCCGTCGGCGGAGACCCCGCAGCTGACGCTCCAGCCGAACACGGCGTACGAGGTCCGCTTCGCCTGGGTGCCGCCGGCGGAGCCGTGTCCGGCGGCGAGCACGGGCCCGAGCCCGGAGCCCACGCGGGGCGGCACCCCGGACGCCTCGGCGCGTACGGCGGCCGACACGGAGGGGACGGCGCGTACGGAGCCGGGTACGGGTGGCGCGACCCCGGATCCGGCCGGTGTGGCGGTGTCCCACACGCCGTCGACGGGGGCCCCGACCACGCAGGCGACGATTCCCGCGGCCTGCGGCGGGACGGTCTACCGCACGGGCGTCATTCCACTGGACGCGCCGGAGCCGTAGCCCTCCCGGGCGGGGAGGCGGTCCTGGTGCGGCCGCGTCCTGCGCCTTCGGGCGGTTCCGGTCCGGCGGGCGCGATGCGGGCCGGGCGCGATGCGGGCCGGGCGGGATGCGGGCCGGGCGCGATGCGGGCCGGGCGGGCCCGGAGGCCGGACAGGTTCCCGCCCGCCGACCCCGGACGCTCAGCGCCCCGCGGGCTCCGGCGTGGTGTCGGCCGCCTCCGCCGGCACGAGGCTCGCCTCCGCCGGCACGAGGCCCGCCTCCGCGTCGCGCAGGGTCTCCACCTCGCGCCGGTAGAGCCGGAACCACATGAAGAGCACGAAGGCGGCGAAGACGAACCACTCGCCGGTGTAGCCCAGGTTCTGGAAGGCCTTCAGGTCGAGCCCGGTGTTGGTCGGCGCCCGCGCGGGCACCGGAACCATCCCGTCCGCCGGGGTCTGCACCGTCAGCCAGGCGTCGTACAGGTCGTAGGGGACGATGTTGACCAGCGAGGCCGCTCCGATCACCCCGAGCTGCCCGGCCGGAAGACCGCCCTGCGCGTGCACACCCTTGGTGCCGGAGTTCTCCGAGGCCTGCAAAACCCCGGTGACCTCGACCCGCCCGGCCGGCGCGGCCGGCGCCCTGGCGGCGTCCGCGGCCCCCGGCAGCCAGCCCCGGACCACGGGCACGACCTTGCCGGAGTCGGTCTTCAGCAGGGTCAGGACGTAGAAGCCCGACGCGCCGTCGAGCCGGCGCTCGGGGACGAGCAGCTGTTCGGCGTACTCCCCAGAGGCGGAAGCGAGCCGTCCGGAGGTGTTCTTGTCCACCGGAAGGAGTGAGTCCAGCGACGCGGCCGTCTGGTCGGCGGGCCGCGCGGCGGCCGCCTCCCGGTGACTGTCGACGCGGTCCTCGAAACGGCCGAGCTGCCAGGACCCCATGAACAGGCAGACCGGAACGGCGAGCGCGACGAAGACGTTGATCCCCCACCAGCGCGGGGTCAGGAGAAACCGGTGCACCCCACCACCGTACGGGGGGTGCACCGGTCGTCGTCCCGCAGGGTCAGCCCCCCAGCCGCGCGGGCAGGTGCTTCAGCGCGAACTCCAGCTCCATCCGGACCTGCTTGATCCGCTCCTCCACGACCAGCGAGCCGTGCCCGGCGTCGTACCGGTACACCTCGTGCACCGCCCCCCGCGCCGCCAGCCGGTCCACGTAGTTGTCGATCTGCCGGATCGGGCAGCGCGGATCGTTGACGCCCGCCGCGATGTGGACGGGGGCCTTCACCGCGTCCACGTACGTCAGGGGCGAGGACGCCTCGAAGCGCTCCGGGACCTCCTCGGGCGTACCGCCGAAGAGGGTGCGGTCCAGGGACTTCAGCGCCTCCATCTCGTCGTGGTACGCCGTCACGTAGTCGGCGACCGGTACGGCGGCCAGCCCCACCGCCCAGGCCCCGGGCTGGGTGCCCAGGCCCAGGAGCGTGAGGTACCCGCCCCAGGAGCCGCCCGACAGCACCAGCCGCGCCGGGTCCGCGAGACCGCTGGTGACCGCCCATTCCCGGACCGCCTCGATGTCCTCCAGCTCGATCAGGCCGACCCGGTGCTTGAGGGCGTCCGTCCACTCCCGGCCGTAGCCCGTCGAGCCGCGGTAGTTGACCCGGACGACCGCGAAGCCGTGGTCCAGCCAGGCCGCCGGGGTGGCCGCGAAGGCGTCGCTGTCGTGCCAGGTCGGTCCCCCGTGGATCTCGAAGATCGTCGGGAAGGGGCCGTCGCCGTGGCCGGTGGGCCGCTGCGCGAGTGCGTGGATCCGCCCGCCCGGGCCCTGCACCCACACGTCCTCCACCGGCACCGAGCCGGGGGCCCGGAAGCCGGGAGGGTCCAGGACGGTCGCGCCCGCGGTGGACCGTACCGTCGAGGGGTCGGCGGCCGAGGACCACAGGTACTCCACGGTTCCGTCGGGCCGCGCCGTCGCACCCGAGACCGACCCCGGGGGAGTGTCCACGCGTACGAGCTCCTGCGCGGCCAGGTCGTACCGCCACAGCTCGCTGCGCGCCTCGAAGCTGTGCACGACCAGCAGCGCGGAGCCGTCGGGATACCACTCGGCGCTGACATCGCCCGGCAGATCGATCGCGAGCTCCTCCTCGGCGCCCGTGGCCACGTCCCACACCATCGGTTCCCAGCGGCCGCGCCGCTGGTGGCCGATCAGCAGCCGGGTGTCGCCCACGACCGGCGCGAAGCCGAGCACCTCCAGGCCCAGCTCCTCGGCTCCGCCGCGCGAGTCGTCCAGCTCGGCGACGGTGGCGCCGTCGAGGGTCAGCACGCGCAGGGCGGAGTGCATCGCGTCACCGTGCTCGGTGTGCTCGATGGCGACCAGGGTCCCGTCGCGGGACAGGTCGCCGACGCCGGCCGACTCCCGGTGCCGGTAGATCACGCAGGGCGCGGAGCCGTCCGGCCGGACCACGTGGACGGTCGAGCCGTCCTCGTCGGTGGAGCGCCCGACCACGGCCGTCCCGTCGCGGCCGATGGCCAGCCCGGCGGGGTAGGACGGCTCCAGGCCCGGGGTGGCCGGCTCGTCGGGGCCGCCCGCGAAGGGCTGGCGCACCCACGTGCCGAACTCGTCGCCGTCGGTGTCGGAGAACCACCAGATCCACTCGCCGTCGGGGGAGAGGGTGCCGTCGGTGGTGCCGTTGGGGCGGTCGGTGGCCTGCCGCTGGGCGCCGGTGGCGCGGTCCCACGCGTAGAGCTCGAAGGTGCCGGTCGCGTTGGAGACGAAGAGCGAGCGGTCCGGGGCGTCCTCGGCCCATTCGGGCAGCCCGACGCGCGGGGCCCGGAACCGCTTCTCCCAGACGGGCATCTCGGGGGTCTCGCCGGAGGTCACATCGCTGTCGCTGGTCATGCCCCCCATTCTTGCCGCAAGCGGTGCCGGGGTGAGTCCGGGTGGGTGGGCCGGGGGTGGGCCGGGGGCGGGCCGGGGGCGGGCCGGGGTGCCGACCGCTCCGAACGGGCGCACAGTGGAATGCGTACGCCTGCTTCGTGCTTGGTGCTGCGCGCATCGTGCATTGTGCATCGTGCCCCGAGGAGGAGTGATCATGGCCAGGAAACCTCGTACCGGTCACGGTCACCACGACGGCCACCAGGACTCCGAACGTGCGCTGGCGAAGAACACGGCCGCCGAGGCGCGCGCCAAGGCCGCGGCCAGAGACGTGCAGTCCGTCGCGGCGAAGACGCGCGGCATGCAGCAAAAAACCCAGTCCAAGCGGGGCTGAGAAACCGGTCCGCAGCCGTACGCTGACGCCATGCGGATGATCGTCCGGGGCGCCCGGCTCCTGCACACCCCTGGTCTCGTCGACGTGGAGGTCGGTGAGGACGGCCGCATCGCGCGGCTCGTCCCGTACGACGACCAGAAGGAACCGCCCGCGACCGGCACCCTCATCGAGGCGCACGGCGCCCTGCTCACCGCGCCCTTCGTCGAACCGCACATCCACCTCGACACGGCCCTGACCGCCGGCGAACCGCGCCCGAACGCCTCCGGCACCCTCTGGGAGGGCATCGCCTGCTGGAGCGAGCGCAAGCGGACCCTGACCCGCGAGGACGTGATCGCCCGGGCCACCGAGGTGCTGCGCTGGCAGGCGGCGCACGGCGTGCTGCACGTGCGGACCCACTGCGACACCACCGACCCGGCCCTCACCGCGCTCGACGCGCTGCTCGAAGTGCGCGACCGGGTACGGGACTTCATGACCCTCCAGATCGTCGCCTTCCCGCAGGAGGGCATCGTCTCCTTCCCCGGAGGCGAGGCGCTGCTGCGCGAGGCGGTGTCGCGTGGGGCGGACGTCGTCGGCGCGATCCCGCACTTCGAGGACACCCGGGAGGACGGGATCGCGTCGCTGCGGACCGCCTTCGCCGTGGCCGAGGAGCACGGGCTGCGCGTGGACGCCCACTGCGACGAGATCGACGACGAGCAGTCGCGCTTCGTGGAAGTACTGGCCACCCTCGCCCTGCGCTCGGGCCTGCGCGAGCGCGCGACCGCCTCGCACACGACGGCGATGGGCTCCTACAACGGCGCGTACAGCTTCAAACTCCAGCGCCTGCTGGCCCGTTCCGGAATCAACCTGGTCAGCAACCCCTTCGCCAACCTCAACCTCCAGGGCCGCTTCGACGCCTACCCCAAGCGGCGCGGCCTCACCCAGGTCAAGGAGATGCTGGCGGCCGGTGTCAACGTGGCCTTCGGCCACGACGACGTGATGGACCCCTGGAACGCGCTCGGCACCGCCAACCCGCTGCAGACCGCCCTCGTCGGGCTGTACGCCGCCCAGCTCACCGGCGCGGACGACATCCCGATGGCCTTCTCGATGGTGACGGACCGTGCGGCGCGCGTCCTCGGCCTCGACGCCTCGGAGTACGGGCTTGCGGAGGGCGCCCCCGCCTCCTTCGTCCTCCTCCCGGCGCCCTCGCCGCAGGAGGCGATCCGCCGCCAGGTCCGCCCCCGGTACGTCGTCTCGCGCGGCGTCGTCCTCGCCGAGACCCCGCCCGCCCCGACCCGCCTGTCCTGGCCGGGGGAACCCCCTTCGGAGATCGACTTCACCCGACGCCCGGGCCCCGGTGGAGCTGCCGGAGGCGGCCCGGCACCGCACCCTGGCGGGACGGAGCCACGGCCCGGCCGCCCCGGCCCCTCCCGCTGAGGGAGTTCTGCCCATGAGCGCGGTATTCGCATCGATCGGGACGTCCCTGGACGGTTCCATCGCCGGCCCGAACGCCCGCCCCGGCACCCCGCTCGCCGACGACGGCCTGGAGATCCGCCTCGCCCCCGTCCTCCTGGGCTCCGGCAAGCGCCTCCTCGACGGCGTCGACCCGGCCCCGCGCCTCACCCCGGACCGTACGGTCGCCACCCCGGAAGTCACCCCTATCCGCTACCGCGTCGCCCGCGGAGCGGACCCGGCCCGGCGGTAGCCTGCGCGCATGTCGTGGGACGAGGACGGAACACCGCACCCGCTCGCACTGCGCCGCACCGGCCGCAGCGAACTAGAACCGGACCGGCTGCCCGAGATCCGGGAGTTGGAGGTGCTCGGCTGGGAGCCCGCGCCCGAGGATCTGCGGTGGGTGTTCCTGCCGTACGTCTGGCCCCCTGCGGCCCGGACCTGGATCCCGGACCGCTCCACCCGCTGGGCGGTGGAAACCCGCCTGGACGGCCACGGCCACATCACCGGCGTCGAGTGCGCCCCGCTCCCCGAGCCGGACGTCCACGACCTCGACCGCGAGGCCGAGGCGATCCTCACCGGGCTCGGCCTTCCGCCCCGCCCCGAAGGCCGCCTGTGGCTGCTGCGCCCGGTCGGGTCCTTCCCCACCGTCGAGCCGGTCCTCGACCACCTTCGTACGGTGGCCGCCGCGAACGCGGTGGAGGACCGCCCGTCCATTGAGTTCCTCACCCTGGTCCGGACCGAACTCGCCGCCCTCCACGAAGGCGAGCGCGCGGGCGGCTCGTAGGCGGAGGCCGGCGGCGGGGTCGCCGAGCCGGTGGGCCCGATGCGTCCGATCGAGAGGACGGCCGGGGGCCGAATAATTCCAGGTGCAACGGCAGTTCAGACGCACTGAGGGAATTGATTCATGAACGACTCGGACCGAACCCCCATCGAGGACACGCGCTTCGGCGGGATCACCATCCGGCAGGACGGCCAGGACCGCATAGAGGTCGAAGGCGAGGGGATTCCCCACGTGGTCCTGGAGCGCGACCCCGAGTCGGAAGTGGACCCGCGGACCGCCATCGGCACCCGCGACCCGGCCCGCCTCACCATGAGGATCGACGGCCTGGAAGTCGGCCTGATACCGGGGAAGGGCGGGCTGAGCAGGCGTTCGTACCGGGTGGACGTGGAGTACGACGGAGCGCGGTACCGCCTGGTCCCGGACTCCGTCCCCACCAGCCGTCTGACCCGCGACGGCGCGCACATAGGTGACTTCTCCTCCGACGGTGACGAGGTGGTCATCGCCGAATGGAAGGAGGGCGCCGAGCTCCGGCCGGTGGACGCCTCGATCGGATACGCCCTGGCCTCGGCCTTCGGCACGGGCGGTCAACCCATGTGGATGATGATCGTCGACGGCGTGAGCAGCGCCCTCCCGTAGGCCCTCCGCCAACAGACGGAAGGCGGCCCACCGACTCACCCCCGGTGCCGCCGCCTCCCGCTCCGTCCCGGCATCGGCGACCACCGGAGCACCACCGAAAACGCAGGAAGGGCCCGACCCGCGATGCGGATCAAGCCCTTGACCTGGTCTTACGAAGTCGGGGTGGCGGGATTTGAACCCACGACCTCTTCGTCCCGAATGAGGTCGGAGCTGCAGGTTGACTTGCCCCGCACTCTATAGTCGCAGTTCAGAGGCTTGGGCTGCGTCGGTCTCGAAGGGTGTCAGGAGCCCTCCCGCACAGCATTTTCTCCCAATTTTCTCCCAGCACAGCGGCGCGGCCTTCTTGTCGGCAGGGGTGCGCGGAGGCAACCCCCTCAAGGAGGGCCAGGCGAGGGCGCCCATAGGAAGCCCGGGACCCGTGGCGTGGGAGCGGACGCTGTGCTCAGGCTGGGGGGAGTTCTTTGAAGGTGTGCGTGCGGTGCCACTGGTAGTACGGCTCGCGCTGGGGAGTCCACCACGTCACGGTGCGGTCTGTCAGCCGTTCCTGGACGTGTTTGGCGATCTCGGGGATGTCTGCGGCGAAAGGGCTGATCTGGATGACTCCCTCTTCCGCGACGGTGACGTATCCGTGTTCGTAGAGGGCGTCACAGCCGAGGGTGCAGGCGAGCATAGCGATGTTGGCCAGGTCGCGCTTCTCGTCGTCTGTGCACATCGCCCTCTTCTTGATGTGCGCCCCTATCAGGAATGTGCCGGGAAGTTCCCGGCCGCACAGGGCGCACTGCCCGGTCAGGCCAGGGAGGAGACGGCGCTTGAGAGCTGCCTGCTCTCCTCGCTGGGCACGGGTGGCCTTGCGCTCCAGATCGCCGCCGAAGGCCGCGACGGCTTCTTCGTCCTGCTGGGCATGGTCGGGCTGGAGGGCGGCGGGTGCGGGGTCGAGGGTGAGGTAGGTCTGGAGGGTGTCGCTCTCCTCCTCGCCCAGGACGGTGATGCCCATGATGTTGCGGTTCGGGTTCCAGCTGAGCAGGCTGCGGATCTCGTCGACAGGAATGTCGAAGCCGCGGGTCCCGGACAGGGCGTACATGTACTCCCAGGTCTGGCCCTCGCCGTTCGTCTGCCACAGCTCTTCGGCCAAGTCCTGGCTGCGCCACATCAGGGCTATGGTGCCGCCGAAGTAGAGCTTCTTGTCGCCGGTGAAGAACACCCAGTCGCCGGGGCTCATCTTCTTCACCTGGGCGACGTTGACGTCTTTCTTCCCGGGTACGACGCCCCACATCTGCGCCTGCCCGGAGGGGAACAGCTGCTTGAGCTGCTCGACGACTTCGGGCTCCAGGAGGTGGGCATGGGCGTCGATGCCGACCGGGCTGGCGATGGTGTCCTGGTAGTGCTTGTTGACGACCTTCTCGGACCGGCGTGCCGGCTGCATGACGATACGCATCGTTGCTTAGTCCCCCAGCTGTGTGTACTTGTCTGCCCTGCCGCGAGCCCGATCGGCGGGATACTTAAGGCCGTTGACCTCGATCTTCTCAACCAGGGCCTGCTCCAGGTCGATCCCGAGGACGTCGGCCATCCGCAGGAGATAGGCGAAGACATCCGCGATCTCCTCCCGGACCCGGGCCGCGTTCTGCGGGTCGTGCATCACCGTGGCTGACTCCTCGGGCGTCAGCCACTGGAAGAGCTCAAGCAGCTCACCGGTCTCGCCAGTCAAGGCCATGGCCAGATTCTTGGCTGTATGGAACTGCTCCCACTCCCGTTCCGCGGCGAACTCCGCCAAAGCCTGCTGCAGCGATCGGATCCTCATGATCAAGGAGTACCAGACCGCAACGACAGCAGACAGGGCCCAGGACCCGGCGGCAGTGCCACCTGGTATAGCTCTGGCCATGCATGTGTATCAGGGCACCGTCCAGACACTGGCCGCGGAGTTAGCGGACCCGTCGTTCATCCAGACGACCGAGCGCCGGTTCACAACCCTGCTCGGAGCAGCCCCCGCCGAGCAGGAGGTTGCGAGCTGGCGGCGGAGCTGGCCCCGCCTGGTGGACGTTCTCCTTACGGCCGGCATGGGCGAGCTGCACGTCCTGCTGGAGTACCTGCTGCCCGCCACCGGAGAACGAGTCGACGCCCTCCTGCTCGGCCAGGCACCGGGCGGCAGGCTTTGCACGGTCGTCATCGAACTCAAGCAGTGGACAAGGGTGCAGACCACGGCCGCCCGGCCGGGCATGGTCAAGGCCGGAGAGCGGGTCGTTCAGAACCCAGCCCGCCAGGTCGGCGGATACGTCACCTACCTCCAGGATTGGGTATCCCAGGACACCAGCCCCATCGACGTGCGGGGCACCGCGGTCCTCCACGACGCCCCAAGCGCGCTGGTGGAAACCCTGCGCTCCCTCACGGGGCAAGGCCCTTCCTCGAAGTTCCCGATCCTGGGCCGCGAAGATCTCACCCCGACCCCCACGCCAGGCGCGCTCGCCAGCCGCCTCGGCTGCGCAGGCCTGCGCGCACCAGACAATGACCAGCTACGCGGGTTTCTGCAGGCTCGCCACCGTCCCTCCGCCGGCCTCCTGAAACGGGCAGGAGGCATGATCGAGGGCAACGACGCCCTCACCCTAATCGGCGACCAAGACCTGGCCCGGCAGGAAGTACTCCACACCGTCACCGAGGCCCGCAGCCAGTCCCGTACGGGCATCGTCGTCGTGACCGGCGGCCCTGGAACGGGCAAGACTGTCATCGCCTGCCGCCTCCTTGGCGACCTGTGCGCGCAGCCTCAGGCCAACCCCCGCCTGGCCACACCCAGCGGCACCCTGACCCGCCAGCTCCAGCGCACCGTGGGGATTGCGTCGCGCGGCCTCATCACCACCCTTGTCGACCGGGTTCCTGCAGGCCTGCAGTCCAACAGCGTTGTCCTCCTGGATGAAGCGCACCGGGCACGGACCTATCCCGACCACCGCCGGGATGCCTTCCCCACGGTCCTGGGCCAGATAATCGAACGCGCCGGTGTGAGCGTCCTGTTCCTGGACGAGCAGCAGACCGTACGCCCCTCCGAGGGCGTCACCCTTCAGGAGCTAAGCCAGTACGCACACAGCAGGGGCCACACGTTCCGGCACATCAACCTCACCACCCAGTTCCGGTGCAACGGCTCACGCGCCTACCTCGACTGGGTCAACCAGCTCCTCCAGCCCGCCGGCCCCGCACCCGCATGGACCGGCACCGACTACGACCTCGACGCCGCCCAGAATCCCCAGGACTTCGAGGACTGGGTCACGGGACATATCGCTGCCGGCCGGAGCGCACGCATCACCGCTGGGTTCTGTTGGCCCTGGGACTCACCCCCCACCCCGCCGCTCCTGCCCGAGGTCAGCATCCCCTGGACAGGGCCCGACGGTCCCGCCACATGGACCCGCCCGTGGAACGCACGCGCTGACGAGACCAGCATGGACGTCCCGGACGTCCCCGGACGCCCTTACTGGGCCACCGATACCGGCGGACACCAGCAAGTCGGCTGCATCTACACGGCCCAAGGCATGGAGTACGACTACAACGTCGTCATCATGGGCCACGACATCGTCCGCCGAGGCAACCGCTGGATCGCCAACCCGGGAGCCAGCCAGGACAAGCCCCTCAAAGTCCTCCCCGCCCACCGCTACCTCACCTACGCGCTGAACGCCTACCGAGTACTTGCAAGCCGAGGTTCCAAGGGCACCCGCTTGTACTCCACAGACCCCAAGACACAGGCCTACCTCCAGAGCCTCCTGCCGGGCGGAGCCAGGAACCAAGCAGGTGGTTAGAAGAGGCTTGGCTTGACCGGTGGCCACGGGTCGCTGATTCACCGCTCCGCTTCTCCCGGGGCCCTTGGCGTTGCCAACTGACCTTCGATGTTCCGGCGCGGCCTGAGCCGCGAGTCCGCGGAAGCTGCCATACGGTTGCGCACGGCGGTAGTTGGCTGCGCATACGTGAAGGCTCTGTCTCGGCGAACTCGCCGATGGCGGGATCTTTGGGACTCTTCCCCTGCGAAGTGCCCCCGGCCGGATTCGAATCTCCGCACACGGCTCCGGAGGGCGTGATCAGCAACTGTCCGATTGTGCGGTCTACCTGCGCAAACGCCAGTCACCCCCCTCGCGTGCTGTCCTTCTCGCGCGCCCCCTCACACGTTGTGCCGCCTCAGCCCTTGGTAGCTGTGCACGCCCCGAGGCATCCCGCTTGGGTGGGAATCAGCCTTGCGGCTGATTTATGTCTCTATCTGAGATAGCGGGTTCTCGTCACACTCTGGTTGGAGTGAGCGAGACATCCATTGGCTGGTGCTGAGTGCGCTGGGGGAAGCCGTTGGCATACGTTCCGATACTCAAGGGCAAGGCGGGGGAGTTCTCGGCCCTTGAGCACGCCGCGCCGACGGTGCGTTCATCAGTCCGTCCCGTCATGGAGCTGGTCCCTGACCCAGACGTGCGGGACGTTCTGGAGACCTTCTGCGACCGCGCGATGGACGCAGTGCCCAAAGGCGGCGTCCTGACGGTCGACAGCGGCGCCTTGCCAACGATACGAGTCCTCAAGGGTGATGCTGGTGGCCCTGTGGCCCGCCTCAGCGAGTCTCTCGGGCTCCGTGGCGTCGCGATGTGTCCAGTAGTCCGATACACAGATTCACGCGACGTTTTGGCTGAGGCCTCACACGCGATCGCACTGCACCACAGCGGCGCCTGCTTACGTGTGTCCGTTGCCGCCGACATACCGGAGTGCCTTCCTGACCACGGACAGATCCGGGGGCTACTTAGGGTGCTTCGGCTGGATCCGGAAGAGGTCGACCTGCTCATTGATGCCGGGCCGGTGGACTCCGGCGTCGCAAGAGATCACTTGGCTGACCGCGCTCTGGCCGCGCTGGTAGCACTCTCTCCGTGGCGCTGGCGGCGTGAGTGTGTTGCCGCCGGAGCGTTCCCTGCCAACCTGACGGGGTTCCCGAGGGGGCAGGCCACACCAATAGCTAGACGCGATGAACAGCTCTGGCGGCAAGTCTTGAGCAGATGGCACGGGAGGTCGCCAGACTTCGGTGACTTCGGGGTGACGCACCCTCGGATGCCGAAGAAGTCCCGTGGGACGCCTGATCCCAACATGCGCTACACGACACCGGATGCTTGGCAGGTCTTCGTCTATCCGCGAGTCCGCTCCGGCAATGATGACTTCTTCACCCTGAGCGCTGATTTGGTTGCGTCTGCGTACTGGCCTGCCACAGGGGCGCGAACTTCATGGGGCGATGCACGTCTAAATGAGTGCGCCATGCGGCAGAGGTCTAAAGCCGGCGGTGGCACGGAGTGGCGGGCGTGGGCAACCTCGCACCACTTGGCAGTGGTTACGGCCAACCTCAACATGCTGGGGCACCCGTGAGACCTATGATGACAGCGGTCCCCTTGGTGGGGGGACCGCTTCGTCCCGAATGAGGTTCGATCAAGGCTGAACGCTCCGGACCAGGCCGTCTGCGCTGGTCAGAGACGCGGTTCCAGTTGGTCCTGGCAGGGCACTGAAGGCGGGTGGGAGAAGATTTTCTCCCAGAATTCTCCCAGCCCTGTAGAGCTACCAACAACAGGCGGGACCGCGGTTCGGTCAGCCCGCCTCGCCGGTGCGCTCGGCCAGATGCCCGATCACTCGTGCACGGTCCGGTCCGGCCAGTCGGCGCGCGCGGTCGTACGCCTGGTCGACCCTTGACCGGGGACGCTCTCCCTTACGCATCCAGTCGAGCAGTTCACCTGCTTCCTTGGCGGTGAGCCGCTTCAGTCCTGCCAGGACTTCGTCCAGCTGCTCCGGGTCGGGAATCTCATCACGCACCGTCTCGTTGCAGCGGGAGCACTCGATGCGCCAGTTGTTCAGGTCATCCCTGGCCCCTCTGGACTTGAGCCGCTCCTGCGGAACGAGATGACCGATGGTGAGGCGGACCTGCTCACCATCCTCGTAGTACGTGTCGTCGGCGCCCAGCCCGCAGATCCTGCACCTCGATCCGTCCTGGTCCATGACCAGCCGCCGGGTGCGAGCGCTGGGGGCGAACTTCTTGTACTTTGCCCTCTCGCCGTCAATCCAGATCCGGCCGCCCTTGGCCTTAAGCCGGTACTCATCCTGCGCCAGTGTGCCGTCGGTGCGCTGGGACGGAATGCTCCAGTCGCACTTGCGCAGTTCGCGCAGGCGACGGTTCAAGTGCTCGGCGTTCTTGGCGATATCTGACCCGAGAGCATCGCGTAGTTCACGCATCGTGAACGTGTCGCCCACGCTCTTGTTGAACCACAACCAGGCCGCGAGGCGCTTCTCCTGGCCGAAGGCCTGCGCCTTCATGCCGGGCTGGATGATGAGATCCCACCACAGCGTGCCGTCTGGCGCTCGGGACTCGTCGTTCTCGCTGATCTCCGCATGCATATGCTGATTATCTTGGAAGTGAACGATCTTGCACAGGGGCTGGAATTACGGTCGGCCTCTGGCCTGGCTGCGCTTCAGGGAAGCTCTGCTGCAGCCAGCCCCTCACTGTAGAGGCCGCGTTGGGGCCGCAGCCAGGATCGTGCATCACGAAATGTCCGATCGCAGTCCGCAGGCGCACGCCTTCCACTGCTGCTCAGCGCGACCCCCGTACGCGTGCGGACACTGGCGCACGATCGCAGATTTAGGCTCAACTGAACCCGCAAGCGAGACCCTGGCTCCCGGGATAGTCACCCCTGATTCCCTTCGCAAGCCCCGGGCTCTACGGCTTGGGGAAGCTCTCCTCCAGCCACTGCCGGACAGCGCCGACGGTGGTCCGGCCGTCATGGCGCAGAGCGTCGATGATGTCCCCGCCGGAGACGAGAACGATGGGGTGACCGTCCTCGTGAATTTCTTCCTGTACCTGCTTGTGAAAGTAGGACGTCGTCACGAGTACGCCGAAGTTCCGGTGCCGGATCCTGGAGATCAGGCGTGAGACTTCTCGGACGCCGACGGAGCTGGCAGCTCCGTAGCACTTTGCTTCCAGGGCGAAGTCGATCGCGATGCGGCTCGCCGCGGGCCCGAGCCCGTAGGTGCCTACGGCGTCACGGCCGCCGTCCCGGCTCGGCCGGGTCAGGTCCACCGGCCCGGTGTTCCGCGCGATCAGTCGCCAGACGGCCACGGCGCAGGCTTCGAAGTCGTGCTCCCGGCCGCGGAAATACTCCCGGATTTCCTCCAGCATCGCCGTGCCCGCCGCATCCTCCGGAAGCTGGTCCGCCCGCGACCGGATCACAGTCGTGACTGGCGCCATCAGGGGGCGGTAGACACGGCCCTCGACCCACGTACGCCACACATCTGGGCACCCGCCGCCGAGAGGATCGCCGCCAGCCAGCAGGTGCTGGATCCAGGCCCGGGGAACCAGGTCGTGATCGAGCACGGTGAAGTGCGAGCGGTAGTTCTGGAATCGCAGTCCCGCCGTTGCCCGCCAGATGGCTGCCAGCTCATCGTCTGAGGTCAGGGTCGGGCCGCCTGGGGCGAGGAGTCCGCGGAAGAGGACGGAGCGGCCTGTCGGCCCGGCCTTCTCGAACAAGAAGAAGGGAGGTACCTGAGCCCGGTCTGATGCGGTGCCGTGGGAAGCCGCGAAGACATCGCGCAGCAAGACGTTTCCCGCCCGTGGCGTGCCGTGGAGACTCTGGCCTGGCTTTCGGTTGTCACCGTAGTAGGTGAACGTTCCGGTCTCCACGTCCAGGTGATCGGGCCAGTCCACTTCTCCGCCGCTCGTGTAGAGAACGGCCAGCTTCACCGTCCCCTTGGCAGGTGAGCCGGCGTACCGGAAGCCCCCCTGATTGCCGACTCCCTTTATCAGCTTGGACATCGGGTCGTCGCTGGTGTTGCCGCTCGTCCCGCCAGCGTAGAGCGCATCGACTTGCAGGTCGGAAGTCTCCAGGTCGGAGAACGCAACGTGAGGCGCAGGAGCGACAGGAAGGGTCATGCTCCAAGATCTACCAGGCGCCTCTGACAACCCTCGCTGCCCGCCCGGCCGTTCGAACTGGACTGTCAGAGCTCCCGCTGTAGACAGCGTGGTGCAGCCGAAGGTCTCCGTTCGGGATGAGGCCAGAGCGAGTCTTCGCCCTGCCGCCCATCGCATACGTGCAGGTCAGGAGCTGGGTAGCGTTAGTTTGGGTGGCTCGTAGGAGTCCTGGGCCACTCGATTTTCTCCCAATCTTCTCCCAGGCGGCGGGGAGCTGTCCCGTTCGCCGACAGGGCGAGAAGGCTGATCAGTCCAGAAGACTGAGGTGTGCTTGGACCTGATCGCCCGACCTACCCTTCCCTAGGTCGCTGAGGGCGGCTGCCTACCCAGTCAGCGCAGCCTCATGCGCAAGGTTGTAGTGGCGGGGTCGGGGATGCTGGCACTTAAGCGGTTCACCAGATCGTGAGCTTGCTGCCCAAGGTCGTCGGCCGCGTGGGACCCACTACCCACCGTCCGGAGACAGTCGCAGCGGTGGGTAGCACGTCATCGTTCTGGCGGCTGATCGGGGTTGGTTCTCTTTAGCATTGCTCTCCCGGGGAACGGCGTGGCGCCGCTACGATCAATTCTGCCGGGCGAGGTACGAGGGGGGATCGTCCGATGAGTCACCTGCCAGCGCTGGACCCAGACACGGGCCTTCTGCCTCCGGGACGATACGCGGCGAGCCTTGAAGAGCTGTATGCCGAGTTCGTGGAAGCCCTTGATTCACCCAGGCGCCGGGAGCTCTGGTCTGAGTGGGAGCGGCACCGCGCGGCCATCGAGGCTTGGACGGGAGAGATCACCCGCTTGTGGGTGGGGGGAAGCTTCATCAGTGGCAAGCAAGAGCCGAGCGATGTTGATGTCACCTACTTGCTGAGGTCGGAGGTGTACGACCGCCTCGACCAGGAGTCACTCGTCTCCCTCGGTGAGCTGACGGATCAGCCCTGGTGCACCGAGCATTCCATGCGAATAGACGCATATGTCGTCCGATTGCCAGAAGCGATGCCCTTTTGGCAGATGATGCCAAGCCTCTTCTCAAGCGCTACTAGCGAGTCATTTAGGGACATCGGGCTCTACGATGAAGTTTGGCAGCGAACTCGAGCGTCTTCGGATCCAGCGGGGCGTCTGGGAGAGCTGCGCCGAGGATACGTGGAGGTGCTGCTATGACGGCCCCCGCCCCATTCCCCGACCCGGCTGACAAGGAAGCTGTGCGCCGGTGGATGCGGGAGAACAGGCGGACCGGTACGGGAACCCCCGTCCCGACCACGCCGGAGGAGTTCGCTGCTGTTCAGCGCCGCCGGCTCCTTCGGTCTGTCGACGTACCTGAAGAGGGGGCGGCGCTGCGGTCCCGCCTCGACTTGGCCCTCACTGGCGAGGCCACCAGCGAGCACACGGTGCGTGTGTCGGTCCTGGGACCCTTCCTTGCTAATTTTCAGGAGTCGGTCTCTGCGGTTGCGCAAGCCCTGACGGGACGGCCGACCAGTAGCGCGTCGATCCCGCGGAGCATCCGCGAGGCGACCGCGCTCAGTGCGTCAGCTGTGTTCCCATCGTCCTTCGGCATTGCTGTCTACGGTCCGCAAGGTGATGGGGCTGACGGGCTCTTCCCCGAGCCTGCTGGTGAGACGCGCCCCATTCTCGACAACGCGTTGGACGCTGTCCTTGACGTTGTGGATCTCTCTGAGGGTGCAGGCCAAGCCAACGAGCTGTTGGCGGAGAAGCTTGTTCCTCTCGGGCAACGCGCGATGAAGCATCTCGGAGCGCTGACTACGGGACTCACTGAGGCGAGGCTGGGGCTACGGGTCGCCTGGCACGCACCGAATCAGGAGCCGAGGCACAGCCAGTGGAGTCCAGCCGGAGCCGAACGGGTGCGCTATCTCTGCGAGCACAGCGAGTTCGACAACGCTGAAATCATTCGTCTTGTCGGCTGGCTCGGAAGCGCAAGCGCCCTCCGAGGGACTGTTGAGATTAGGACGGACAACGGGCAGGTCATCCAGGCAAGCACTGATGAATCGCTGACCCCCCGCCTTGCGCAGTACTTCGGCAACAGGGTGGAGGCTGAGGTAGAAGTGACGCGAGTAACGTCAGCCGGGGGGCGCGAACGGCGTATTTTCGCGATCCTCGGGTTGAGTAATCTGTAGTTCTTGCGTGTCGAGACGTTCCTTGCGGCCAGGGTGACTAGGCCGTGCCAGATTCGGCCTAGTCACTCGCCCGAGGAAAGACCGAGGGTCAGGCCCTGTTAGCTCGGAGTGACCTCCAGGCCGTGCTCCAGGTAGCTGACCCGTCCCTCAGCGCGGGCTACTGCCGCAGCCCTGATGCGTCGCGCCAGACGGGGGATCGTCAGCTCGTCCACCTCGGCGATGGAGTGGTAGGCGTACGCCTTGATCTCGGCGGTCTCCAGAGTGATCGCATCCTCGAGCTCCGCGCTCAGGGTGCCGCCGTCGAAGATGTAGAGCACCTTGTCGCCCTCCGCAGGGCTCGGGGCCCAGTCCACGGCGAGCAGGCGGCCGATGGCCGGCGCGATGCCCAGCTCTTCTCGCACCTCCCGTGCGCACGCCTGGAGCGGTGACTCGCCGGTCTCGACGTAGCCACCTGGGATGTCCCGGTAGTCCTTGTACGTCGTCTCAAGGAGAAGGACCCGGTCGCGGTCATCGAAGAAAAGCGCACCCGAGGCCATCCTCGGGTGCGCCATCTTTGCTTCGTGCTCGTTCTGGCTCACGGGGCCGAGCCTACCCAGGTCACACGACGTGCAGCCTGTCGGCCAGATCGGCGACCGGCTGGGTAGGCCTCCCCCGAGTCCCACGAACCCACCCCAGGACGAGTTCGCGGCTCATGTAGTGGTGGCGGACCTGCTCGGGGGCGATCTGCTCGGCTTCCAGCACCATGGCGAGCGCGTCGTCCGTACGGTTCCAGGCGCTGAGGGCGCGGGCCACTTCCAGGTTGTGCCGAACCCGCCGCTCCACCGGCAGGCCGCTCGTGTCCACGGTCGGGCCCAGTTCCGCGGCTACCTGCATGTCGCCGAGTTCGCCGGCCGTCGCCACGCGGTGGATGGCGACGTTGGTCGGGCCAAAGGCGGTCCACATGTGGTTCGCGTCCGCGCCCAGCCGAGTGGCCATCGACTCGGCCGCCCGCAGGAAGGTCTGGGCAGTGGCCCGGTCCTCAGCCCTTGCCGCTGCCATGGACCCGGTGAGGAAGAGCGTGCCGTACACGGACAGGTAGGCCGGAGTGGCGTCGCCTAGGCCCGGCTCCAGATACCCCGCTGCATCGTTCACGAGCTGGACGGCTGTCTCGAAGCGCCCTGTGGACAGCAGGCAGTGCGTGACGGACCGGAACAACGATGCCGTGATCACGTTGTCGCCGCTCTGCTGCGCAGCGGCAAGGCCACGGTCCGCCGCGATCCAGGCGAGTTCGTTCTCTCCCAGCTTCCCGAGCACCATGGCGGCGCCCTGGTAGGTCAGGGCCAGCAGGCCGTTCGCTTCCTCCCGCTCAGTTCCCGAGTAGGCCCGGACCGCGAGCAGCGCATCGGCGAGAAGCAGTGGGATCTGCCGCGCCGCGAATCCGTAGCGGGATCCCTGGTAGGCATCCCAAACCTCCCCCACGTCGGATCGGAGCGCTCCGAGCGTGGGCGGCTGGCCGTCGGCCTGGGCGCCGATGAGCGGGGTGAGGAGCCGGTAGTCCATCAGCGCTTCACGCAGCGCGGGGACCGTGCCGCGGCCCGACTCCTTCGACCACTCCATCAGCATCGGCTCCCCGATGAGGTCACCGATGGACACGTCGAGGGCGTGGGCGAGCGCTCGGATCACGGACAGGCGGTCGAGTTCGATGCGGTTGTTTTCGGCTTTACCGAGCCAGTCGGCGGTACGGCCGACCAGGCCGGCAAGGACTTCTTGGGACAGGCCTCGGCGGTGGCGGTACCAAGCAACGCGTTCGCCGGTCGTCAGGTGCTGCGTCATTCCTCGCATGTCTTCAGCCTCACCTCGGTTCGCGAAGAGACCCCGGAAGGATTTTCCGGGGTCCTGCTGCGTGGGCGCCATAGCGTCGTGAACGTCCGATGCCGAACGTCCTGAGTGTGAACGGGGATGCAGCGTAATGGCCCTGAGTGTTCGTCAGCGAAGCCAGATCAAGGCGGCTCTTCACCAGCTGTCCGGCGATGTGCACGATCTGACCCAGAGGGTGGAGCGAGTTGCTGGAACGGTCAGTCCGACTTCCGCGTCCGCTCGACCTGCTGGAGCCGCTCGTCGAGACCTGACAGGTGAGTTCGAATCGCTTCGATCTCCCGCATGATCGCGGTGAACTCTGCGCTGGGCTCGTCCACCGCCTGCCCCTCCGGCTGGGCGCGAACAAAGTAGCCACGCGTCGAGTCTGGGCGGACAACCCCCCGCTGGGCGAGTAGCTGCAGTGCCTTGGTTGCCGTACCTGCGGCTACGCCGTAGCGCTCGGCGATCGTTCGGACCGCCGGCAGCTTCGTTCCGGGCTCGTACTTGCCCACCTCGATGTCCCGTTGCAGGTCATCCGCGATCTTCTCGTTCACGCGGCGGGCGGCATCAGAAGTCGGCGTCATGTCATCGATGGTAGCCGGATTCCCGCCAGCTCAACCGGCACAACTGACACAACCTCTTGTATCGGTTGTACTAGTTGTGCTAGAACGGTCTCGTTGGCCCAGCCAACACGCATCACCGAACAACCAGGAGCCCCGAAAGGGCCAACTCCACATGCTGCAGTACCTCTTGGCGTCCGGCGTGTCCCGTTCTTACGGGATCCCTTCGGGGTTACCGCGCTCGTCGGAAGAGCCACCGGCTTCATCTTGAGAACTGAAGAGTGATCGTGCGGGGCTGACGCGAGTCGGCGGTCGCGGTAGGTGCCTAGGGCGAGGGTCCGGGGGCAAACCGCCGTGATGGACACCGGCTCCCCCTATGCGCTTGGCAGGCGCCACCCGAACTTGGGTGTGGGGAGGTACAGCGTGGCCCCAACGCACGTGGCGGCAAGAGTGAGACCGCCCCCGTGACGACCGGGAGATGTCGTCGGCGGCACGCCACCCTGCACCGATTCGCGCAGGCCGCCTGCTGGCGTCAGAGCAGTGACGATGACGCACCGATCAAGGCTCGGGACCCCCGCTGCAGCAACGGCGGTGGCGAAGCCTTCCCTCACCCGCATCCTTCACGGAGGCAGCAGTGATCCGCTTAAGACCCTGGGCCCTGCCCGCACTGGACCGGTGCGGGCAGGAGCGCCCTTCGCGTCGTTCGACCCTCCGCCGCACTGATGGTGCGGCGGCCGGTTGCCTCCTCTGCCCGGCCGGCGCCCATTCGGGGTGTCGCCCGAGCGGGGTTGAGGGGAGCCGAACAGCCCGGAACCGTGACCCAAGGGAGAGCTTGATGCAGGAGTTCAGCTTCACCGTCAAAGAGGTCGCCGACACCCTGACCCCCGGGGTGACCACGAGCGTGCGCGGCACGTTGAGCGCACCCTCGGCGGAGGCCGCTAGGAAGACGGTCGAGAAGAGCCTTCGCTCCAGGGGATACGAGGCGACCGGAAGCATCACGGTCACTCCGAAGTAGCCCTGCCTGACCCTCCACACCCAACGACGTGCGGCCCCGGTGCTGGAACACCGGGGCCGCTTCGAGCCGTCCACCTGCTAGGGAGAACACGACTCATGAAGCACATCGCTGCACTTCAGGACGTTGTTACGCCGTGGTCCGACGGTCTGGAGCCGTCGGATGCGGAGCTGGACGCGATCGAGGCCGAGATGGACGTGGTCTTGGCCGAGGTCGAGTTGCTGGACGCGCTGATCGTCCTGCTGGACCGGCCGGCGTCGGAGTTCGACGGCCGCCGGATCCGCCGGGCCCACAACCGTGTGCTGACCGCCCGCCGGGACGCGGCCAACCGCGCCGCCGGTACGCAGGTCTCGGGGGACGCGGCATGAACGAGCGCACCGAAGCGGCCCACGCCGCCCTGCTGGACGCGATCGTGGAAGCGCTGAACCTGCCGCTGCCCTCGATCCTGCAGGCGGATGAGCGGCTGTACTACGGGCTGCTGGAACGCCGGGCCCTCGCCGTACGGATCACCCTCCAGGCGAACCGGACCGTCAGCCGGGACCCGCGGCTCGCCGCGGCCGCGATCCGCACCCGGACTGCCGAGGAACCCGTCACCTACACCCCGTATGAGTTCGATAAGGACGGGGGAGACCGGTGACCGGCCGCCCGCTGACGGGAGCCCAGAAGTTCGTCCTCGGCGTCGCGTTCGCCCCAATGCTCGCCACGGGCGCGGCCGGCGGTTACGGCACCTATTCCAACATCAAGGGCGCCTACAACTCCGGTACCGCCCTCGGCGCGGTCGCGGCCGGTGAGGGCGCGACCGCTGTCCTGGCGCTCGTGTTGCTGGGGCTGACGATGCTGGGGCAGTCCTCCCCGGCGGTGGTCCGTGCCGGTCTGTGGGCGCTGCCGACGGCCGCGTCGGTCATGTCCGCCGTCTCCGCACCGGACGGGCCCCGCACGATCATCTACGCGATTACCCCGCTGGGGATGTCGGTGTCGGCGGAGGGCATGGCGTTCCTGGCCCGCCGGATCGTGGTCCACGTCGACGGCCGGGATGCTGAGGCAGAGGCGCGGGCGGCGGCCGTGGTGCAGGCCCTTGCCTATCACCGCGCCCGTGCCGCCAACCACCCCGACGCGAAGGTCCGGGAGCGGTCGGACCGGACGTCGTGGCGTCTGGCCCGCAAGGTCGGCACCGCAGACGTCACGCTCGGCGCGCGGCTGCTGGACGTCCAGCGGGAGCGGATCGCAACCGGCGCGGACGTCGCGCTCGGCGACATGTTCGCGATCACCGTCACACCCCCTACCGGACCCGTCACGGGTGGGCGTGACGCCGTCACGGCGGCCGTGACTCCCGCCCTCCCCGCAGCACCCGAACCGGGTGCTGGGGAGGGGGCCGTCACGGGTGGGTGTGACGGGGAAGGCACGCAGGTCAACGGCTTGCTGGCCGGTCTGGACGGGGAGGGCGTCACGCCTACCGTCACGCCCGTGACGCTCGACGAGGTCGCCGCCATCGCCGGAGTCTCCACCCCGTTGATCGGGGAGGCCCTGACCGACGAGCAGATCGTGGTCGTCCTTAGGTTCCTGCGGTACTCCGCCGACCCGCCGCTGTCCTACCGGCAGACCGTCACCGCGTTCCGCGAGTCCGGATTCACCGGCGGCGAAGCACGTATCCGCGGCGCCTGGGCCACCCTCATGGCTCAGGAAGAGAGCCCCCGATGACCATCCGCTACTCCTGGCGCCTGGCCCCTGACGGACTCGCCACCCGCCGCCAGCTCCGCGCGGCCGGCCTCCGCCCCGGCGGGCAGGACGTTGTGGCTCAGGTGGAGCGACCCCGCTACCGGCGCGGGCCGCTGGTTGCCTTCCTCTACCGGATAGAGCTGGCCTGCCCGGTCCGCCCGATGACGCCGGCCAAGGCCGCGGCGCTGGCGAAGGCGAACACGGCCCGCCGTACCTGCCCCACCTGTCGCGCCGATGTCGGGTACGTGATCCCGGCCTCGCTCGGCATGTGCGTCCCCTGCGCCTACCCCGATGAACAGCACGCCGCCTGAATCGCCCCCGGCCTACCGGGGGCGGGCTTCACCGACCGCACCCACACAGCACTGGAAGGAGGAACCACCGTGTCCGCAATCGACTGGGACGAGGAATTCACCCGCATGAACCCCGCAGCCCCGGAGAAGCCCAGCACGTCGTCCAAGTTCTCCGTCAAGCTCGGCGGGGTCCGCCGCAACACCGCCGCTCTCGCCGTCTGCGGCACGATCGCCGTCCTCGCCGTGTGCGGCACGGTCGTGGCCGTCACCAGCATGCAGAGCGACCAGGCCGCCCAGGACCGTGCTCGGGCCCAGGAAAAGGCCGCGAACGCCCTGGTCGAGGTCGAGGCCGACAAGCAGCGGGCCCAGACCGAGGAAACGGCGGCCAAGACCCTCTACGAGCGGGAGATGGCCGTCTACCTGGAGTGCATGAAGATCCGGTCGGCGGCGGTGGCCAAGGCGGCCTCGTACGACGTCGCGAAGATCCCCTCCTGCGCCGCCCCGACCCTCGGCGGGACGGCTCCCAAGGCCAAGGAGTCCACCGGGGCCGACGGGGGCATCACGGCCAGCCCCTGGCTGTGGGTGGCTCTCGTCGGGGGCGGCGGCCTCCTCGCCTACAAGAAGCTCTCCACGCCCTCCGGTTCCAGTGCAGTCACCCCCGCGAACAACAAGGGATTCACCTTCGAGAAGGGTGCCTGAAATGACGCTCCAGTTCTTCGCCCTGGCCCTGTTCTGCTGGGCACTGTTCTTCACCTTCAAGAAGACCAAGGGAAAGCAGATGGTGATCTGCATCATGCTGATCGTCTCCGGGATCTTCCTCCCGTACACGCCGTTCAGCAATGAGATCCGGGGCACCCTCGAATCCGTCTTCAACACGGCGAACAACACGGTCAACGACATCGGAACGTCACGCTAGGCCACCAGTCGAACGGTTACCGGTTACCGGTTACAGGCCGCAGGCAACTGCCTCGCACCGCCCTGGGTGGCCCGAACCGGCGTCCACAAGGGTCTGTAACCGGTAACCGGTAACCCCAGACAACTACACAGCGTCACGGAATGAGGCCCGTGGAACTCCTCCTACTCCTCGCCATCACCTACCTCGTCGGCGTCGACAACACGCACGGCAAATACGAGCAGGCGGGAATCAAGAAACCCCCGCCGAAAGCGAAAGACAAATGGGAGCCGACCAGGGCGCCGGACACCTTCAGAAACGCCCCCTACAACGCAGCAGCAAAAGCGCACTACGGGCTGCTCGCTGGCGCGCATTGGGCCGGGGGCCTGCGTGACGGATGGCGCTCTGCCTACCTGAAGAACCCGCGAACTGCACCTTCCGTTTCTTCCTCCGCCACACCTCCCGCGGGGGCGGCAGGGTCTGCCGCACCTGCCTCAGGGGCCACCGTGCCGCCGAGGCCCTCCACACCCCCGAACCCGAGCTCGCCTCCGACGGCCCCGCCGCCGAGGCCCACCACCCCGCCGGCCACTCCGCCTCCACCGCCTACCGCCGCGCCGCCTCCCACGCCTGCGCCAGTACCGGCCCCGACGGTCCCGCCACCCGGCACCGTCCCCCCGCCCCCGGCCGTCACGCTCCCCGACCACATCAGGAAGGACCCCGCGATGCAGCCCGATCCGCCCGTTCCCCACACCGCGACCGTCGACGACAAGGGCATCCACGTCACTACCGCCGCCGGGAAGTCCCGCACTTACAGCGGCGGTGAGGTCATCACCCTCACGCAGGTCATCGACCTCGCTGAGGGCGCCGCCTTCCTGTGCCAGTCCAGCGCCGAGACCTGCCTGGACCTCGTGGACGAGTCCGCGCACCTCGCCGCGGACTGCGACGTCCTGATCGCCGAGATCACGGAGAAGGGCGTCGGCGAGAACCTCATCGGCAAGTGCGAGCACCTCAAAGAGCAGCTCGACCTCCAGGCCGCCGCCGCGGAGAAGCTCCACGACCAGATCGAGGGCGGTGAGGAGGCATGCCGCGCCGCGTCCGCGAGCGCCGAGGTCCGGCACGGCGTGATCTTCCAGGCCGTCGCTGACTCCCCGCTGACCAAGCCCGCCGAACGCGACTTCTACAACGCCCGATAGGAAGAGGAGCAGCCTGCATGTCTGTCACCGAATCCCTCAAGGACGCCGCGACCTACGCGGCCCTGCGCGCCAAGCTGGCCTGGCTCACCCACCAGGTCCACGTCCACGCCGAGACCGTCACCAAGCTCGCCACCGACGTCGACGACACGACCGAGCAGATGCAGGACGCCTCCGAAACGATGAAGGCGCTGGCCGTGGATGCGGCCACCACCGCCGAGTTCGCGGACGCCGCCCTGGTCATGACCGGCGCCAAGGAAGCGGCCGGCGCCTACACGGCCGCGGCGGACAGTGCGTCCGCCGCCGCTGACGACGCGAAGACGACCGTCGAGAGCGAGCACGGGGGCATCGCCGACGCCGTGGACACCTCGCCCGTCGAGATGGCCGAAGCCACCTTCTACACCCAGCAGTAAGGAGAGCCAGGACCATGGGGCCGACCCGAGCACAGTTCATCCAGTACGCGCCCGCCGCTCTCGCCGTGGCAGCAGCCGCCGCCGGCCCCTGGTCCGCCCTCGCCGCCGGAGCGGCCGGAGCGGGGGCGTGGGCCATCAACGCCTCCGTCCCCGCCCTGCGCTCCCTGATCGGCTGCGGGATCACCGCCACCGGCTGCGGCATCGCAGCCCACCAGGCCCTCGCCAGCGGCATGGACCCCCTCTTCGCCCTCGGGCTCGCCATCCCGGCCGGAGCAGCAGCTCTCGCCCACCACCGCAACACCTCCGGCGAAGCCCCCGCACTCCCCGCCACAGCCACTGTGGCGGGGCAGAGTTCGCAAGCGCAGCTCATCACCGCCTGGTGGGCCGAGTTCATCTCCGGTCCCACGCAGACCGAAGGCCGCAAGCTGATCCAGCCCGGGGCAGAGCTCGCGCAGCTCGACCTGGACGTCGGGGACGACCACCTGTCGTTCACGGGGATCATCACGCTGCCTCAGGGGCAGCAGGTCCGCGTGAAGGCCGCCGACATCGCGGCCGTCTACCAGATCCCCGTCTCCCAGGTGGAGATGGGCGATCCCAAGCACTACGCGCCGAACGCGCTGCCCGTCACCGTCCACCTCAAGAAGGCGGCCGAGCAGCCGCAGATCGCGGCCAACGGCGCCCCCACGACTCCTGAGCAGGTGTGGGCCGCGTACGTGGCCGTCCCGGAAGGGGCGATGCCCGGCACCACGCTGGCCCTGACCCGCTATGACGGGCCCCTGGACTGGGAGGGGATCGCCACCCGCGACCGCAAGGCGATCGGGACCGTCAACATCCAGGACCTTGCAGGGAACCTCGACCTGGAGACGATCCAGATCGCTCTCGCCCCAACCGACAAGCCCTCGCAGATGGGGGTGCGCGTGATGAAGGAGCACGCGCTGATGCACGGCACGATGCTCTCCTCCGTCGTGGACGAACTGTCCATGGACTCCCGCGGATACGTCCGCCTGGGCACCTACGTCGACGCCCGCGCCGCCCTGGTCCCCCTCGCCCAGCCCGGTTCCGGCGCCCGCCACCTGTACCTGGTGGGCGGCTCCCGCTCCGGAAAGTCCGGAATCCTGGAACAGATCCTGCTCTCCGCCCACAAGTCACGCATCGCCGTGATCCTGGCCTCCCCGCAGGCCGGAACCATCGCCGGAGCCCGCTTGGCCGCGTACTGCGGTGACGGCCTGGACGAGGCGATGGGCGCCCTGCGCCTGGCCTACGCGATGATGCTCGACCGCGAAGCCCGCTACCGCAGCCCTGCTTTCCCGTTCACCGACCCGCTGATCCTGATCGTCATCGACGAAGCCCACATGCTGCTGTCGGTCTCCTCGCCTTACCACGCGGAGGCCAAAGCGATCGTCGAGCAGATGACCCGCCGATCTCTCAAGCGGGGTATCGGCGTCGTCCTGGCCACCCAGACCCCGCTCGCCGAGGACCTCGGCAACTCCACCGTCATCCGCTCGCAGCTCCTGATCGGCGGCGGCGCGGTGTTCCTGCGCTGCGCCAAGGGCCAGGGCTCCCTGGTCGGCGCGAACGCGGTCGAGGGCGCGGAGGGCATCGACCTGTCGAGGATCCCCTCCTCGTGGCCCGGCCAGTACGACAAGGTCGCGGACCGGAACATGACCGGCCTGGCCACCACGGCCGCCGCCAACCCCGAAGACGGCACCTTCGGCCTCGGCTACCTCCTCACCCCCGGATCCCAGGCCGTCCAGTTCCGCTCGCTGCACCTGGACATCCCGCCCGTCGCCCTTGCCAGAGACCTGACTCCCGTCGCCATCGAGGACTGCGACGCCTGGCGCCACCAGGAAGTGATCGCGCATACGCCGGTGGTCGACCAGCGCGGCAAGAACCTGGTCGGCAGCCTCGCCGACCTGCTGACCACAGCCCAGCAGGGACCGCCTGTTCCGCACCAGCGGAACCAGACCGACCCCGCCGGCCCCGCAGGGCCCGCGGACGGACAGGAGCTGATCAAGCCGCGAATCCTCGAACTCCTGCGAGACGAGTCCATCCCCATGACCGCCGAAACCATCGCCCGAAAGCTCGGCACGACCGCCAAGAACATCAAGCCGCGCCTCTCCGAACTGAAGCGGCGCGACGAGGTCACCAACGAGAACGGCCTGTGGAGGGCAGCATGAACACCCGAACCCAGACCCCTTTCACCCACGTCGACCAGGACCTGTACGCCAAGGCCTTCCAGCTCCTCGACCCCACCCCGGAACCCGTCGCCCCCGCGGCTCCCGCCACGTCCGCACCGGTTGCCGCGACCCTGGCCGCCACCCCGCCCGCGCACCGGCCCGGCGCCGTCGAGAAGACCCTCACCGACGCCCTCGCCTTCCTCGACAACCACGGCTGGGCCAAGCACAGGCTCATCCACCCCGAAGGCGCCCGCTGCTCCATCGGCGCGCTGCGAGCAGCGGCCGGAGCCCGCAACGTCGCCTACCGGGATGCCGGGAACCTCCTCCTCGACGAGGCCCGCCGCCAGCACGGCAAGCAGTGGGAGTCCATCCCCACCTGGAACGACTCCCACACCGGCCCCCAGGTGCGCGCCGTGTGGGAGGCCGCCATCCAGCGCGCACACCACCTCAACATCTGACCCCAGGGAGCTGCCCGTGTCGTTCTCGTTCACCGACCCCAGACCGAACAACGAACCGTCCTTCTCCTTCACCGGGCCGAACCCGGCGGAGGTCGAAGAGCGGCTGCAGGCGATCGCCGACATGACGCACGAGATCCTCCGCCTGGTCATGGAGGTGCGCAGGCAGATCAGCAACTGAGCACCTCGCCCAGAGAACACAACGAGGGCGGCCCCGTCTCGCCAAAGTCCGGGCCGCCCTCATCCAGATGCGATTGAACTGGAGGACTCCAGCATGACTCAACTCGCCCCCTCCGCGCAGCTCCGCGCGGCCCTCGACCTCGCCGAGCGGACCGTTCCCGTACTGCCCTTACGGAAGGGCAAGGGCCCCATGGGCAACTGCCGCACCTGCCAGAAGAACGCCTGTGGTGGCCGACCGAACATGAAGACCCCCGGCCCCTGCACGTGCCCGGCGCCTTGCCACGGCTGGGCCGCCGCCACCACCGACCCCCACGTTCTCACCTCCGCAGCCTGGGCCCCGGCCTGGCGGCAGGCCGCGGCCGTCGCCTACCACCCCGGCGGTGCCGGGCTCACGGTCCTCGACCTGGACAACGCCAACGCGATCGCCTGGGCCCGCCAGACCCTCCCTGCGACCAAGACCGTGCCCACGACGCGCGGGGAGCACTGGATCTACCTGGGCACCATGACCTCCCCCAACGCCGTGCGCCCTGGTGCGGACATCAAGTCCCTAATGTCCTACGCCCGGTGGCTGGGCTCCGGCACCGGCACCATGGCGTCCCTCCCGGCCGCTGTGCGGGCGCTCGCCGTGAAGGAGCCCGCGGTGGTCCGGCCGGCGTCTCGCCCCATGACTGCGGCTGCGCCGGTCGGGGGCGGGGAGTGCCGGCACCGTTCGCCCGTCTATCTGGAGCGGGGTATCGCCATGGCGGAGCAGCGCATCAGCGGGGCGCCGGACGGCATCCACAAGACCGTGTACCGGACGTTCCTCGCGGTGCTGTCGACGCACGGCCGGTGCGGCTGCCTCACCGAGACGCACATCAAGCGCCTGTTCACCGCAGCGCAGGGCAGGGGCGAGTCCTTGCGGCACTGCGAGGACGCGTGGTCCAACGCCGTTGCTGCTCTGGGGATGTGACATGCCTGAGGACGAGAAGAACCCGGCACGCGAGGTCATCACCGACTATGCGCAGGCCCACTTCCGGTACTTCCGCACTGTCGACGGCACCGTCTACGCCCAGCACAACGGCCATCCCGTGGCCCGCCCGATCCGCTCCCAGGGCACGACCGGCAGCCACCGGCAGGAACTCATGGTCGGCCTGTTCCGCGACGGGGTCGGCGTCTTCAACGGAACCGCCTTGAAGGAGGCACTCGACTTGATCGAAGCACTCGCGCTCACCGAGGACGTCCAGCCCGTCCATATCCGAGTAGCTCCGGGGTTCGACGGGGCGACTTGGCTGGACCTGGGCCGCGACGATGGCCAGTCCGTTCGCATTCACCCCAACGGCTGGGACATCCGCACCCCCGACCCCCGTGAGGTCTGCTGGCGCCGCACCCAGCTCACCGGCGAGCTCCCACTCCCGGCCAAGGACACCGATGGCAAAGGCATCGATCTGCTGATGCGCCTAGTCAACTTCTCCAGCGCCCAGAGCGAGGGCCTGGCCCTGGCCTGGCTCGTCGGCTGCCTCGGCCCCGACGTTCCCGTCCCCGCCCCGTTCCTCACCGGCCCCCAGGGCGCGGGCAAGTCCACTGCCGGCAAGATGCTCGTACGGATCATCGAGGGCATGAGCGGCGACCTGCGCCGCCCGCCCAAGGACGAAGAGAACCTGATCACCGCTGTTGCCGCCGGGTGGATCACCGGCCTGGACAACCTCTCCCACCTCACCCCGGACCTCTCCGACCTCATGTGCTGCATCGTCACCGGCGCTGAGAACGTCAAGCGGGCCCTGTTCACCGACGGCGACGTCGTCCGCTCCCGCTACCGCCGCCCGCTCCTGCTGACCGGCATCGACGTGGGCGTAATCCGTCCCGACCTCGCCGAACGCCTCCTGCCTCTCCGCCTGGAACGCCCCCGCGTACGGCGGACCGAGGCGGAGCTGTGGACCGAGTTCGCACGCAACTTGCCCATCATCCTCGGGTCCGTCCTCGACCTGGCCGTCAGCGTCCGCGCCGCCCAAGCGGACATCCCGACCGACCTGCGCATGGCCGACTTCGCGCACCTGTGCGCGCAGCTCGACGCTGCCCGCAGCTTCGGTGCGCTGGATGCCTACCGGGCCAGCCTCGACGACCTCAACGACGACGTCATCGAAGGCGACCTCCTCGCCCAGACCGTCCTCAAGCACGCTGCCGACACCGAACCCGGCAGCGAAGTTCGGATGACGTCAGCAGAGTGGCTGCACGCGCTCACCCAGCTCTACACCGGGGAGGACTTCCGGCCCCAGCCCAAGGGCTGGCCCACCACCGGAAAGGTCCTCTCCGACCGCCTCAAGCGCCTCCAGCCCGTCCTCGCCGCCCGCGGCGTCCTCGTCGACTGGGGCCGCACCAACACCGCCCGCTATATCGCCATGGCCCGGCCCCAGCCCCCGCAGGACGAGCAGCCGGACCTCTTCTAGACCCCGCCCCGGCGGTCCCAGCCGCACAAGCAAGAGGAGCACCCCCCGGCCCGGCGCGGTGGTGCTCTTCTTGTTCTTCGGCGGCGGCCGCCGCCGCCCAACGGGCGTGCCGCTCTGCGGCTCCGCATTTATGTCCGAAGGCGCGCACAACAACAGAGCCAAGCCCTTCCTTTTTCCTAAGTAGGAAGACGCTGCGTCACCTGCGTCACGACGGCCCCCAAAACCAGGGCTGACCTGTACCAACACCGGTGACGCAGAGCCCCAATCTCTGCGTCACCCTTCGTCACCTGCGTCACCCCGTGACGGATGGCTGTGTCACCGGTGACATAGCCCCCGACCCCCTGCGTCACGCAAACCCGCAGTTCAGCGCCACGAATGACGCAAGTGACGCGATGACGCAGAAATCCGAGCTTCGGACAGCACCGCCGCCCGGTGATGGCTCACGATCAACCCGCAGCACCCCGCCGAGAGGACAGGACCAGCCTGTGAAGCGAGACCCGCTGCCCCACCTCTACTACCCGGCCGATGTCGCCAGAGCCCTCGGTAAGTCCGAGTGGTGGGTCAAGGAGCAAGCACGCAACAACCGGATCCCGTACACGAAGCCAGGCCGCGCCTACCGGTTCACGGCCGAGCAGTTCGCGGAGATTCTCCGTCTCTTCAGTGAGGGACCCACCGGCCCGCGAGCCCCCCGTCAGTCTCAGCCGGCCGTGGCTCGCACGCCGGGGTCGCCGAATTCTCCGAGGCCCCTGCCCGCGGCCCGGCTGCGGGCACGCCCTCCGCGCCGCACCGCCCGACTGGAGCATCAGCAAAAGGCCGCCTGACCACCGCCCCGCCCGGGTCCCGGGCGGGGCTCACTCATAGAGAGAGCACTTTGGGATTCGCAGAAGAGCGCGGGGACTACTGGCGCGGCCGATACAAGATCGAGCCCGGCAAGTACGGCACCGTCAAAGACGAGTACGGCAAGACGATTCGCTTCCGGACCAAGCGTGCCGCCGAGAAGGCCGCGGCGGTAGAGGAGGAGAAGGCCCTTGCTGCCAGCCGTGTCGCTCCGGCCGGCGTGGCTGAGCGGATCACGTTCGGCGACTACGCGAGCCGCTGGTACGACGCCCAGGACCTTGCAGCCTCCACCATGCAGAACTACCGGCGACACATCGAGGAGCACCTCCTCCCGCAGTTTGAGGAAGCGGTCGTCAGCGAGATCACGAAGGGAGAGATCGATGCTTGGGAGCGCAGTGAGCGAGACCGTGGATACGCAGCCAGCAGCATCAAGACGTGGCGGGGCACGCTGCACCTGATCCTCGCCGACGCAGTGGATGAGGAGCTGCGGGATTCGAATCCCGCGACCCGCCGCCGGGGGCGCGGCAAGCGGGCCGGCCGGTCCCGGAACCGAGGCCCAGAGAAGGTGGTGACGTCCGCTCTCGGCGTGTTGCTGATCGCCGAGAGGGCAGCTCTGCTGTCAGGGCGGGATGACGAGTTTGTTGGCGTCGTCCTCAAGGGCTACACCGGCATGCGGTGGGGCGAGATCGTCGGCCTGGAGGCGAAGTTCGTCCGGCCGTCGGCTGTGCGCGTCGAGCACCAGCTCTACGAGTTGGACTCCGGAGAGATGCATCGCTGTCCCCCCAAGGATGACTCCTACCGCACGATCGACGTGCCCCACTGGCTCGCCCGGCTGCTGCGTGGCCAGGTCTCCAGGGCAGGGGAGAAGCCGTGTGACTGCCACGAGCTGCGCTATCTGTTCAGCGGACATTCCGCAGCGAACGGTGCCGCCCGTCGGCCTGGAGCGAAGCTGGTGGACGTGGCGCGCGTGGCCGGAGTCTCGACCGGCACAGTCTCCAACGTGCTGAACCGCCCGACTGCTGTGGCCGACAGTACGCGGGCCGCGGTCGAGCAGGCCATAGCCGATCTCGGGTACATCCGGTACTGGCCGTCAGTGGAGAACGCTGCGCACTGGCGGCGGAACGGATTCGCGACGTGGCTCTTCCAGCCGGCCGCGACCGGCTGGTATCCGAAGAAGGCGCCACAGGAGGCGCACCCCGTGCCGCTGGTGGCGGAACCCTGGCCGGGCATCCCGGCCCGCGGCCGAGGCGCCGCCCGCCGGGCCGAGGCGTCGTGGGTGCCGATCGCGCGGGGTCTGACGCCGCACGGGCTGCGGCACAGCCACAAGACGATGATGGACGAGCTGCGTACCCCGCCGAAGCTGAAGGACGAGCGGATGGGGCACGAGGACGGTTCGGTCCAGGCCCGGTACTCCCACATCACCCCGGAGATGCGCCGCGAACTTCTGGCCGGCCTGACTGGCATGTGGGAGGAGTCGCTCGACGCGCGTCGGCGGATGGCTCCGGGGTCGCCCGTGGCCGTGCTCGACGCTCTGTTGAGGGGCCGCCCGTAGGAGCGAGCGGGAAGCCGTTTCGGCGGAGGTTTCTCCCAGGATTCTCCCGAGAGGGTGGGGAGAAACAAGCAGAGCCGGTGTCTTTTACAAGACACCGGCTCTGACCTGGTATTACAGCGTCGGGGTGGCGGGATTTGAACCCACGACCTCTTCGTCCCGAACGAAGCGCGCTGCCAAGCTGCGCTACACCCCGATCGCCGCCTTTGCAGCGATTGCTGCCCTGGCGACATCGATTACTTTAGCGGACCCTCGGCCGGAGACGAAATCCGGTTTTCGGAGAGGGGGCGCGGCGGCACCGGCGGGCGGGCCGGGTGCGGGGCCCGGCAGCGTGCTGGGTGACGACGCGCCGGTGGTCAGGCCTTCGGCGTCAGCGTCAGGAGCGTCGCCTCCGGCGGGCACGCGAAGCGCACCGGGGTGAAACGGTTGGTGCCGCAGCCCGCCGAGACGTGGAGGAACGCGCGATGGCCGCCCGCCTCGTGCGTGGAGAGGCCCTTGACCCGCTTCGTGTCAAGGTCGCAGTTGGTGACCAGCGCGCCGTAGAAGGGGATGCACAGCTGCCCGCCGTGCGTGTGGCCCGCGAGGATCAGCGGGTAGCCGTCGGCGGTGAAGGATTCCAGCGTGCGCAGGTACGGGGCGTGCACCACGGCCATCGAGAAGTCCGCGTCCGCCTCCGGCCCGCCCGCCACCTGCTCGTAGCGGTCCCGCTTGATGTGCGGGTCGTCGAGCCCGGTGAAGGCCAGCTCCAGGCCGTCCAGCTTGAGGCGCGCCCGGGTGTTGGTGAGGTTCAGCCAGCCCGCCGTGTCGAAGGCGTCCCGCAGTTCCTCCCAGGGGTTGTGGACGGCGCCGACGACCGGCTTGTTGCCGTTCAGCCCGTGCCGGCCCTGGGTCTTCTCGATCAGGTAGCGCCCGGGATTGCGCAGCCGCGGCCCGTAGTAGTCGTTCGACCCGAAGACGTACACGCCGGGGAAGTCCATGAGCGGACCGAGCGCGTCCAGCACCTCCGGCACGCCCTCCGTGTCGGAGAGGTTGTCGCCGGTGTTCACCACGAAGTCCGGGCGCAGGCCGGCGAGGGACTGGAGCCAGGCCCGCTTCTTGCGCTGCCCGCGCACCATGTGGATGTCCGAGACCTGGAGTATGCGCAGTGGGCGCATCCCCCGGGGCAGGACGGGCACCGTGATCCGGCGCAGGCGGAAGGACCGCGCCTCGAAACCGGCGGCATAGGCGACTCCCGCGACCCCCACTGCCGCGATGCCGGCAGCCGCCTTCAGGGGAACTCCGTAACGCGCACGCATGGCCCCATCGTCGCAGACCCGCAAAACCTGCGGGCGCCAGCGCCCCCGTACCTGGCAGACTCAGGTCCATGACCACGCTCAAGGCCAAGCTCCAGGAAGACCTCACGACCGCCATCAGGGCGCGCGACGAGCTGCATTCGTCCACGCTGCGACTGACCCTCTCCGCCATCACCAAGGAGGAGGTCGCGGGCAAGGAAGCGCGCGTGCTCTCCGACGAGGAAGTCCTCAAGGTGATCGCCAAGGAGGCGAAGAAGCGCCGGGAGGCCGCGGAGGCCTTCGCCCAGGGCGGCCGTCCCGAGCAGGCCGCGCGGGAGACCGCGGAGGGCGAGTTCCTCGACACGTACCTGCCCAAGCAGCTCAGCGACGACGAGCTCGCCGCGATCGTGGCGCAGGCCGTCGAGGAGGCGAAGGCGGCGGGGGCCGAGGGACCGCGGGCCATGGGCGCCGTCATGAAGATCGTGAACCCGAAGGTGGCCGGACTGGCGGAGGGCGGCCGCGTCGCCGCCGCCGTCAAGCAGCACCTCTCCTAGGCTCCGGTTCGCCCCGGTGCGGTGTGCCGGTGTGCCGGTGTGCCAGTGCGCCGTGAAGTCGCAGGGTCGCGGTGAAGACGACCACGCGACCACGCGAGAAGCCAGAACCCGAGAGGGGCACCCGCCGAATCGGCAGGTGCCCCTCTCGCGTTCCTCTTCCCCCTACTCCTCCTCCTCGCGGCCGCCGGTCATTCCCGGCTCCAGCGTGATCCCGGGGAACGGGTTCTCCGGACCGCCGCCCGTGCCGCCGGTGGTCCCGGCGATCGTCTGTCCGCCCGGTCGCCCGCCGGGCTTGCCGTCCCCCGGCTTGCCGGGCTTCACGGGCTTCCCCGGATTGGCCGGGGGCGTGGCCGGCCTCCCGCCGACCGGGCCGGCGCCGACCGAAGCCTCCGGGATGCCGACCGTGGTGAAGCCGGGGGCCTCGCGCCCGGACAGCGCGCCGGTGACGGCGTCCTTCCAGATCGGACCGGGCAGGCCGCCACCGAAGACCTTGTCGTAGGACCTGCCGCCGATCTCGATGTCCTCCATCGTGATCTTCCTGGCGCCGCCGGAGCCGACCCACACCGCGCCGGAGATGTTCGGGGTGTAGCCGACGAACCAGGCGTTGTAGCGGTGGTCCGTCGTACCCGTCTTGCCCGCGCTGTCGCGGTCGGTCAGACCGGCCCGCTCACCGGTACCGGCGTCGACCACACCCCGCAGCAGGGTGTTGATGGTGTCGGCCGTGTTCTGCGACATCGCCCGCTCGCACTTCGTCTTCGGCACCGCGAGCGCCTTGCCGTGCGCGTCGGTGATCGACTCGATGGCGATCGGCGTGCAGTGGACACCGCGGTTGGCGAAGGCCGCGTACGCGTTGGCCATCGTCAGCGGGGACATCTCCTCGGAGCCGAGCGCGATGGCCGGACCGTCCGCGAGCTTCGCGCCGCTCGCCGGGACCACGCCCAGCTTCTGCGTCATCTGGGCGACCGGGCAGAGGCCGATCTCGGAGATCATCTCGACGAAGTAGGTGTTGATCGACTTCTCCATGGCCGTCTTCAGCGCATAGGGGCCGATCTCGTCCTCGGTCTCGTTCTTCGCCGTCTCCTTCGTGACGTTGACGTACTGCGAGCCGTCACAGCGGGAGATCGGGCTCGGGTAGTCCATCCTGTTCGGCGCCGCGTACACCTTCGTCGGGGGCATCCCCTGCTCCAGGGCGGCGGCCGCGATGAAGGGCTTGAACGTCGAGCCGACCTGGAAGCCGAAGTTGGAGCCGCCCATCCGCTTGTCGACGGAGTAGTTGATCTGCGTCTCGTTCTTCCCGAAGCCGTACGGCTTGGACTGACCCATCGCCAGCACCCGGCCGGTGCCCGGCTGGACCAGCGTCACGGCCGTCGCGATCGCGTCTTCCTGGTAGACGTGTTCCTTGATCGACTCGTTGGCGGAGTCCTGCGACTGCGGGTCCAGGGTCGTCCGTACGGTCAGACCGCCCTGGTTCCAGACCTTCGCCCGCTCCTCGCGCGTCTTGCCGAAGACGGGGTCGGTCAGGAACGAGTTGCGCACGTAGTCGCAGAAGAAGCCCGCGCCCTTGACCGCGGTGATGCAGCCGTTCTTCGGCCGTGTCACCTTCAGCGTGACCGGCTTCGCCTTCGCCGCGTCCGCCTCCGCCTGCGAGATGTCCTTGATGTCGGCCATCCGCTGGAGGACGATGTTGCGGCGCTTCATCGCCTCCTGCGTGTCGTTCACCGGGTCGTACCGGCTCGGCGACTGCACGACGCCCGCCAGGAGCGCCGACTCCTCCAGTGTCAGGTCTTTGGCGGGCTTGCTGAAGTAGCGCTGGGCGGCGGATTCGATTCCGTAGGCCTGCTGGCCAAAGTAGGTGATGTTGAGGTAGTTCTCGAGGATCTTGTTCTTCCCCAGCTCCTCTTCCACCTGGATCGAGTACTTCAGCTCGCGGATCTTGCGGCCGAGGCTCTTCTCCTGGGCCTCGCGCACCTTGGTCTCGTCGTCGCCGGCCTCTTCGACGAACACGTTCTTCACATACTGCTGAGTAAGGGTGGAGGCGCCCTGTGCGGCGCCGCCTTCCTGCGCGTTGCGGTTGACCGCGCGCAGGATGCCCTTGAGGTCGACCGCTCCGTGCTCGTAGAAACGAGAGTCCTCGATCGCGACGATTGCCTTCTGCATGTACGGGGAGATGGCCGTGAGCGGGACCACCTGCCGGTCGCGCGAATAGACCGTGGCGATCAAGCCACCTTCGGCGTCCAGAATCGTGGTCCGCTGGCTCAGTGGCGGAGTCTTGAGATTGGCCGGGATCTCATCGAATCCCTCGACCGTGCCCTTGGCCGCCAGGCCCAGGGCACCTGCGCCCGGGATCGCGATGCCGGCCAGTACAACTCCGGAGAGAACGGACACTCCGAGGAACTTGGCGGCCTGCTGGCTCCCCGTGAGCCCGCCGCCCGAGCGCTTCTTTCCCATGGAGGGCAGCCTACGTTCTGATTCGCCGGACACGCGCGAATGCCTTGGCCTAAGCTGTCCCCAACTGTCACAGCGGTGCGGTGCGACATCAACCCCGCGGCTTGATTTTCACCCTTCCCGAATGGGGTGGACTGATGTCTGATTCCCGCCCTTCGCTCTGGCCGTACGGTGCCGACCCTCTGCCGATTCCACCCGAATCGCCGGAATGGTCGGGCATGTCGCCGCATCACTCCGTCGGGTGATCTGCCGCTTACCCATAGTCCGTTCGGACCATTCAAGATTGGGCCCGTCGGGGGTGTTGCACTCTGCCCACCTTCCGTAACGTCCTCAACTGGCAGCGGTGAATATGCCGCTGCCGCCGTGGGGGAGCCTCGATTCGGGAGAGGACGGCGCCGGGATGGGCTGGGTTACCGACTGGAGTGCGCAGGCAGCCTGCCGCACTACCGATCCGGATGAACTGTTCGTACAAGGAGCGGCACAGAACAGGGCCAAGGCGGTGTGCACCGGATGTCCGGTGCGGACCGAGTGCCTGGCCGACGCGCTCGACAATCGTGTCGAGTTCGGCGTGTGGGGCGGAATGACCGAGCGGGAACGACGCGCACTGCTGCGCCGGCGTCCCACCGTCACCTCGTGGCGACGGCTGCTCGAAACCGCACGCACGGAGTACGAGCGCAGTACAGGCATCCTCACCATGGATGCAGACGCGGAGACCGACGTTCCGTACGAGGCGTACGCGGCAGCCGGGTAGAACACCCTCACGCCACGTCCGCACCACCTCGTACGAACGCTCATGCTCCGGCCGGAACCCCGGCCGCGAGTCGCTCTCCGATGGCCCGCAGCCCGGCGAGGTCGTGCACATCGCCGGGCAGGGCGGCCACTTCGGCCACCGCCACCTCGGGGTGCAGTGAGGTGAAGCGATCGCGCGTGCGCTGCTCGCGTGCGATCACCTGCATCCGCTCGGCGTGCAGACGCAGCAGGCCCGCCGTGACCTCGTCCACCGTGATCCCGTCCACGTCCTCCCCCTCGCCCGCGGTGCCCACGTCGTCCGTGAGGCTTTCGGCGCCGGGCGAGTCGGTCCCGGGGGTCCTCGCGGTTTCCGCGGCCGAGTCACGAAGTCCAGCTTTCCCGGACTCCTGATCGACAATGCCGCCCTCTTCAAGATTCTCCGCGGCGGCCAACGCCCGCGCCGCGGACAGGTGGTCGGCCTCGCTGCCGTGCACCCTGTTCAACACCAGCCCGGCCAGCGGCATGTGCTCCGCGGCCAGCCGCTCCACGAAGTACGCGGCTTCGCGCAGGGCGTCAGGTTCGGGTGCGGCAACCACCAGGAAGGCCGTACCGGGAGCCTGCAGAAGCCGGAAGGTCGCGTCCGCGCGGGTGCGGAAACCGCCGAACATCGTGTCCATCGCGGCCACGAAGGTCTGCACGTCCTTCAGCAGCGAGGCGCCCATCAGCTTGCTGAGGGTGCCCGTCATCATCGACATGCCGACATTCAGGAACTTCATCCCGGCCCGGCCGCCCACCTTCGCCGGCGCCATCAGCACCCGGATGAACCTCCCGTCCAGGAACGACCCCAGACGCTTCGGCGCGTCCAGGAAGTCCAGCGCCGACCGGCTCGGCGGGGTGTCCACGACGATCAGGTCCCAGTCGTCCCGCGCCCGCAGCTGCCCCAGCTTCTCCATCGCCATGTACTCCTGCGTGCCCGCGAAGCCGGCCGACAGGGACTGGTAGAAGGGGTTGGCGAGGATCGCCCGGGCCCGCTCGCCGTCCGCGTGCGCCTCGACGATCTCGTCGAAGGTGCGCTTCATGTCCAGCATCATGGCGTGCAGTTCACCGCCGTCGGCGCCCACCGACGCGACCTTGCGCGGAGTGTTGTCCAGAGAGTCGATCCCCATCGACTGCGCGAGCCGCCGCGCCGGGTCGATCGTGAGCACGACCACCTTCCGCCCGCGCTCGGCCGCCCGTACGCCCAGCGCCGCGGCCGTGGTCGTCTTGCCGACCCCGCCCGCCCCGCAGCACACGATGATCCGGGTCTTCGGGTCGTCCAGCAGCCGGTCGACCGCCAGCCGCGGCGGTGTGTCCAGGCCCACGGTCTCCACCCTCTCGCTCATTCGGTTCCGGCCTCCGTCTGCTTGCGGAGCTCCATCGCCAGCTCGTACAGCCCGGCCAGGTCCATCCCCGCGCCGAGCAGGGGGAGTTCGTACGTCGGCACGCGCAGGTCGGCCAGTACGGCGCGCTGCGCGCGCTCCAGCTCCACCCGGCTCGCGTGCTCGGCCGCCTGCGCGAGCAGCGGGTCCACCAGCCGCTCGGCCAGCCCCCCGCGGCGCGCCCCTCCGAGGCCCGCCCGGGAGAGGGCCTTGGCGACGTCGGCGCGGCGCTCACCGGCCGCCGCGCGCAGGGTGTCCTCGTCCAGGTGGTGCGGCCGAACCATGTTGACGACGACCCGTCCGACGGGCAGCCCGGCCCCGCGCAGTTCCGCGATGCCGTCCGCGGTCTCCTGGACGGGCATCTCCTCCAGGAGGGTGACCAGGTGGACGGCCGTCTCGGGGGACTTGAGCACCTTCATGACGGCCTGCGCCTGGTTGTGGATCGGCCCGAACCGGGCCAGGCCCGCCACCTCGTCGTTGACGTTCAGGAAGCGGGTGATCCGCCCGGTCGGCGGCGCGTCCATGATCACGTGGTCGTAGACGAACCGGCCGGCCTTGTCCTTGCGCCGCACCGCCTCACAGGCCTTGCCCGTCAGCAGCACGTCCCGTAGCCCGGGCGCGATGGTCGTCGCGAAGTCGATGGCGCCGAGCTTCTTGAGCGCGCGGCCGGCCGAACCCAGCTTGTAGAACATCTGGAGGTAGTCGAGCAGCGCCCGTTCCGCGTCGATGGCCAGCGCGAAGACCTCACCGCCCCCGCCGGGCGCCACGGCGATCTTCCGCTCCTCGTACGGGAGCGCCTCGGCACCGAAGAGCTGCGCGAGCCCCTGCCTGCCCTCGACCTCCACGAGAAGAGTCCGCCTGCCCTCGCGTGCGAGGGCGAGCGCGAGTGCCGCGGCGACCGTGGTCTTGCCGGTGCCGCCCTTGCCGCTGACCACCTGGAGCCTGCTCACAGCGTCCGAGCCTAACCACTCGCCTCCCGGGCCGCGCATGAGCCCCGTACGACAGGCACTACGCTCGCCCCCATGACCAAGAAGTTCGAATACGCGACCGTCCCGCTGCTGGTCCACGCCACCAAGCAGATCCTGGACACCTGGGGCGAGGACGGCTGGGAGCTCGTCCAGGTCGTGCCCGGGCCGAACAACCCCGAGCAGCTCGTGGCCTACCTCAAGCGGGAGAAGGCATGACCGGCGTCGTCGAGGCGAAGCTCGCCGAGCTCGGCCTGACCCTGCCCGAGGTCGTCCCGCCGCTGGCCGCGTACCAGCCGGCCGTGCGGACGGGCGTGTACGTGTACACCGCGGGCCAGCTCCCGATGATCAAGGGCAGCCTGCCGGTCACCGGCAAGGTCGGCGCCGAGGTCTCGGCTGAGCAGGCCAAGGAGCTCGCCGCGACCTGCGCGCTGAACGCCCTGGCCGCCGTCAAGTCGGTCGTGGGCGACCTCGACAAGATCGCGCGTGTCGTCAAGGTCGTCGGCTTCGTCGCCTCGGCCCCGGACTTCACGGGTCAGCCGGGCGTGCTGAACGGTGCGAGTGAGCTCCTGGGCGCGGTGCTCGGTGAGAAGGGCGTCCACGCGCGCAGCGCGGTGGGCGTGGCGGTCCTCCCGCTGGACGCGCCGGTCGAGATCGAGATCCAGGTCGAGCTGGACCCCTCTGCCTGACGCGGTGCCCGCACGCCTCGGCCCGGCCTGCCTTCACGGCTTCCGCCGCGGCACCGGGCCCGTCCGGCGGTTGGGGAGCAGGGCCGGGCGCTGCGCGTCCACGCCGCTGCGTCCCCGTGGCGCCCGAAGCTCCGCTTTCGGCGCGTCGCTCGCGCGATGCCCGGCAGGGCTGCGGCCGGCGGGTCGTGCGGCCGCAGCGGGCCGGGTGGTGCGGCGGAAGCCGCGGTAGTGCGGGTACGGCCCGGGGCGCGCGGGGCGTGGTCCCAGCCCGTACCCGCGTGACGGGCCGACCCGGCCGGAGCGACCGGCGGCGCACCCGCCGGCCCCCGGTGCGGCGAGGCGCCAGGCGGGGCATGCACGGCTCGGGCCGTCCCGTCGCGGGCGGCGGGACGGCCTCGTACGGTCCCGTCCCCGTCCTAAGCACCCCGAGGCGGCCAGCGCGGCCCCCGGCGGCGGCGAAGAGCAGGGTTCCAGTCCCGTCCCCGTCCTGAGCACCGCGAGGCGGCCACGCGGCCCCCGGCCGCGGCGAAGGGCAGGGTTCCGCGCGGGCAGGTGGCGCGGGGGGACCTCGAACATCGGGACGGATGGCCGTAGCATCCCGCCATGCCGAATGGTCAGCACAGCCAGCCGCCCCAGGCCACCCCCGGCGGCCAGTGGTACCCGCCGGAGTGGCCCGACCGCATCCGCGCGCTCGCGGACGGCTCGCTCACACCGGTGCGGCCGAGGCGCGCCGCCACCGTGATGCTGCTGCGCGACACCCCCGCCGGTCCCGCCGTGCACATGCTGCGCAGACGGGCCTCCATGGCCTTCGCGGGGGGCGCGTACGCCTATCCCGGCGGAGGCGTCGACCCCCGCGACGAGGACCACCTCGTGGGCTGGTCCGGGCCGGGACGGGACGTGTGGGCCTCGCGGCTCGGGACCGGACCCGCCGTCGCCCAGGCCATCGTGTGCGGCGCCGTACGGGAGACCTTCGAGGAGTCGGGCGTTCTGCTCGCCGGAGAGACCCCGGACACCGTCGTCGGGGACACCACCGGCGACGACTGGGAGGCCGACCGGCAGGCCCTCGTGGCGCGGGAGCTGTCCTTCGCCGAGTTCCTCGACCGCCGCGGCCTGCGGCTGCGCTCCGACCTCCTCGGGGCGTGGGCGCGCTGGATCACCCCGGAGTTCGAGCCCCGCCGCTACGACACCTGGTTCTTCGTCGCCGCCCTCCCGGAGGGACAGCGCACCCGCAACGCCTCCACCGAGGCCGACCGGACCGTCTGGATCCGCCCGGCCGACGCGGCCGCCGGCTACGACAAGGGCGAGCTGCTGATGATGCCGCCCACCATCTCGACCCTGCGTTCCCTGGAGCCGTACGGGAGCGCCGCCGAAGCGCTCGCGGCGGCCACGGGCCAGGACCTGGCCCCGGTCCTCGCCCGGGCCGTACTGGAGGACGGCGAGCTGGTGCTCAGCTGGCCGGGCCACGACGAGTTCACCAAGCGAGTCCGCCCCGGAGGCACCGCATGACGGAAGCCGCCGCACTGCCCGGCCAGCCCCGCGGAGTGGTCGCCTCCGGCCCCGCCACCGCCCGTACGATCAACGTCCTGGCTCCGAACGCCTCCGCGATGACCCTGGACGGCACCAACACCTGGCTCGTCTCCGAGCCCGATTCCGCCCTGGCCGTCGTCATCGACCCCGGCCCGCTGGACGACGCACATCTGCGCGCGGTCATCGCCGCCGCCGAGCGGGCGGGCAAGCGGGTCGCGCTCACCCTGCTCACCCACGGCCACCCGGACCACGCCGAGGGCGCCGGCCGCTTCGCCGAGCTCACCGGTACCAAGGTCCGCGCGCTGGACCCGGCGCTGCGCCTCGGTGACGAGGGCCTCGCCGCCGGGGACGTGATCCGGACCGGCGGGCTGGAGCTGCGCGTCGTCCCGACCCCCGGCCACACCGCCGACTCGCTCTGCTTCCACCTGCCCGCCGACCGGGCCGTCCTGACCGGCGACACCGTGCTCGGCCGCGGCACCACCGTCGTCGCCCACCCCGACGGCCGCCTCGGCGATTACCTGGACTCCCTGCGCCGCCTGCGCTCCCTGACCGTCGACGACGGCGTCCACACGGTGCTGCCGGGCCACGGACCGGTCCTAGACGACGCGCAGGGCGCCGTGGAGTACTACCTGGCCCATCGGGCGCACCGCCTCGCCCAGATCGAGACCGCGGTCGAGGACGGCTTCACCACGCCCGAGGCGATCGTCGCCCACGTCTACGCGGACGTGGACCGCTCGCTGTGGCCGGCCGCGGAATGGTCCGTGCGGGCGCAGCTGGAGTACCTCCAAGATCACGGACTGATCCCCGGGGGCCCGGAATGACATGTGTGTGTTCCTGCTGCCGGCCCTCGTCACCACGGCCGGCTGGATCACCTCTGCGGTCACCCTGCGGATGAAGGCCCTGGATGGCCTGATCTGCCGCGCCCTTCCGCCCTACCCGCGCTCCTTTGACGGCAGAGGCAGGGGCAGGGCCTGGTGTGACGGCAGGACCGGGCGAGGCGTCTTCGTGCCGTGGCGGGCCGTGTACTCCTCCGCCAGCCACGGTCCGAGGTCCTCGGTGTAGCCGCGGAGGACGGCCGGGTCGGCGACCGGGTCCATGGCCACGGCGGCCGCGGCCCGCACCTGCGCCGCGCGCTGCGGGTAGTACCGGCCGAAGATCTCCGCGGACTCGGCGAGGTCGCTGGTCCAGCCGCCCCACCGCGGCATGACCAGCGTGAAGGCGGTGCGCACCAGATGCCGCGCGAAGAACCGGCTCAGCCCGCGGTACTCGTCCGGCGTGGACGCCGCCCGCACCCTCGCCCGCCACCGGGGCAGTACGTCGGCCAGGTCGCCGTTGGTCTCGCGGGCGAGCCGGCCGTCCGGACGGTAGCGGGGCAGGTGCTCGGCCAGGTCCGCGCCGAGCAGGGGGGTGCACAGGCAGGCGAGGAACCAGCCCAGGTCGTAACGTTCCCGCTCGCTCAGCAGGGTCTCCTTGCCGTACAGCAGGAGGCCGACCCCGTCGATCTCCGGGAAGTCCTGGTCGAGTCCGCGCGCCAGTACCTCGGCGGTGTCCCGGTCCTCGTCGGCGGGCTCGTGGTGCAGGGCGAGCAGCAGGTCGAGGTCGGACCGCCCGGGCCGGGCCGTCCCCCGCGGCACGGACCCGTACAGGTACGCGCTGTGCAGCCGCGGCCCGTACGCCTCACTGGTGCGCTCCCGCGCGGCCGCGACGACGCCCGCGAAGTCCGCCTGCACCCGCCCGAGAGACCCTTCCCGCTCGAAGTACCCGTCCGCGTCCAGCCCTCTGTGCTCCATGCCTCTACTGTGCCGGGGTGCGCGGGCACGCCCCCGGCAACGGCGCAGCGCCCGGACGCGCGAAAGGGCCCCGCCCGACGTACGGGCAGGACCCTCTCACGGAGACTGGCGGCGTCAGCGGGACCGCTTCGCGAGGCGCTCCACGTCCAGCAGGATGACCGCGCGGGCCTCCAGGCGCAGCCAGCCGCGGCCCGCGAAGTCGGCCAGTGCCTTGTTCACGGTCTCGCGCGACGCGCCGACGAGCTGGGCGAGCTCCTCCTGCGTCAGGTCGTGCACGACGTGGATGCCCTCCTCCGACTGCACGCCGAAGCGGCGCGACAGGTCGAGGAGCGCCCGCGCCACACGGCCGGGAACGTCGGAGAAGACCAGGTCGGACATCTGGTCGTTGGTCTTGCGCAGGCGCCGGGCGACGGCGCGCAGCAGCGCGGTCGCGACCTCGGGCCGGGCGTTCAGCCACGGCTGGAGGTCGCCGTGCCCGAGACCGAGCAGCTTGACCTCGGTGAGCGCGGTGGCGGTGGCGGTGCGCGGGCCGGGGTCGAAGAGCGACAGCTCGCCGATCAGCTCGCCGGGGCCGAGGACGGCCAGCATGTTCTCGCGGCCGTCCGGCGAAGTGCGGTGCAGTTTCACCTTGCCCTCGGTGACGACATACAGCCGGTCACCGGGGTCGCCCTCGTGGAACAGGGCGTCACCGCGTGCGAGGGTCACCTCGCCCATGGAGGCGCGGAGCTCCGCGGCCTGCTCGTCATCGAGCGCCGCGAAGAGCGGGGCGCGCCGCAGAACGTCGTCCACGAATCTCTCTCCTATGTCGACCGGCTCAGGGGACCGATCCCCATTTTGCCGGACGGCTCAAAAACAGTGCGATCAGTCACAAGGATGCCGGACGTACGCGTGTGCTGTGCGGCGAGAGACCAATCGGGGCGGTGTTACCTGAGGTCCGGGCGGGTGTCGGCGACCGGCCTTAGGCTGGCCGGGTGTCCAATAAGCCGGTGAGAGCACAGGCCAAGGGGTCCGCCGGAGTGACGGCTACCCATAATTCAGCCGTGGGCGAACATACCCCCACGACGGAGTCCGGGGAAGCTTTGCCGAGCCCTCCGGGCAAAGCTTCGGCCAAGAAACCGAAGGCGGCCAGGGCGGAATCGCGTCTGGCCATGGTGCGCAGGGCCCGCCGCATCAACCGCGAGCTGGCCGAAATCTATCCGTACGCCCATCCGGAGCTCGACTTCCGCAATCCGTTCGAGCTGCTGGTCGCGACCGTGCTGTCCGCGCAGACCACCGACCTGCGGGTGAACCAGACGACCCCGGCCCTCTTCGCCGCCTATCCGACCCCCGAGGACATGGCCGCGGCCGCTCCCGAGGACCTGGAGGAGATCATCCGGCCGACCGGGTTCTTCCGGGCCAAGTCCAAAGCCCTGCTCGGCCTCTCCCAGGCCCTGCGGGACGACTTCGGGGGCGAGGTCCCGGGCCGGCTCGAAGACCTGGTGACCCTGCCGGGAGTGGGCCGCAAAACGGCCAACGTGGTCCTCGGCAATGCGTTCGGGTTCGCCACTTAGGTACGACGGTTTACCCACACGCTCTCCGCCTAGGGAGACGGGCCCGAGGGGTCCACTACGAGACCCCTAGGAGTAGGCGTGTTGGACACGTCCCCCGCTGGCATTCCGGCTAGCTTCCTGGCCCGGCCGGTCGCCGAGGCCGTAGCCGTCAGCTACGTACGGCAGTCGTCGGCCAAGACCAACAAGACCGAGGCATCCCCCCTCACACAGCGCGCAACCAACGAGACCCGTTCCACCGAACTCAACGCGCGATTCGTCCGGCACTACCAGGACATCGGCGTTTCTGGGTGGGACCCGGACGCGCACCGCGAAGGCTTTGAGGAAATGCTCACGGCTGCCCGCGCTGGAGCGTTCAACGTCCTCATCGTCTACGACGTAAGCCGGTTCTCTCGGCGCGAATTGCGGGACGCTGGCCCGGTCGTGTTCGAACTTCACCGGCTCGGAATCACGATCGTCAGCGTCAGCGAAGGCGTATTCCCGCCTAACGACACGATGACGCTGATCTACCTGCTTATGCGGCTCGATGCCGTCAATAAGGAGTCGGCCGTCAAGTCGCAGAAAGTCCGCGACGTAAAGGCAGCGCAGCGCGCTAAGGGTTCGTGGCTCGGGGGACAGACCCCGTACGGTCTTGACGGCGAGAAGTACGCCGAAGGCAAGCTCGATCTTATGCGTCTCGTCCACAACAAGGCCGAGGCTGCAAACCTCCGTCGAATCGGCGCGCTGATCCTCAAGCACATGCACGACCCGGTCACCCGAAAGCCCGGCCAGCGGAACCCCGGCACCCTTTCCGCGCTGTGCGACGACATGAACGCCAAGCGAATCAAGACGCGCGGGCAGCGCAAGGGCAAAGAGTCCAAGAATTCCGTTTGGCAGGTCAAGACCCTGAAATGGATTCTGCTCAACCCCGCCATTGCGGGAATCCGAGCCGAACCGATCTACAAGGTTCGCGAGAACGGCACCAGGACCAACACCCTGATCGGGTACCGGATCATCCGGGATGAGGACGGACGACCGGAGATGATCTGTGAGCCGATCATTCCCCCGGCGCAATGGTTCGTCATCCGGGAATGGCTCTTGGGGCGGGGCCAGGGTGAAGGCGTGACGCGGGGAACGACGCTTCTAAGCGGGCTCCGCAGCGCGCCCGGTACGCCCGTCCTCACGTGCGAATGCGGACGGCCCGGAAAGGCGCAGAACAGCGGACCAAAGCCGGTATACCTCTGCACTCGGGGGACGACCGTCCCGAGCAAGGCCGGTGAACACACGGGCCTGAACCGGGTCATGCAAAGCCACCTTGATGACTACGTGGCCCGGCGCATCTTCGCTCTGATCGCCAGCGTGGAAAGCGGAGCGGCCAGCGCCGACGAGCTGGAAACCGTGGCCGAGGCAACGCGGATTTTCTCGCGGTCCATCGAACGACCCGAGACAGCCGCTGAGCGAACCGAGGTGGTAACCGAGCGAGCCGACGCAAACAACGCGCTGAGCGACCTTTACGACGACCTAGACGCCGGTCTCTACGAGGGGAAGATGGGGCGCGACCGGTTCAAGGTAAAGAAAGCGCGGATTGAGGCTCGACTCAGGGCGGCGGACACCCGCCTAGAGGAACTGGCCGACCCGGAAACCACCGAACTCCCGCTGTCTGTTTGGTTGGACTGGGGCGAGGACGGCGACCCGTTGGGCAAGGGCTCATGGTGGGCGACTGCGGAACTGGCCGACCGGCGCAAGTTCGTTGAACTGTTCGCCCGGTGCATCACGGTCAAGGCGACCGACAACCCGCACGCTGGCCGAGTGCGCGGCGGGTACGACGTGAGCGAGCGAATCGAGATCGAGTTTGTACGGCCCTCGGACGAGAACGACGAGACGGAGGACTGAAACGGCCTGTAGGGCACGCTGAGAGGCTTTCAGGGGCTCGGTGGGGTAACTCCCGCCGGGCCCCTCTCTCATGCCCGCAGACGGCCGCACAGGGACCCGGGCAGAAACGGCCGGCTGGCGTATCTGACGGTCCATCAGAAACGGTCTGTTGGGTCGCTTTACAGGCACCCTCTCTGGACGTTGAAACCGCCATGGAGAGACAGCGAGGAGGTAGCGCGGTGCCCATCACGAACACGCTCGACCTGGAAACGCTCAGTGCGCGAATGGATAAGTGGGCGGCTGAGCCACGAACCAAGCGGGGCCGACTCGTCCGCGTGTTCCGCGCGAACCTCGGTAACTCGCCGGACCTACAGGCGGCCCGGCTCGCGCTGCTGATCGGATACGCCGAAAAGGTCGCCTAGACACTTCCCCTCCCTTCGGAGTAACCCCCGTCTCTCGCTGGCGGGGGTTGTCTCTGGCCCACTTTCGCGGACTTACGCGGAATCACCTCTTAACCGCTGTCTCTTACGCGGACTTACGCGGAACCACCATCCCCCTTTAGCGGACTTGAGAGGAATCACGACATGACTGCACCGACTTACGACGGACTTACGCGGAACCGACCGACCATGAAGCGGAGTTACGACGCAATACGCGGAGCAATCCAGCGGGCCGAGTCGCTGGCATACGACGCAATGCCGACCGGCCACCCGACAGCGCATGAGGTACACGCGGCACTCGTGGAAGCGTTGGACCTAGTGAACCTGGTTCTGTTCCCGGCCGGTGGCTGCGCTGGCCCCGAATGCACAAAGCCCGTGCCAGACAAGGGAATGGGCCGCCCGGCCCTCTACTGCTCGCGCCGCTGCAAGGACCGCGCTGCATACCGCGCACGTAAGGAACGGGTACAGCGGGAGGGCTGATCCGGTCTCTCTATTTCTTCTTAGTTTTCTATATCTGTTACGTAATGAAGAGTGTATGTACCTAGTTCCTTGTCCAAGTAAGAGAAACCAGTGTCGGAGAAGGAACTAGGTACAGCAGCAGCACTCTTCGTAACACCGCGAGGAGCAACAACGAATGCTGACTTTCTGTCTATCCTGCGAGGTCTGCGGCGCTGCGCTGTCCGGCCGTCAGACCGCCGTCTGTTCCAACGCTTGCCGACAGGCCCGCAAGCGAATGCGCAAGCTAACCAACGCTGAGCATGAGGCGCTGCTATGGGGCCGTGACTGCGCCTACCCCAAGTGCCGGGAGGCTTTCGACCCTCGTACGCTCACGCAGCGGTACTGCGATGAGAACTGCGCTGCGGCCCATAAGCAGGATATCGAGGATGCCCGCTGGGAGGCGGTGTGTGAACTCGACGGCTGCGACATAAACGCCGGTTGGGACGGTGCCGGACGACCCCGCCAGTATTGCTCTCCCGCCCATAAGCAAAAGGCGTACCGGCTCCGTAAGGCCGCTGAAGGCGCGTCTGAGGGCCGCTAAGCGGTTGGACCGTACCGAGTGCCAACGAGGCGGAGATAGGCGCTCAGAGGGGCGTCTGCGCCTTTCACGGACCCCCAGCCGGCCGTCACGGCTCGGTAACGATCTCGGCGGGTGGTCGTATTCCGAGCACCTTTCCGCCGTTGCGCTTTACGAAAACCCTCTCTGGCTAGTGAGGGTGTTACCTCTCGTCTCTGGGAACTTCTGCGTTCTCCTTTCGGTGGTGTGTGTGGCCGGTCCCCTCTCCTGGGCCGGTCCATCCATCGGCACACCTAAACGTTTAGGTGTGGTAGACGACCCCTCACGCTGCGGCTGTCACCCGCAATCCCTGTAAATCTTCGGCGAGTCGTAGTCACGCGCGCATAGTCGGCGTACTCCTCCCCGATGGGCCCCCTTGCCCGCTGTGGTCTGTGACAGAGACCCGGTGAGTAAGGGGGCCTTTTTGTATATCTGAAAGGACATTCCATGACCACATGGAATGGGGCCGAGGTAAGCGGCGGCGGCTCCGACTACTCCGACCATTACGCGGAAAAGGCAGCAGCGCGCGAGGCAGAGCGGCGAGAGGTCGAGGAGTATCGGCAGGCTCTCGCTGACTCCCGTGAATGGGAAACCGAGTATCAGGCAAATCTCAAGTACCAGCGGGAAAACCCGCGCCCGCATGTCCCAGACGCGGACGATCCCGAGTTCTATGCACGTATCGCGGAAGACCTGAACTGGGCCGCGAGTCGTGAGAAATACGTAACGCGCGCCGAGGGTGAGGAACTAGCGGCCCGCATTTTCCGCCGACGATAACCACACCACCCGAGAGGAAACCCCGATGGAACTCGCAAGCAATGAACTACGAAAGGCGCTCTCTTACTCTGACGCGTCCAAGACGCGGATTTCTAAGCTAGAGCAGGTAGTTCACAACGCTACGCCTCCGCATGACATTTGGACTGCGGAGCTACAGATACTCGGTACCGATCCTTGGCACTGCGACCTAGCCCCGGTCGTGGCCGCTGAGCGTTGGGAAAAGGTGAAGGAGCTAAACGACCTCTGCTACGTATTGGAGGAGCGCTGGCCCGAGCTGGAAAGCGAAGCTGAGGACACCCGAAAGAACGCTACAAAGGCGCACGCCGAGGCGGTGCGTAGGGGCGTTAAGGCTCCCTCTACGGCTGCTGAGACCCTAGAGGCATACGCGCGCCTAGAGGGTTGCTCCATGGCGCTTAGCGAGGCTGTGACCGATCTCAAGCGTGCCCGTGCCGCATATGAGGCACTGCTAAATGATCGCGCCTTCCTCAATAAGTACCGTAAGGCTGTTATCGCTGAATTCAATGCACAGCGGAAGCGTGCCGCCGATGCATTCGCCGCTGCGGCCGGTGCCATTGGCGAAACTCGTCGCCGCTACAACACGCTTCACTCGCTGACCATGGGCGGGCTGCTTGATATTCCCGAGGACGCGCGGGGTTACCTAGTCCTGAGTGGAAAGGGATGGGGGCAGGCTGATCTATCGTCCGCCCTGGATGTGATTTCCCGGCAGGTGGGGGAAACCGACCCATTCCTTTCGGGTGAGTTCCTGACTGCGCCCATGGAGGACGTCAACGCGACGGCGATTGAGACGGCCGAGAGGGTCAAGGGCGAGCTTGATAAGCGTCGGCAGAACCATTACTCGAAGGACGGGATTGTCAGTACGCGGATGATTTGATTTCTTGCTGGGTGGGGTCGGTCAGGCATTTGCCATCGGCCCCGCTCGCTGGCTTGGTGATGCTTTCTCGCGCTGCGAATCGTCTCCAATCGCACGGAACGTAACGGCCAGCTGGGGCCACGGAAAGTGACCACCCCCCTGGGGGATACCCCAAAAACGATCCCTTTCCGGACCGCATGCGTATAGCACCCCGGATTCTCCGTCCGGAGCACCAGAACCAGTTAACCCACTGTGACCAGCGCAGATACCAAATCCCCGGAAGGGGGCACGATGAGTAACCAGAAGATCAGCGCGGAATTCCGCCGGGCCGTGGTCGAGGAGTTCGACCTAGAGGCATACGAGGTGACCACCCTTGACCGGGTCTGCGCTGTGCTCGATCAGATCGAGGGACTAGAGCGGGACGTGAAGGATCGCGGCGTAATCGTCCGGGGAATTCGGGGCGGCCTGTACCCGAATCCCTCGCTAAAGGAACTGCGCGCGGCCGAGGCATCTTTCCTTTCGCTGGTGCGCTCCCTCGGACTCAGCGATACCGACAGCGGGAGCGGCAAGGGGTCTGCGTCCGCTGCTGCCCGCGCAATGAATCGGGCACGTTGGGGGGTGCGTGGTGGCAAGGCGGCGTAAGGCTGCACCGGTCGCTGATACCGGGCCAACTGATTTCGAGATTGAGTGTGCGCGCCGTTGGGTTGGCGCTGACTATCCGGACCTGTTTGCCGACTACATCAGGCCCTTTCCGGATCCCGAAATGGAGGCTAGGGCAATGCTGATCGCCCGCAAGTTGCATGAAATGGCCGAGGCGTTTTGACCACACCTAAACGTTAAGGGGTGCTCAAGGGGAAATATGAAGAACGTAAAGACTCTCAGTGTCCGTCACACGGATAGTTCCCGCGCGAACCTCGCTGTCATACAGCAGCTATCCGGTTGTGAGACAGCGAGCGAGGCTGTCATACAAGCGCTCGACCTCTACGCCGACTATCTGAAATTCCCGCCCGGAACTGTCATGCGTGCGACCGGAAACACGCGACGCGCTGAGGTTCCGAGTGTTTGAGATCCCGATATGTATTCGTCTCGGTTGCGCGAATCCGCGTCAACCCCGGAGCGGTAGGCAGTCATTCAAGCCATGGTGCAGCACTCATTGCCGCAAGTGGCACCGCGCCTATACCGCATTCAGCGAGGGCGGCGCCGCGTACGGACGGAATACCGAAACAGACGCCGCGCTGTTCTCTGAAATCCTCGCGCGGCTGAACGACCCTCGGACCCTGCCCGTGCTCGATGAGCTTTTCGACGTGTACGGCCGGGCGTGACGCCGATGAAACCGACCCGCGTAGTCCTCGGTCCGAATGGTTGGGAGCCGTCCGACGAACCGGCCCCGCCCGGCAAGGTGGCGTGGCGCTTCCCTCGCTCCCGCGCTGTCCGGCAACCGGCCCCGCCCCGACTCATGCCCGGCCGACCCGCACGCCGCGAGGGACGGCCCCGGAACTGCGGCTCCCGATGACCACACCTAAACGTCAAGGTGTGCTTAGCCCCCGATGACTGGCCCCGCTGCGGGTTGGTCGTCGGGGGCTTCTGCGTTCCTGGTGACACCTTCGAAAGAAAGGCGGGAAGTCTGGCCGGCTGCGGGGTGGCGGGTAGGGTCTGCCCAGTGATCCCAAGGATTTTCGGGACCATGGATTCCTAGGCCGCAGCGTCGAGAACGGCCCGCACTTCGGGTACGTCGGCGTACTCAGCGAGTCGAGCCAGCACCACCCGGACCCGCTCCGCTGTCCTCTCGCTGGCTACGTCGGCTGACAGTGAGAGCACCCGTTCGGCAGTCGCCGCCGCTTCCTCGGGTTCGTTCGCGTCGGCGTAGGCCACGGCGAGCCACGACAGGTACAGCGCCATTTCCCGCGTGTGGGTCGCGTCGTACCGGCCGAGCACATCGCGCAGCAGGGGAACGGCGCGGAGAGGGCGGCGCAGCTCGGTGAAGACGCGGGATTCCATGACCTGGAGTTCGCCAGCGTCCACCCAGTACAGGTAGGCCGGTGACTCGGCTCCCTCGCTGTCCTCGGTCAGTGCCTCGCTGGCTTCACCGAGGGCCCGCATTGCGTGCTGTGCGTTCTCGGTTCCCCCGGCTTTCGTGTGTGCCCAAGCCACCCGATCGAGGTACAGCGCACGGGCCTTTGGGGGAGCGTCCGGCCCGGCTCCGTCGAGTGCTGCGCGGGCAAGGTCCAGCCCCTCAACTGGCCTGCCAGTGTTACTAAGTTGGTAGGCCAGCGATCCGGCCAGGTTTCCGGCTAGCGTCCGGTCCTCTGCCTGTGTCGCTGCGCTGAGACCGAGCCGGTAGATGCGCTCTGCTTCCTCGTGCTGTCCGGCGTCGCTGGCAATCCATCCGGCGATCTGTGCCAACTCCCCGATCTGCACGAGTAACTGACGGCCCGTCAGGTCGGCGTAGCTGTTCTCTCGGTACATTCGAACAGCTTTTCGAAGCTCTCGCAGCGCGGGCCGCATGAGGTCCCCACCGGCTAGGAAGTCGTCCGCCAGCCGTAGGCCGTGCACCCGCTGTTGCAGGTCGCCCACCTGGCCCATGCCGAGGCGGCCCCCTGTATGGCCCCTCAGAGGCTCTAGCGGGTCGTCCTCGGGGAGGAAGTCCGCCAGCGTCGGCAAAGGCGGTTCAGCGGGCGTCTGTGGCGTGTGGAGTGCATCCGGGGACACCCCGAGGGCGGCAGCGAGGAAGGGCAACCATTCACGCGGCGTGCGCTTCCCGATCTCCCATCGGCTGATCTCCTGACGGCCGACCGGCTCGCCCTGGACGCCAGCGACCCGGCAGACCTCCCGCGCTAGTCGCGCTTGGCTCCACCCGAGGCGTTCGCGCTCTCGTCTGATGTTGGCCCCAACGCTGTTCCCCATAGGCCAAGTCTGGCCGACAGGTGGCCTACACGTGGCCGCTAGTGCGGACATTGGCTCGGGGCGACGATCTTCCGGACCGAGACGAGGGGACGGCGGACGATGGCGAGCCAGACCGAACCGGGCACGGAAACGAAATCGGAGTACCTGACCTACGCCCCGAAGGGTGAGAAGTGCTCGAACTGTGACAGCCCGATTGGCGGTCTGGAGCGGGTACACCGGGACATCGTGGCTCGGGTCGGCGCTCCGCCCGCTGTGGTCTACCGGCACGCTTCCGGAGGGTGCCCGAGATGATCACGAGTCGGGACGTGGGAAAGCTGGTTGAGGACAGCGCGGGACGCGTCGGAATTCTTCGTGATGTGATCAAGGATTACGAGGACCCGGCCGCCCTTCCCTGGGAGCGCCGGAAGCGTCCCACGGCTTTCATTTGGCCCGAGTGCGGGGGCCGCGAATGGCTGGTCCCGCCGGACAAAGTGAAGCGCGTCTAGTCTCGCCTCTCCCGCTGTTCCTCTCGAATTCCAGCGGAAAGGCAGTGCTCGTGAATTTCGACCCGGAAGACAAGTCCGGCGACGGCCGCCAGGGTGGAGACCAGTTCCCGCCCCCGCCCGCCGCGTAGAAGACTCCCGCCCGCATCGGGTGGGTATCCATGCAAGTCCTACAACGGAGGTACGACATGCGCGCTTGGTGGCTGACTATGGCCGACGGCAACCCGCAGGACGACAGCGACAGCGGGAACAAGCACGGGGGCGGCGGCTCCGACGAGGGCGGCAACACGAACGACGGCCAGGGCCCGGCGGACGGTAAGTGAGTCCGTGCCGATGATCGACCGCGAAGAGGGGGCGGGTCCTTCGGGGCTCGCCTCTGCGCTCATGAAAAAGGGAGCGCTCAAAAGCGACTGGTTGCCCGCATTCAATGCGGTGCCCCGGCATCTGTTCCTGCCTGACATGATCTGGCCCGGCCGAGCCGGTATGAATCGGCAGGATGACCGCGTGATCCGCAGCGAGGAACCCGACGTTTGGTGGTCGGCGGTTTACCGCGATGCGCCGATCACGACGCAATGGGATGACGGCGCGTACACCGGGCCCGGAAAGGGCAAGGTCCCGTCCAGCTCGAATTCCATGCCGACCATGGTTTTCTCGATGCTCGACGCGCTGAACGTCGGGCCGGGACACAAGGTGTTGGAGATCGGCACCGGCACCGGCTGGAATGCGGCGCTGCTCTCCCACCGGGTCGGTGCTGAGAACGTCGTCACGGTGGAAGTGGACGAGGCCAGCGCGAGAGATGCGCGGGGCCGTCTGAAAGCGGCTGGATTCGAGCCGCTTACCGTCGTCGGGGACGGGGCCGAGGGATACGCCGACGGGGGCCCGTATCACCGCGTAATCGCCACGTGCTCAATCGGCAGCGTGCCCCGGCAGTGGATCGCGCAGACAAAGCCGGGCGGGCTCATCGTCGCGCCGTGGGGACCGACGTACGGCGGGGAAGCTGTGGCCCGTCTCGCTGTGGCCGAGGACGGAACGGCTACCGGATGGTTCCTCGGGTCGTCTGCGTTCATGCGGCTACGCGCCCAGCGCACGGAGCGGACGCACGTCCGGGAATACCTCAAGGGCCGGAAGTGGCCAGCGGACGGACGGCAAAGCATGACCAGCATTTCCCCGGAATCGGTGGGGGACTGGCCGGTCATGTTCGCAATCGGGGTGCAGGTTCCCGGCGCATTCCCGTGGGCCGAGAACTACGGCGACGGCTCGTACACGCTGTGGCTCCGGGATACGGAAGTCACGTCGTGGGCAACCGTGGATTTCGTGCCCGGCCGCGAGGAATTCGAGGTCTACCAGTCCGGCCCGCGCGATCTCTGGAATGAGGTGGTGACGGCTTACCTCTGGTGGGACGAACAGGGACGGCCGGGGTTCGAGCGGTTCGGCCTCACCGTGGACGACGGCGGCGAGCGGGTGTGGCTCGACCGGCCAGACAACCCCGTGCCCGTTACCGGGGGTCCCTGACAGTCCGCTGCGGCCCGCTGGTGGCCCCGTCTGTGCGCTTCCCCCATGGCGCATGGGCGGGGCCTTTACGCTGGCCGGTATGGCGGAAGAGACCCGGTTGGCGATGGTCCGGCGGGCACGGAAGATCAACCGTGCTCTTGCCGAGGTGTACCCCTATGCGCACTGCGAGCTAGACCACGTGAACGCGTGGCAACTGTTGGTGGCAACGGTGCTCAGCGCTCAGACGACAGACCTGCGTGTGAACCAAGTGACCCCGGCGCTGTTCGCCAAGTACCCGCGTCCGGCTGATCTGGCCGGGGCCGACCCGGCAGACGTTGAGGAGCTGATCCGGCCCACGGGGTTCTTCCGTGCCAAGACTCGGAGCATCACCGGGATTGCCGCTGCTGTGATGGCCGACCATGACGGCATGGTGCCGCGCACCCTCGCTGAGCTGGTGAAACTTCCCGGGGTCGGCAGAAAGACGGCGTTCGTCGTGACCGGCAACGCGTGCGCCTGCGAGGCAAGCCGGGCGGGTGATCCTGACCATGGTGCTAATGTGACGGACCCCTTCGGCGTCCCCGGGATCACCGTCGACACCCACTTCGGCCGGCTGGTCCGCCGCTGGAAGCTGACCGAGCAGGAGGACCCGGAGAAGGTCGAGGCGGAGATCTGCGCGATCTTTCCGAAGAGCGAGTGGACGATGCTCTCGCACCGCGTCGTCTTCCACGGCCGCCGCGTCTGCCATGCGCGCAAGCCCGCGTGCGGCGCCTGCGCGATCGCCCCGCTGTGCCCGGCGTACGGGGAGGGCGAGACCGACCCGGAGAAGGCGAAGAAGCTGCTCAAGTACGAGATGGGCGGATACCCGGGCCAGCGCCTGAACCCGCCGCCGGACTACCCGGGCCGGCCGGCCCCGCCGCTCGGCGGCTCGGGCCCTGCCGCAGATTGAGGCGGGTCCGGGGCGGCCGCCCCGGCACGGCGCCGGCAGCGGCGAAGCGGCCGTAGGAACGAATCGGTATCCGGACCGCGTTTGGCGGTGTGGGAGAACACGGACAGGGGTGCCTATGACGCGCGGTACACGGGACGAGGCCACAGCGGCCCGCGAAGGCAGCGGCCTGGCCGTCACCACCGACGGGCTGCCCACCTGGCTCGATCCCGTCGCGGCGGCCGCCCGCACCGTCGAGCCGCGGCAGCTCAGCCGCTTCCTGCCGCCCGAGGACGGCCGCGGCCGCCAGTCCGCCGTGCTCATCCTCTTCGGCGAGGGCCCCCGCGGCCCCGAGCTGCTGCTCATGGAGCGCTCCGGCAGCCTCCGCTCGCATGCCGGCCAGCCCTCCTTCCCCGGCGGCGCCCTCGACCCCGAGGACGGCGACCCGCGGACCAGCGGCCCGCTGCGCGCCGCGCTGCGGGAGGCCGAGGAGGAGACAGGGCTGGACCCCGCGGGTGTCCAGCTCTTCGGGGTGCTGCCCCGCCTCTACATTCCCGTGAGCGAGTTCGTCGTGACCCCGGTCCTCGGCTGGTGGCGTGAGCCGAGCCCGGTCGGCGCCGTCGACCCGGCCGAGACGGCCCGCGTCTTCACGGTTCCGGTGGCCGATCTCACGGATCCCGCGCACCGTGTCACGGTCGTCCACCCCGGCGGCTACCACGGCCCCGCCTTCACGGTCGAATCGGCCCTGGTCTGGGGTTTCACCGCCGGGGTGATCGACCGGATCCTGCACTTCGCGGGCTGGGAGCGCCCCTGGGACCGCTCGCGCCAGGTCCCGCTCGACTGGCGCGCATGAGACGGTGGCTCACGTGAACGTGCTGGACATCCTGTTGTTGCTCGCTGCCGTGTGGTTCGCGATCGTCGGCTACCGCCAGGGGTTCGTCGTCGGCATCCTGTCGGTGATCGGCTTCCTCGGCGGCGGTCTCATCGCCGTTTCCCTGCTTCCGCTGGTCTGGGACCGGGTGACCGACGACGGCACCCAGGTGTCCACCACGGTCGTGGTCCTCGCCGTGGTCGTGATCATCGTCTGCGCCTCGATCGGCCAGGCCTTCACCACCCATCTCGGCAGCAGGCTCCGGCGCCACATCACCTGGTCTCCGGCGCGCGCGCTCGACGCGACCGGCGGAGCCCTGGTCAATGTGGTCGCGATGCTGCTGGTGGCGTGGCTGATCGGTTCGGCGCTCGCCGGGACCTCGCTTCCCACGCTGGGCAAGGAGGTCCGCAACTCCAAGGTGCTCCTCGGCGTGTCGCGGGTGCTGCCCGACCAGGCGAACACCTGGTTCTCGGACTTCAGTTCGACTCTGGCGCGCAACGGCTTCCCCCAGGTGTTCAGCCCGTTCTCCAACGAGCCCATCACCGAGGTCAGGGCGCCCGACCCGGGGCTCGTCGACAGCCCCGTCGCCGAGCAGGCCAAGCGCTCGATCGTGAAGGTCGTCGGCACCGCGCCCAGTTGCAGCAAGGTGCTGGAGGGCACCGGCTTCGTCTTCGCGCCCGGCAAGGTGATGACCAACGCGCACGTCGTCGGCGGGGTCGGCGAGCCGACCGTGCAGGTCGGCGGCGAGGGCAAGCTGTATGACGGCAAGGTCGTGCTCTATGACTGGGAGCGCGACATCGCCGTCCTCGACGTGCCCAAGCTGAAAGCCCCGCCGCTGGAGTTCTCCGACAAGGACGCGGTGAGCGGCAGCGACGCGATCGTCGCCGGATTCCCGGAGAACGGCGCGTACGACGTCCGCGCGGCCCGTGTCCGCGGCCGGATCAACGCCAACGGTCCCGACATCTACCACCGGGGTACGGTCCGCCGCGACGTCTACTCGCTGTACGCGACGGTCCGCCAGGGCAACTCCGGCGGCCCGCTGCTGACGCCCGACGGCAAGGTGTACGGGGTCGTCTTCGCGAAGTCGCTGGACGACCCGAACACCGGTTACGCGCTGACGGCGGACGAGATCCGCGACGACATCCGGATCGGCAAGACCGCCGATCGCCGGGTCGAAAGCCAGGGCTGCGCCCTCTGAGCCGTACGGGCACGGCGGCCCGTACGACCCGTGGGGGCGGCTCTACGTCCGCGGGTGGCGCAGGCGCGCCGAGACCCAGCGGGCCCGGCGGCGCAGGATGCGTGGAATCCCGAGCCGGAGGTCGCGGCCGTGCCGGCCCGGCCTCTCCTGGGTGCCCGGCGTCACTGCCGAGCGGCGTTCGTGTGCGGTGTCACCGTAGTCGTGCGTCCAGCTCATACTCCGAGCTGTGCCCGTGGCCCAAGGTCGGTAACCCCGTCCGGGGCGGCCAATTGGCGTATGCGCCGGGCAATTGAATGCTTGTAAGACAGACGTACGAGCTTGCGTACGCGCCGACCTGTCGGTCCGTCAGCGGTCCGGCTCGGGATCCTTAAGCCAGTTCACCAGCTCGGTTGAGAAGGCCACGGGATCCTCCTCGTGCGGGAAGTGCCCCAGACCGTCGAACAGCCGCCAGCGGTACGGGGCTTCGACGTACTCCCCGGACCCGGCCGCACTGCGCGTCCGCATCACCGGGTCGAGCGAGCCGTGCAGGTGCAGCGTCGGGACCCGCACCGGCCGCTTCATCCGGCGGTTGAACTGAAGCCCGTCCGGGCGCGCCATCGACCGCATCATCCAGCGGTACGGCTCGATCGAGCAGTGCGCGGTGGACGGGATGCACATGGCCCGCCGGTACACGGCGAGGGCCTCGTCGGCCGAGTCGTCCTGGAGCCGGGGCCCCGACCAGTCCCGGATCAGCTCGCCCACGAGCGCCCCGTCGTCCGCGACGAGCTGCCGCTCGGGCAGGAACGGCCGCTGGAATCCCCAGATGTGCGAACTCGCACGCGTCTGCCCGAAGTCCGACAGCATCGCCGACCGCCAGCGGCGCGGATGCGGCATGGAGGAGACGACGAGCCGGCGCACCAGCTTGGGCCGCATCACGGCCGCCGTCCAGGCGAGGTAGCCGCCCAGGTCGTGCCCGACGAGCGCGGCGTCCGGCTCGCCGAGGGATCGTACGACCCCGGTGATGTCGAGCGCCAGGTTGGCGGGGTCGTAGCCGCGCGGGGTGCGGTCGCTGCCGCCGACTCCGCGCAGGTCCATCGCGACCGCGCGGTATCCGGCGTCGGCGAGCGCGGTCAGCTGGTGCCGCCAGGTCCACCAGAACTGCGGGAAGCCGTGCAGCAGCAGCACCAGCGGCCCGTCACCGAGCTCGGCGACGTGGAAGCGGGCGCCGTTGGCGGCGACGTCCCGGTGCGTCACCGCTCTGCCGCCGGGGAGGTCGAGCCGTACCGCCGTGGCAGCAGTGGGGGGATTGCTGGAGTCCGGGGTGGGCGCTGTCATGAGGACGAGCGTGCCACACCCACGGCCTTGTCACTCACCGGCCGCGGGTGCGGCTTGACGGTTCCGACGAGCGCCGCGGTCCGCTTGACGGAGGCGATGGACTTCTCCGGCGGCTTGACCTTCTTGAACTTGCGTACGGCGATCAGCCCGAGCAGGGCCGCGATCAGCCAGAACGCCACACCGACGATCAGGAAGGACGCCCAGAGCGGCAGCCCGAGGTTGTGGATCCCGTAGGCCGCGGCGAAGCTCAGCACCGGCAGGGAGAAGAGCACGAGCACCCCCGCGACGACGGCGGCGCCGCCGCCGATGCCCGCGCGCTTGACGTCCAGGCGCAGTTCCGCCTTGGCGAGGGCGATCTCGTCGTGCACCAGGGCGGACATCTCGGCGGTGGCCGAGGCGACCAGCTGGCCGAGTGTGCGCTCGGCTCCCTGCGCCTCTTGGTCCACTGCGCTCATCGCTCTCTCCCTCTGTCGTCTACTGGCGGCGGCTGTCCTCCGCGTGTGTCCGATCATGCCGGACGGTCGCCCTTGTTGCTGGACCCCACCGCCGCCGTCTCGGCCTTACGGCGGTGTTCCGCGGCCCGCTCCTCGTAGATCTTCGCCATCCGGAGGTGGTAGTCGGGCTTGTCCTCCTCGTAGATGTCCGGGATGCCGTCGTGGTCCTCGTCGCGCTCCTCGGCCTCGGTGAGCGCCTTGTACGTGCGGTTGCGGAGCTTGAGCATGACGCCCGCGAGCACGGCGGCGATGAGCGAGCCGATCAGGACGGCGGCCTTCACCTCGTCGGTGAGGACCTGATCGCCGGCGAAGGCGAGCTCGCCGATCAGGAGGGAGACGGTGAAGCCGATGCCGGCGAGCGTGGCCACGGCGAGCACGTCCGGCCAGGCGAGGTCCTCGTTCAGTTCGGCCCGGCTGAAGCGGGCCGCCAGCCAGGTGCCGCCGAAGATGCCGACGGCCTTGCCGACGACCAGGCCGAGGACGACGCCGAGGGTCTCGGGCCGGCTGAAGACCTGCCCGATGGCCTCGCCGGAAAGGGAGACACCAGCGGCGAACAGCGCGAACAGGGGCACGGCCAGACCGGCCGAGACGGGCCGGACGAGGTGCTCGATGTGCTCGCCGGGGGACTGGAGCTCGCCGTCCTTGCGGGAGCAGCGGAGCATCAGGCCCATGGCGACGCCGGCGATGGTGGCGTGCACGCCGCTGTTGTACATCAGGCCCCAGATGACCAGGGCGAGCGGGACGTAGACGTACCAGCCGTGGACGTTCTTGCGGAGCAGGAACCAGAAGAGGGCCAGGCCCGCGACCGCGCCGGCGAGGGCCGGGAAGTTGATGTCGCTGGTGAAGAAGACCGCGATGATCAGGATGGCGAAGAGGTCGTCGACGACGGCGAGGGTCAGCACGAAGGCGCGCAGGGCGGACGGCAGCGAGGTGCCGATGACCGCGAGGACGGCGAGCGCGAAGGCGATGTCGGTGGCGGTGGGCACGGCCCAGCCGTCCATCGATCCGTTGCCGAAGGTGTTGACCAGGACGTAGACCAGGGCGGGCACGGCCATGCCGCAGAGGGCGGCAATCACGGGGAGGGCGGCCGCCTTGGCGTCGCGCAGGTCGCCCGCTACGAGCTCGCGCTTGAGCTCGATGCCGGCGACGAAGAAGAAGACGGCGAGCAGGCCGTCGGCCGCCCAGTGCTGGAGCGAGAGGTCCAGGCCGAGGGAGGCGGGGCCGATGTGGAAGGACCGGACGCTGTCGTAGCCGTCCGCCACGGCCGGGACGTTCGCCCAGACCAGGGCGGCGATCGCGGCCAGCAGGAGCAGCACACCACCGACGGTCTCGGTGCGCAGGGCGCCGGCTACGAAGCGGCTCTCGGGGAACGACAGCCGGCCGAGCACCGTGCGGCTCTGGTTGCGGCTGTGGTTCTGGTCGTCGGTGGGGGCGGGCGCGGCCACGAGGGGGACCTCCGGTTGGTCGACGGCATGGCGAATGCGGTTGCCGACCAGACTTCCCGGCGCACCCTGTGGTCTTTCCTTACGCTTTCAATATTTTACAAGGGCGATCTTACGAGGGCGCACGTACGGGCGCATCCGGCGATCAACACTTTAAGTGCGAAAGGGGCATCCGGCGCGGCGCGCCGGATGCCCCTCACAGCTGGCGTACGGGGGTCTCAGTCCTCGCTGCCGGCGGCCGGAAGCTTGTTCTGGATCAGGTCCATGACCGAGGAATCGGCGAGCGTGGTGACGTCGCCGACCGCCCGGTTCTCCGCCACGTCGCGCAGCAGACGGCGCATGATCTTGCCCGAGCGGGTCTTCGGCAGCTCCTGCACCGGCAGGATCCGCTTCGGCTTGGCGATCGGGCCGAGCGTGGCACCCACGTGGCCCCGCAGCTCGGCGACCAGCGTCTCGGTCTCGGAGGCGCTGCCGCGCAGGATCACGAAGGCCACGATGGCCTGACCGGTGGTCTCGTCGTTGGCGCCGACCACGGCCGCCTCGGCGACCGAAGGGTGCGAGACGAGCGCCGACTCGACCTCGGTGGTCGAGATGTTGTGGCCGGAAACCAGCATGACGTCGTCCACCCGGCCGAGCAGCCAGATGTCGCCGTCGTCGTCCTTCTTGGCGCCGTCGCCCGCGAAGTACTTGCCCTCGAAGCGTGACCAGTAGGTGTCGATGAACCGCTCGTCGTCGCCCCAGATCGTGCGCAGCATCGACGGCCACGGCTCGGTGAGGACCAGGTAGCCGCCTCCTCCGTTCGGGACCTCGCGTGCCTCGTCGTCCACGACGGTGGCGCAGATTCCGGGCAGGGCGCGCTGCGCGGAGCCCGGCTTGGTGTGGGTGACGCCCGGCAGCGGGGAGATCATCATCGCGCCGGTCTCGGTCTGCCACCAGGTGTCCACGATCGGGCAGCGGTCGCCGCCGATGTGCTTGCGGTACCAGATCCAGGCCTCGGGGTTGATCGGCTCGCCAACCGAGCCCAGTACGCGCAGGCTCGACAGGTCGAACTTCGCGGGGATGTCGTCGCCCCACTTCATGAACGTACGGATGGCCGTGGGCGCCGTGTAGAGGATGGTGACGCCGTACTTCTGCACGACCTCCCAGAAGCGGCCCTGGTGCGGAGTGTCCGGCGTGCCCTCGTACATCACCTGGGTGGCGCCGTTCGCGAGCGGCCCGTAGACGATGTACGAGTGCCCGGTCACCCAGCCGATGTCGGCGGTGCACCAGTAGACGTCGGTCTCCGGCTTCAGGTCGAAGACCGCGTGGTGCGTGTACGCCGCCTGTGTGAGGTAACCGCCCGAGGTGTGCAGGATGCCCTTCGGCTTACCCGTGGTCCCCGAGGTGTAGAGGATGAAGAGCGGGTGCTCGGCGTCGAAGGCCTGCGGCGTGTGCTCGGCCGACTGCCGACCGACCACGTCGTGCCACCAGAGGTCCCGGCCCTCGGTGAAGGCGGTGTCCTGGCCGGTACGGCGTACGACGAGGACGTGCTCGACCTGCGGGCACTTGGCCACGGCCTCGTCGATGGCGGGCTTCAGGGCGGAGGGCTTGCCGCGCCGGTAGCCGCCGTCGGCGGTGATGACCAGCTTCGCGTCGGCGTCCTGGATGCGGGAGGCGACGGCTTCGGCGGAGAAACCGCCGAAGACGACGGAGTGCGCGGCGCCGACACGGGCGCACGCGAGCATCGCGACGACCGCCTCGGGGATCATCGGCAGGTAGACGGCGACGCGGTCGCCGGCCCGCACGCCCAGCTCAGTCAGGGCGTTGGCGGCCTTGGAGACCTCGTCCTTGAGCTCGGCGTAGGTGATCGCGCGGCTGTCGCCGGGCTCGCCCTCGAAGTGGAGGGCGACGCGGTCGCCGTTGCCGGCCTCGACGTGGCGGTCCACGCAGTTGTAGGCGACGTTCAGGGTGCCGTCCGCGAACCACTTCGCGAAGGGCGGGTTGGTCCAGTCGAGCGTCTCGGTCGGCTCGGTGTCCCAGGTCAGCCGACGCGCCTGCTCGGCCCAGAAGCCCAGCCTGTCCGCGTCGGCCTGTGCATACGCAGCCTCTGTCACATTGGCAGCGGCGGCCAGGTCGGCAGGCGGAGCGAAGCGTCGCTCCTCCTTCAACAGATTGGCCAGGCTTTCATTGCTCACGACATCTCCCTTTCCCAGGGTGTCCGTTGTGTCCCCGGGCATAGCTCATCAGTCAGCGGCCCAGGTGACAAGAGGTAGCCGAGAATTGGTTTAGACCTATAGCACGTCCGGGCTTCGGGTGGGAACGGCCTACCCACGCGTGCGACCGGCGTACCGACGGCGGACGAATGGGGTACGAGCGGCGTACGAATGCCCCCTCCCGCTGCAGGGTGCGGGAAGGGGCCAACCGATTGCACGGATACGGGAGGCTATCGGTTCAGGTGTTCTGGCCGACGCTGTCGAAGACGCGGCAGTCGAAGAAGTCCTCGCCCTCGGCCAGCAGGTACGCCTGCGCCTCGCCGACGTGGAAGTACATCCCGTGCAGCTCCAGCGTGCCCTCGGCGAGCCGTCGGGCCACCGACTCGTGGGCGCGCAGGTGCTCCAGCTGCTGCACCACATTGGTCAGGCACAGCTGCTCCACGGCGTCCGCCGGGAGCCGGCCCGCGATCCGGGCCCAGGCGTGGTGCCGGCTGCGCATCCGCTCCAGGCTGGGCAGCCCGTGCCGCAGCCACCGCCGGAGCGGCGTCGTCGGAGCCCCCGGCGAGGAGTTCAGCAGCGCCTGCATGGCCCCGCAGCCCGAGTGCCCGCACACCGTGATGCTGTCCACCTGGAGCACGTCCACGGCGTACTCGATGGCCGCCGCGACCGAGTCGTCGGCTCCGGGCAGCGGGACCAGATTGCCGACATTGCGCACCGTGAAGAGGTCCCCCGGGCCGCTGGCCGTGATCATGCTGGTCACCAGCCGGGAATCCGCGCAGGTGAGGAAGAGCTGCGAGGGCTGCTGCCCCTCGCGGGCCAGCCGGGCCAGCTCGTCCCGCACGCGGGGGGCCGTGTCGCGCTGGAAGGCGCTGATACCACTGGCCAGTTGGCCGGCTCCGGGTCGGCGGCGGGGCGTGGTGGCCGGGGCCTCGGAGGCCGCTGGGGTGTCGGCCGTACGGGTCCCGGTCGGCCGGTGGTCGCAGTGGTTCTTCCACGGCGTCCACGGCCGGCAGCACTGGTGCGCCCCGCGCTGGGGGCCGCGCCGGGCACCGGAGGCCCACTCGTTCCAGTCGGCCCGGGTGGCCCGCTCGGTCCCGGAGATCCGGGCCGTGCCCGAGCGGCCGGTTACCTCGACGGAGCCACCGTGCGCCAGTTGGGAATTCCGCCAGTCCTGGAGCGTCTCGTAGGCCGCGTGATCCATGAACGAGCCGTCCAGCTCGATCACCGCGTGTCCGTCGTGCGGGATCTGGTTCAGCACCCGGCTCAGCCGCGGCACGGCGAGGAAGGTCAGCTGCCCGCGCGCGCAGACCTGGTGGACCCCGCTGTCCAGGATCTCCACCGTGATCCGGGTACGGGCCAGCCGGTGCAGGGCCAGCGCGACGGCCACCGCGATGCCGATGGCGACGCCCTCCAGGACCCCGCCGAGCACCACCGCGACGATGGTCGTGCCGTAGACCACCACCTCCCGGTGCCGGGTGACGCTGCGCAGGTGCGTGATGCTGACCATCTGCACACCCACCGCCATCACCAGCGCCGCCAGCGCGGCCAGCGGGATCAGGTCGAGGACCGGGACGAGCAGTGCGGATGCGAGCAGCACCCAGAAGCCGTGCAGCATGGTCGACCTGCGGCTGACCGCACCGGACTTGACGTTCGCCACGCTGCGGACGGCCACGCCCGTGATGGGCAGTCCGCCCAGCGCGCCGGAGACGATGTTCGCCGCGCCCTGGCCGCGCAGCTCCCGGTTGAGATCGGCCCGGGGCGGGCGATTCGCCGTACCCCTCTCGGAGGCGATCAGCTTGTCGGTCGCGACCGACGACAGCAGGGACTCCACGCTGCCGACCAGGGTGATGGTCAGCACGGCGGCGATGATGCCGAGGACCGGACCCGCGGGCAGCTCGGGCAGCGCGTGACTGCTCCAGGACGGCAGGTCCACCCGGGGCAGGGTGAGCCCGGCCAGCGTGGCGACGGCGGTGGCCGTGGCGACGGCGGCGAGCGCGGCCGGCACCTTGCGCAGGGCGCGGCCGGCGCGCCCGGGCAGCCGCGGCCAGCTGAGCAGGACGAGCAGCGTCAGCGCGCTGACGCCGAGTGCGGCCGGATGCAGGTCGGCCAACTGGCCGGGCAGCCCTTGCACATTGGCGACGGCGGAGCTCTGCGGGGTGCCGCCGAGCACGATGTGCAGCTGGGCCAGCGCGATGGTCACGCCGATGCCCGCGAGCATGCCGTGCACGATGGCCGGGCTGACCATGAGCGCGGACCGGGCGGTGCGCAGGAGGGCGAGGCCGAGCTGGCAGAAGCCCGCGAGCACGGTGATGGCGCAGGTGGTGCGCCATCCGTAGTGCTGGATCAACTCGGCGGTGACGACGGTGAGTCCGGCGGCAGGGCCGCTCACCTGGAGCGGAGCGCCGCCGAACCGCCCGGCCACGATCCCGCCGACCGCCGCGGCGACCAGCCCCGCTTGGAGCGGTGCGCCGGTGGCCAGGGCGATACCCAGGGAAAGCGGCAGGGCGATCAGGAAGACGGCGATGGAGGCGGAGAGGTCGGCGGAGAGGCCGGCCGGTAGGTGCTTGCGGGGACCCGACGGGGGGCCGGAGCCGGTGGGGAGCTCTTCGGCGGGGTCTTGGGCGGGGTGTGTGCGTGAGGTAGCTGTCATAAGGTCCCGTCTCCTCGTGGGAGGGATGAAGGGGCGGGAGTCTCAACACTCGGTAAATGGATGGTAATGGAGAGTAAAGACCCTCGGGGGGTAATACGGGCAAATGGCCGACAAATTAGCGCGTGGGGGTGATTAAGCATTTTGTACGGCTTGTCACATCCTCCTCAAAGTGGGCCGCATGGGACGTTGCGGCCCGGAAGTCCTGCGATGGCACTGTGAGGGAGAGGTGGGGCGGATGATCGCCGCCACGAAGAAGATCGCCGCCATGAAGAAGACCGCCGGCGGCTTGGTCGCCACGGCGCTGGTCCTGGGAGCGGCGGGATGCGGCTCCTCCGAGCGTGCCGGGCCCGCGGGTTCCGGAGGGCAGGGCACGAAGGGAGGCGCCCGCGCCCCAGAGGCGCCCGGGAGTGTGAACCGGCCCATCGGTGACGGCTCGACCGCCTACACCGGCCCGCAGCCGAACGTACAGAAGGTGCGGAAGCTGAAGCCCGGCGAGAAGCCCCCGCAGTTCGTGGTCTTCTCGTGGGACGGGGCCGGCGAGGACAGCCAGAAGCTGTTCTCGCACTTCCGCGCGGTCGGCAAGAAGTACAACGCCCGAATGACGTACTTCCTCAGCGGCGTGTACATGCTTCCGGAGGAGAAACGTTCCCTCTATATCGCCCCCCAACACGCCCCCGGCCGCTCCGACATCGGCTTCGGTGACCTCCAGGGCATCAAGGACACCGCCACGCAGGTGCGCGCGGCCTGGCTGGAGGGCAATGAGATCGGCACCCACTTCAACGGCCACTTCTGCGGACCCGAGGGCGGCGTCGGCACCTGGTCCGTGGACGAGTGGAAGAGCGAGATCATCCAGGCCAAGTCATTCGTCAAGAACTGGAAGACCAACGCGGGTCTGAAGGGCATGCAGGCGCTGCCCTTCGACTACGAGAAGGAACTCATCGGCGCCCGCACCCCCTGCCTCGAAGGCCAGAAGAACTTCATGCTGGCCGCCAAGGCCATGGGCGGCTTCCGCTACGACTCCAGCGGCATCAGCAAGCAGATCTGGCCCAAGAAGAAGGACGGCCTCTGGGACCTTCCGCTGCAGCTCGTGCCCATCCCGGGCCGCGCGTTCGAGACCCTGAGCATGGACTACAACTTCATGGTCAACCAGTCCGGCTCGACCTCCCAGGGCGATCCCCTGCAGCACCGGTACTGGGGCGACCAGATGCGCGACGGCCTGCTGAAGGCCTTCGACCGGGCCTACCAGGGCAACCGCGCACCGCTGATCATCGGCAACCACTTCGAGTCCTGGAACGGCGGCACCTACATGCGCGCCATTGAGGAGTCCATCAAGGCCATGTGCACCCAGAAGGAGGTCCGCTGCGTGCCCTTCCGCGAGCTGGCCGACTGGCTGGACGCCCAGGACCCGAAGACCTTGGAGCGGATGCGCACCCTCGATGTCGGCCAGGCGCCGAAGGAGGGCTGGACGAAGTTCCTGACGGCGGGACCGCCGACGCCGTCGGCCGTGCCCGCGGGTCCGGCAGGGGTCAAGCCGGCTGAGGAGCCGGCTGATGCGGATGAGGACGAGGGCTGACGAGGTCCCCCTGCTCCTCCTGGGCGTCCCCGGCCTGTCCGATCGTCTCTTCCCGCCCCTCGTGGCTCTCCCGCCCCTCGCGGCCCTCTGGTTCCCCGCGGAGTTCCTCCCGCAGGACGAAGCCGGGGTCGACCTGGTCCGCCAGGTCGACCCCGGTCTTGGCGTTCCCCCAGCTCTCCGCGTTCTTGAGGTGGAAGCGCACCATCTGCTCGGTGTACCGGTCCCAGTCGCGGTGCGCGTACGAGTCGTCGGCCGCGTCCTGGAGGGCCTGGAGGGCGAGCCGGTTGGTTGCCTCCAGCAGCTCGAAGGCGGCCGGGCGACCCTTCTCCATGGCCCGTACCCAGTCGGAGTGCCCCACGGTCACCAGCAGGTCCTCGCCCACCTCGTCCTGGAGGAACTCGATGTCCTCCGGGCCCTGCACCTTGTTGCCGATGACCTTGAGCGCCACCCCGAAGTCCCGCGCGTACTCCTTGTACTGGCGGTAGACGGAGACGCCCTTACGGGTGGGCTCGGCGACCAGGAAGGTCACGTCGAAACGGGTGAACATGCCCGAGGCGAAGGAGTCCGAGCCGGCCGTCATGTCGACGACGACGTACTCGTCCGGGCCGTCGACCAGGTGGTTGAGGCAGAGCTCGACCGCCCCGACCTTGGAGTGGTAACACGCCACGCCGAGGTCGGACTCGGTGAAGGGCCCGGTGGCCATGAGCCGTACGGGGTCGCCGTCGAGCAGGACCGTGCGCGCGCAGGCCTCGTAGACCGGGTTGTCCTCGGTGACCCGCAGCAGGCGCGAACCCGTGCCCGGCGGGGTGGTCTTGATCATCATCTCGGCGGACGCGATGCGCGGATTGGAACCACGCAGATACTCCTTGATCAGGGGCAGGTGCGCGCCCATGGCGGGCAGTTCGGCGGCCTCGTCCTCGCCGAGTCCGAGCGCGGCGCCCAGGTGCTGGTTGATGTCGGCGTCCACCGCGACGACGGGGGCTTCATTGGCGGCGAGGTGGCGGATGAACAGGGAGGACAGCGTGGTCTTGCCGCTGCCGCCCTTACCCACGAAAGCGATCTTCATGTTCACCAAGGGTAGTGGACTGATCGCGCCTCGTGGTCAAGGTGAGTGAAGAAGACCACTCCAAGGAGGGGTCGGTGCTATGGGTGCGCAGTGCGTAGGCTCCCTACTTATGAGTAGCGCTTCTGACCCCGCTTCGGCCTCTGCTTCCGCGCCCGCTTCCGCGCCTCGCCCGGCCGGTGCGGCCGACCCGCTGGCGCCGCTGGGTGCGCTGCCGGGTGTCGCCGAGTCCGTGGATTCCGTACGCAAGGCCGTGGACCGGGTCTACGGGCACCGCGTGATGCGCCGCCGCAGTGCGGAGATCACCTCGGAGGCGGCGCTGCGCGGCGCTCGCGGGAGCGCTGCCCTGTCGGGGGCCGACTGGGCGCTGGAGGAGGTGCGCCGCCGGACCGACTTCGGGTCGGAGCCGGAGGCGTTGACGGTCGGTGCCGCGTTGCGGCTGACCGCCGAGGCCGGCCAGCTGCTGAGCATCTGGCGCCAGTCGCCGCTACGGGTTCTGGCGCGGCTCCACCTCGTCGCGTCGGGGTCGACGGCGGACGGGGACGTGGTGGGCCGCCCGCGCCTCGCGGGCGAACCGGTGGACGAGCCCCTGGTGACGCTTCCCCTACCGAGCGCCGAGGAGGTCGCGGGCCGGCTCGACGGCCTGTCCCGTCTGATCATCTCGGGCGGCTCCGCCCCGGCGCTGATCACGGCGGCGGTCGTGCACGGCGAACTGCTGGCCCTGCGTCCCTTCGCCACCTACAACGGGCTGGTCGCGAGGGCTGCCGAGCGCATCGTCCTGATCAACAGTGGCCTGGACCCCAAGGCGATCTGCCCGGCGGAGGTCGGTCACGCGGAGCTGGGGCGCGACGCCTATCTGGCCGCCTTCGAGGGGTACGTCTCCGGTACTCCGGAGGGGATGGCCGCCTGGATCGCGCACTGTGGGCGCGCGATCGAACTCGGTGTCCGCGAGTCGACGGCGGTCTGCGAGGCCCTGCAGCGCGGCGCGGCGTAACGGCTGCCCGCCGTCTCTGCTCGCTCGGCCATAGGGGCGTCGCGGCTCCGGCCGTCCCCCGACATGGGTTGCGGCGACACCGTGTTGCTTTGGTGCCGCCGCTGGCAATCACGCCGAGTTACCAAGCGTCCTCGATGGTTGCCCATCAGGCCGGGAACTTTGCCCGACACCTGGTGCGGCTGGCCCGTAATCGACGGGTCGACGTCGCGTGGGTGCCCGACGTTCATGCTTCGGTCCGTGGGCCTTACTGCGTTAAAGATGATCCTCTCGGATGTTCTTTGGTCTCGCGGGCCTTGACTCCTTTGTACTCCGCTGGGCAAGCAAGCGAAACCCCTAGCCGCACTTCTTTACTTATTTGGACAATTTCGGGTCAATCGGACAGGTGTTATCGCCACGCGACAGGACATTCGGACCTGTCTGCCTCAATGCTTCGACCCTTCAAGGCCTTCAAGGCCTTCAAGATCTCAGGGCCTCACCTGGCGACGGAGGTGGCAGCGGCGAGCGCTCCGGCCCGGCGTCGGCTCGCGTACCAGACCAGTCCGGCCGTCGCGGCCGCTGCGCCCACGGCGGCCGCGGCGACCAGCGCCGGCCGCGCGGGCATCGACAGCCCCGGCAGCCGCTGCTTCAGCCGCACCGGCCGGTTGAACACCAGCACCGGCCACTGCCGCGCCACGGCCTCCCGGCGCAGTGCCCGGTCGGGATTCACGGCGTGCGGGTGTCCGACCGCCTCCAGCATCGGGACGTCGGTGGCCGAGTCGCTGTAGGCGTAGCACCGAGCGAGGTCGTACCCCTCGGACTCGGCGAGCTCCCGTACGGCTTCCGCCTTCGTGGGGCCATAGGCGTAGTACTCGATCTCGCCGGTGAAGCAGCCGTCCTCCCCCACGACCATGCGCGTGGCGACGACGCGGTCCGCGCCGAGCATCTCCCCGATCGGTTCGACGACTTCCGCGCCGGAGGTCGAGACGATCACCACGTCGCGGCCCGCCGTGTGGTGGGCCTCGATGAGGGACGCGGCCTCGTCGTAAATGATCGGGTCGATCAGGTCGTGCAGGGCTTCGGCGACGATCTCCCGCACCTGCTGCACGTTCCACCCCTTGCAGAGGGCGGACAGATACTCGCGCATCCGCTCCATCTGATCGTGGTCGGCGCCGCCGGCCAGGAAGATGAACTGCGTGTACGCGGTGCGCAGCACGGCCCGCCGGTTGATCAGGCCGCCTTGGTAGAAGGACTTGCTGAACGTCAGAGTGCTCGACTTCGCAATGACCGTCTTGTCCAGGTCGAAGAAGGCTGCGGTGCGAGGCAAGGAGTGCGGCAAGGGCTGATTTTCCACGACCCGAGCATATGCGCCCACCATTCGGCGTAAAGTGTGGCGCGTGGGTTTGCCTGAGAAGGCTCTCGGGTACACCATGGAAGTCACGGATCGTTCGCGACCGTGCTAACCCGGTCTGGCTCCTCCCCCCCCGAGTCGGACCGTGGGGACGACCCCCGCTCTCCCCCCCGGCGGGGGTCGTCGCATGTCCGGACGCGGTTGGCGTCCCTGCCTTCGGCCCAAGTGATCATCCCTCTGGCTCCTTCCTCGTACCGGGGCCTGCGCGGCGAAGGCCCTCATCCCATCAGACTCGTGACGGTGCGTAGTAGTTCCGCAGCACTCCGGAACTCACCTGTGAGAGTGACCGGGTTATTCACAGTCGGCTGGTTATCCACAGTTTTTGAGCAAGATCCTCTTCTTTTTCCTGATCGCTGCACGGTGATTCCAGCCGCGAAGTCCGCGGCGCTGGATTTGCAGTGAGAAGGGGGCGGAGATCGTGGCTCGATCGAAGTCGTGTCAAGCGCCGAAGCCTGCGGAGACCGGTGGGAAGGGGCTGCCGACCCGTGCGGGTGGGGCGGTGCCGGGCGGCGGGCGGCCGCTGATCATCACCGAGGATCCCCTGTTGCTCGACGACCTGCTGCGGCTGTGCGCCGCCGCGGGCGCCGAGCCGCATGTGCAGCACGCGATGCCGGAGCAAAGCGCCGCGGGCGGGGACCCGGTCGCGGAAAGCCTCGGGAGCAGCGGGACCGGCGGGAGTGCCGAGAGGGATGGGAGCGTCGGATGGGACTCGGCGCCGCTCGTCCTGGTCGGGGACGACGCCGCCCGGCGGGTCCGCTGGGCGGCACCCCGCAGGGACGGGGTGTTCCTCGTCGGCCGAGACCTGGACGACCCCCTCGTATGGCAGCGGGCGGTGGAGATCGGCGCCGAGGAGGTGCTGCGGCTCCCCGACGCCGAGAACCTCCTCGTCGACCGCATCGCCGATGTGGTGGAAGGAGCCGGGCGGCCGGCCCTGGCCGTCGGGGTGATCGGGGGCAGCGGCGGAGCGGGAGCCTCCACCCTGGCCTGCGCGCTCGCCCTCCGGGCCGCCCGCGCTGGGGAGCGCACCATCCTCATCGACGGTGACCCCCTGGGCGGCGGTATGGACGTCCTGCTCGGAGGCGAGGCCGCGCAAGGACTGCGCTGGCCGGACTTCGCGGGCTCACGGGGGCGGGTCGGCGCCGGTGCCCTGGAGGAATCCCTGCCCGAGCTGCACGCACTGCGGGTGCTCAGCTGGGACCGCGGGGACCGGGTGGTGGTGCCGCCCGCCGCGATGCGGTCGGTGGTGGCCGCCGCGCGCCGCCGTGGCGGGGTCGTGGTGGTCGACCTGCCCCGGCGGGTCGACGAAGCCGTGGCCGAGGTCCTGGCCCAGCTCGACCTGGTGCTGATGGTGGTGCCGGACGAGGTGCGGGCGGTGGCCGCGGCGGGCCGGGTGGCGGCCGGGGTGCGGATGGTGGCTCGGGACGTGCGCGTCGTCGTACGGGGCCGCTCCCCGGGAGGTCTGGATCCCGAGGCCGTGGCCGGGCTGCTGGGCGCGCCGCTGGCCGGCGAGGTGCCGGTCGAGGTGGGGCTCCCGGGGCGGGTGGCCGAGGGCGAACCGCCGGGAGCCCAGGGACGGGGCGCGCTGGCCCGGTTCTGCGACGGCTTCTGGCAGCGGGCGCTCGGCTCCGCCCAGGGGGTGGCGGCATGAGCGCGGTACTGCTGGACGCGGTGCGCCAGCGGCTCGCCGAGAGCGGGGCGGAACCGACTCCGGCCCGCGTCGCGGCGGCGTTGAGGGCCCAGGGCCGGCTGCTCGGGGATGCGGAAGTGCTGGGTGTGGCGGCCGAGCTGCGGTCCGAGCTGGTGGGCGCGGGTCCGTTGGAGGCGCTGCTGGCCAACCCCGAGGTCACCGACGTACTGGTGGCGGCTCCCGACCGGGTGTGGGTGGACCGTGGTGGAGGACTGGAGCTGACGGGAGTGACCTTCGCCGATGCCGCGGCGGTGCGCAGGCTCGCCCAACGGCTGGCGGCCGTCGCGGGCCGACGGCTGGACGACGCGCGGCCCTGGGTGGACGCCCGGATGCCGGACGGCACTCGGCTGCACGCCGTGCTGCCTCCCGTCGCGGTGGGGTCGGCCTGTCTGTCGCTGCGGGTGGTGCGCCCGAGGGCGTTCACGCTGGAGGAGCTGGTCGAGGCGGGAACACTGCCGCCCGGCGGGCAGCGGCTGCTCCGTGACATGGTCGAGGCCCGGCTGTCGTTCCTCGTCTCAGGCGGGACCGGGACGGGCAAGACCAGCCTGCTCAGCGCCTTGTTGGGGCTGGTCGGACCGGGTGAGCGGATCGTGCTGGCAGAGGATTCGGCCGAGCTGCGCCCCGACCATCCGCATGTGGTGCGGCTGGAGACGAGGCCGGCCAATCAGGAGGGTGCCGGCCTGGTCACTCTGGCGGATCTGGTCCGCCAGGCGCTGCGGATGCGGCCCGATCGGCTGGTGGTCGGCGAGGTGCGTGGTCCGGAAGTCGCGGATCTCCTCGCGGCCCTCAACACCGGGCATGAGGGCGGCTGCGGCACGGTCCACGCGAATGCCGCCGCCCATGTACCGGCCCGGCTGGAGGCACTCGGGACGGCCGCGGGACTTGACCGGGCCGCCCTGCACAGCCAGTTGGCGGCCGCGCTGACGCTGGTGGTCCACCTGGTCCGGGACCGGGAGGGGCGGCGCCGGGTCGCCGAGGTCCATGTGCTGGAGCGGGACGCCGCCGGGCTGGTGGTCACCGTGCCGGCGCTGCGCTGGGCCGCGCGGGGCTTCGTACGGGAGCGGGGCTGGGAGCGGCTGCGCCCGCTGTTGCGAGGTGTCCGATGAGCGCCGGGACGGTGATGCCCCTGCCGGTCTTCGCCGGGGTGCTGTGCGCCGGGGCGGCCGCCTGGGTGCTGGCCGGGGGCGACCGGGTGTCCCGGCGGGCCCGGATGGTGCTGGCGGGCGGCGGGCCGGTGGTCCCGGGCGGGCCGGTGCGCTGGGAGCGGCTGGTGATCGCCGTACGGGTACGGGCGGCGCGGTGGCGGGAGTGGGCCTGCCTCGGCGCCGGGCTGGCGGTCGCCCTGCTGGGCGGGTCGGTGATCCCGCTGGCGGCGGGGGCGGCGGCGGTGCCGCTGGTGCGGCGGTGGCTGCGGGGCCGGGAGCGGGAGCGAGCCCGGGTGGCGCGGGCAGCGGAGGTGGTGGCGCTGTGCGGTGCGGCGGTGGGGGAGCTGCGGGCGGGGGCGCAGCCGGGGCAGGCGCTGACCGCGGCGATGCGCAGGACCGTCGCGGGCCCGGGCGGGCCGGGCGCGGCGGAGGCGGGGGTACTGGCCGCCGCGGCATTCGGTGGCGATGTGCCCGGGGCGCTGCGGCAGGCGGCGCGGGAGCCCGGAGCGGAGGGGCTGGCCGCGATGGCGGCCTGCTGGCGGGTGTCGGTGGACGGCGGTGCGGGGTTGGCGGCCGGACTGGACCGGCTGGAGGGGGCCCTGCGGGCGGAGCGGGACCGGCGGGAGTCCATGCGGGCCCAGTTGGCCGGGGCCAGATCGACGGCGGTGGTGCTGGCCCTGCTTCCGCTGGTCGGCCTGTTGATCGGCACCGGCCTGGGCGCCGATCCGCTGCGGGTGCTGCTGCACACCCCGGTGGGCTGGGGCTGCTTGCTGGCGGGCGGGCTGCTGGAGGCGCTGGGAGTGCTGTGGTGCCGACTGATCGTACGGACGGGGGAGCGGTGATGGGCGCTTTCACCGTCCACAGGCTGGGGATCGCGCTGTGCCTCGCGGCGGCGGTGCTCTGTATGGCATCGGCGGTGGCGGCGCGGGTCCGGGCGCGAGCGTCCGGGCGCAGGATCGCGGCCCTGCTGGGGGCGGAACCAGGACGCCGACGGCCGGTGCTGGGCTCCCGGATGCGCGGCCGGGTGGCGGGCTGGGCCTGGCCGGCCGGGGCGGTGCTGGCGGGCTGGGTGCTGATCGGCGGGGTGGGCGGCGTGGCCGCCGGGTGCGCGGCGGCGTACGGGGTGCGGCGGTGGCAGGGCAGAGCGCAGGCGCCGAGCGCGGTGGACCCGCGGGAGGCCGAGAGCCAGCTTCCCTTCGCGGCGGATCTGCTGGCCGCGTGCCTGGCGGCCGGAGCGGGGCCCGTGGAGGCGGCGGAGGTGGTGGGCGAGTCGCTCGGCGGCCCGGTGGGGGAGCGGCTGGCGCTGGCGGGGGCGGAGCTGCGGCTCGGCGGCGAACCGGGGGCCGCGTGGGGGAGGTTGGCGGAGATACCCGGCGCCCGGACGCTCGCGGAATGCCTGGAACGGGCCGCCCGCACGGGCTCGCCGGCCGCGGAACCGGTCTCCCGGCTCGCATCGGCCCTGCGAGCGGACCGGAGCCGCCAGGCGATCGCCCGGGCACAGCGGGCGGCGGTGCTCGTCACCGCGCCGGTGGGGCTGTGTTTTCTCCCGGCATTCCTCGCGATCGGGGTCGCTCCGGTGGTGATCGGGATGGCTTCCGGTCTTCTCTCGAACACCTGAAATCACTGCAAGAACAAAAAATCAAGGAGGTTGCCATGAGGATCATCTGGTTTCGTGTGCGGACGGCGCTGAGCGGTCGTGGGAGCGACGCGGGGATGTCCACTTCGGAATACGCCATGGGCACGATCGCGGCCTGTGCATTCGCGGCCGTTCTGTACAAGGTCGTGACGAGCGAAGTGGTCGCCACGGCCCTTCAGTCGACCATCGGGAAGGCGCTCGATGTGCCGTTCTGAGGGAAAGTCCCGGGAAATGAGTGACCGGGGTTATGTGACGGCGGAGGCCGCCCTGGTGATCCCGGCGCTCGTGCTGTTCGCTGCGCTGCTGGTGTGGGCGCTGATGGCGGCGGCAGCGCAGATCCGTTGTGTGGACGCGGCCCGGGCCGGTGCCCGGGCGGCGGCCCGCTCCGAGACGTCGGAGGTGGCGGTGGCGGCGGCTCGGGCGGCCGCGCCGCCGGGGGCCGAGGTGGAGGTGGAGCGGACGGGCGACCTCTGGCGGGTCCGGGTGGCGGCGCCGGCGCCGGGGCCGGGCGGGCTGCCCGTACGGCTGGGCGCGCAGGCGGTGGCCCTGGCGGAGGACAGCGTGGGGCCGCCGCCGTGAGCCGGGACCGGGGCTCGGCCACGGTGTGGGCGGCGCTGGTGGCCACGGTGCTGGGGGCGGTTTTCGGCGGCGTGCTCCTGCTCGGTCAAGCCGTGGTGGCCCGCCACCGGGCGGCGGCCGCCGCTGACCTGGCGGCCCTCGCGGCCGCGGCGACCTGGGCGCACGGCCCGGAGACCGCCTGCGCGACGGCACGACGGGTCGCCCGCGCTCAGGCCGCGGCGCTGACCGCCTGCCGCGTCGAGGGTGAGGTGGCGGAGGTGACGGCCCGCGCCGCGACGGGGCCCTTCACCCCGGGGATCCGGGCCCGCGCGGGTCCGCCCCCCGACACGCCGCCCCGGCCGGGATCCGCTGCCGTCACGGCCGAGGCGGCCCGTGCCCCGAGGTGCCCGGGAACTGCTGAGTGTCCGGAGCGGGTGGGGTGGGCGGCGCTTCGGAGAGGAGGCGGGTGAGGAGGCGGATGGCGCCGCGCTTGTGAAGGGGGTCGTTGCCGTTGCCGCATTTGGGCGACTGGATGCAGGACGGACAGCCGGCCTCGCATTCGCAGGAGGCGATCGCGTCACGGGTCGCCGTCAGCCAGGCGTGGGCCGTGTGGAAGGCCCGCTCCGCGAAACCGGCGCCGCCGGGGTGGCCGTCGTAGACGAAGACCGTCGGGAGGAGGGTGTCGGGATGCAGCGGCACGGAGACGCCGCCGATGTCCCAGCGGTCGCAGGTGGCGAACAGCGGGAGCAGGCCGATGGAGGCGTGCTCGGCGGCGTGCAGGGCGCCGCCGAGGATCTCCGGGTTGATCCGGGCCTCGTCGAGCTGCTCGTCGGTGACCGTCCACCACACGGCCCGGGTGCGCAGGACGCGGGGCGGCAGGTCCAGTTTGGCCTCGCCGAGGACCTCGCCGGTGATCAGTTTGCGCCGCAGATAGGAGACGACCTGGTTGGTGACCTCGACGGAGCCGTAGCAGAGCCGGCCGCGGCCCCACGGGATCTCGGTCTCGGTCTCCAGGACGGAGATGGAGGTGATGTCGCGGGCGGTGGTGGAGAAGGGCGGGTTGGCCTCCTCCACGAGGGCCACCGGTCCGTGCGGGTCGTCCAGGTCCAGGCGCTGCACCAGATAGGTGCGCCCTTGGTGGAGGTGGACGGCCCCGTCGTGGACGGCGGTGTGCGCGGCCGATTCGTCGACCGTGCCCAGCAGCCGGCCGGTCTCGGACTCGACGATCTGCACCGGGCGGCCGCCGCCGCCCCGGATGTCGGTCAGGTCGGAGGCCCTCTCCCGGCGGGTCCAGTGCCAGGCCGTCGCCCGGCGGCGCAGCAGCTTGGCCGCCTCCAGCTGGGGGATCAGTTCTGCGGTCGCCGGACCGAACAGCGCCAGGTCCGGCTCGGTCAGTGGCAGCTCCGCCGCTGCCGCGCACAGGTGGGGGGCGAGGACGTACGGGTTGTCGGGGTCCAGCACGGTGGCCTCCACCGGCTGCTGGAACAGCGCCTGCGGGTGGTGGACGAGGTAGGTGTCCAGCGGGTCGTCCCGGGCGACCAGCACGGCCAGGGCGCCCTGGCCGGCGCGGCCGGCGCGGCCTGCCTGCTGCCACAGGGAGGCCCTGGTGCCGGGGTAGCCGGTGATCAGGACGGCGTCGAGCCCGGAGACGTCCACGCCCAGCTCCAGGGCGGTCGTAGCGGCCAGACCCAGCAGCTCGCCGGAGTGCAGGGCCCGCTCCAGGGCCCGACGCTCCTCGGGAAGGTAGCCGCCCCGGTAGGCCGCGACCCGCCGGGCCAGAGACCGGGAGCCCGTGGCGCCGGCCGCCGATGACGCTTCGGAGAGCCGCTCCTGGGTGATCAGCGCGATCAGCTCGGCGCCGCGACGGGAGCGGACGAAGGCGACCGTACGGACCCCTTGGAGGACAAGGTCCGTGAGCAGGTCGGCGGTCTCCGCCGTGGCGGTGCGGCGTACGGGAGCGCCCCGCTCGCCCCGCAGATCGGTGAGCAGCGGCGGCTCCCACAGGGCGAAGACCACCTCGCCGCGCGGGGAGGCGTCATCGGTGATCTCCGTCACGGGGAGCCCCGTCAGCCGGGAGGCGGCGGCCGCCGGGTCGCTCGCGGTGGCGGAGGCCAGCAGGAAGACCGGTTCGGAGCCGTAGCGGGCGCACAGCCGCCGCAGCCGGCGCAGGACCTGCGCCACGTGGGAGCCGAAGACCCCGCGGTAGGAGTGGCATTCGTCGATCACGACGTAGCGCAGGGCGCGCAGGAAGGAGGACCAGCGCGGGTGGGCCGGAAGGATCCCGCGGTGCAGCATGTCGGGATTGGTGAGGACGTAGTTGGCGTACTGGCGCACCCATTCGCGTTCCTCGACCGGCGTGTCACCGTCGTAGACCGCGGGGCGGACCGCGTTGCCGAGCGGGGCGGCCAGTTCTCGTACGGCGCGCCGCTGGTCGGCCGCCAGGGCCTTGGTGGGGGCGAGGTACAGGGCCGTCGCGCCCCGGCCGTTAGGGGCCTCGGCGCCGTCCGCGAGGGCGGACAGCACGGGCGCGAGATAGGCCAGCGACTTGCCCGAGGCGGTACCGGTGGCGACGACCACGGATTCGCCGTCCAGGGCGTGCTCGGCGGCCGCTGCCTGATGCTCCCACGGATGTTCGATCCCCGCGGCCTGGATGGCGGCCACGACATCCGTTCGGATGCGGTCGGGCCAGACTGCATGACGGCCCGCCCGAGGGGGCAAGTGCTCCGTATGAGTGATGCGAGCAGCTCGCGAAGGCCCCCGTGACAGCCGGTCCAGGACCGTGCCGGGGGTGGGTCTGGCGTCCTCGGGTGCCGTGGGCCGACCGGGACGGTGAGTATTGGCCATTGGAACCGAGTGTGTCACTGGCGTGCGGGACAATGGTCCGAAGGCGTCGTGCGCGCCTGCCGGTAAGTGATTGAATGCCATCGCGGCAGCCAATCCCTCCCCAACCTTCGGGCGGGGAGGCCCCTAGGGGGCGCCGCTCGATAGCAAGGTGCTGGAGGATCCGTGGACCTGTCCCTGTCGACTCGCACTGTCGGCGACCGCACGGTCGTAGAGGTCGGTGGCGAGATTGATGTGTATACCGCGCCCAAGCTGCGCGAGCAGTTGGTCGAGTTGGTGAACGACGGCAGCTACCACTTGGTTGTCGACATGGAGCGAGTGGACTTCCTCGACTCCACCGGACTTGGTGTGCTTGTGGGAGGCCTCAAGCGCGTCCGCGCGCACGAGGGTTCGCTGCGCCTGGTGTGCAATCAGGAGCGCATCCTGAAGATCTTCCGCATCACCGGTCTGACCAAGGTGTTCCCGATCCACACCACTGTGGAAGACGCCGTCAGCGCCACCGACTGAGGGCTCCTGCGGCAAGGAGCCGACGAGGAGAACGGGGGTACCGGGCCACGGGTGGCCCGGGCCCCTGTCAAGGCACGCCCGTAGTCCGAGGGGGACGCGCATGGCCACCGTTGAACTGCGCTTCAGCGCCCAGCCCGAGCATGTCAGGACGGCCCGCCTGGTCGCGGCCGCCGTGGCCCGCCGGGCCGGCGTGGAGGAAGCCGTCCTCGACGAGGTCCGCCTCGCCGTGGGCGAGGCCTGTTCGCGCGCCGTCGGACTCCACCGCAGCAACGGACTGGCCGCGCCCGTCCGGGTCGTGCTGACCGAGGAGGAGAAGGTGTTCTCCATCGAGGTCGGCGACGAGGTTCCCGGACCGGCCGGCAGCTCGGGTGATGCCGTGTCCGGCATCACGGCCGTCCTGGACCCGGACATCGAGGGGGAGGACGAGATGGGCCTCGCCGTGATCAGCGGGCTCGTCGACGACGTCGAGGTGACCACGGGGGAATCGGGCGGGACCATCCGGATGAGCTGGCCCGTCTTCGGGGCATCCGAGCTCCACTAGCGCCGACCCGGCCGCGTCGGCTCCGCCACCCGGTCCGAGCCCGGTCCGCCCGGCCACGCCCTCCCCGGCGCCTCGTCTCCCGCCCGGATGGTGGTCGGCCCGCCCGCCCGCCCGGAGCCCCCCCCGCCGCCCGCCCGGCGCGCACCGCGCTGCCGCGCGCCCTGAACATCGTATCTCCCGATCTTTATCAAGGCCCTGCTGAGCAGGGCCTTTTTCGTTCCTCGCAGCAATCTCCGAACCGGCCCGCGGTTCGTTCCGGGGCCGGCCCCAAGGCCGGTTTCGTGATCGCTGATCATGCGTCAACGCCTTTGTCCCATTACTCATTTCGAGGGTAATGGAGTGACGAGATCTATTGCTGAGGAGCAAGTGCAAGCCAATTCCGTTTCCCGCGCACTGTTTTGATCAGGATCCGCTCCCTACAATCCGTCCACATCTTGAGCTCATCACGTCAAGGAGGACGAATGACGGGGCTCTTCACCCCTATCGCGCCGGATCGCACCACTGATCTGGCAGCCGCAGTACTCACTGATGACAATCGGCTCATCGTGATCATCATCGCGGCCGTGGCACTCGCCGCGCTCGTCGTCGCGCAGATCCTGGTCCGCCAGGTCCTCGCCGCCGGCGAGGGAACCGACAGCATGAAGAAGATCGCCGCCGCCGTGCAGGAAGGCGCCAACGCCTACCTCGGCCGGCAGATGCGCACTCTTGCCATCTTCGCCGTCGTGGTGTTCTTCCTGCTGTTCCTGCTGCCCGCCGACACCTGGTCCCAGCGGGCGGGACGTTCCGCCTTCTTCCTCGTGGGCGCCCTCTTCTCGGCGGCCACCGGCTACATCGGCATGCGTCTCGCGGTCCGCGCCAACGTCCGCGTCGCCGCCGCCGCGCGCGAGGCCACCCCCGCCGAGGGCGAGCCCGCCAAGGACCTGACCGAGGTCTCCCACAAGGCGATGAAGATCGCCTTCCGCACGGGCGGCGTGGTCGGCATGTTCACCGTCGGCCTCGGCCTCCTCGGCGCGTCCTGCGTCGTGCTGGTCTACGCGGCCGACGCCCCCAAGGTCCTGGAGGGCTTCGGCCTCGGTGCCGCGCTGATCGCGATGTTCATGCGCGTCGGCGGCGGCATCTTCACCAAGGCCGCCGACGTCGGCGCCGACCTGGTCGGCAAGGTCGAGCAGGGCATTCCGGAGGACGACCCGCGCAATGCCGCGACCATCGCCGACAACGTGGGCGACAACGTCGGCGACTGCGCCGGTATGGCGGCCGACCTCTTCGAGTCGTACGCCGTCACCCTGGTGGCCGCGCTCATCCTCGGCAAGGCCGCCTTCGGCGACCTGGGCCTGGCCTTCCCGCTGATCGTGCCCGCCATCGGCGTCGTCACCGCCATGATCGGAATCTTCGCGGTCTCTCCGCGCCGCTCCGACCGCAGCGGCATGACCGCCATCAACCGCGGCTTCTTCATCTCCGCCGTGACCTCCCTGGTGCTGGTCGCGATCGCGGTCTACGCGTACCTGCCGGCCACCTACGGCGAGCTCGTCGGCGTCGAGGACGCCGCGATCCTGGCCCACCCCGGCGACCCGCGGGTCCTGGCCGTCGTCGCCGTCGCCATCGGCATCGTGCTCGCGGCCCTGATCCAGCAGCTGACCGGCTACTTCACCGAGACCAACCGCCGTCCCGTCCGGGACATCGGCAAGTCCTCCCTGACCGGCGCGGCCACCGTCGTCCTCGCCGGGATCTCCGTCGGCCTGGAGTCCGCCGTCTACACGGCGCTGCTCATCGGCCTCGGCGTCTACGGGGCGTTCCTGCTCGGCGGTACGTCGATCATGCTGGCGCTCTTCGCGGTGGCCCTGGCCGGCACCGGCCTGCTCACCACCGTCGGCGTCATCGTCGCCATGGACACCTTCGGACCCGTCTCCGACAACGCCCAGGGCATCGCCGAGATGTCCGGTGACGTCCAGGGCGCCGGTGCGCAGGTCCTGACCGACCTGGACGCCGTGGGCAACACGACCAAGGCCATCACCAAGGGCATCGCCATCGCCACGGCGGTGCTCGCCGCGGCCGCGCTCTTCGGCTCGTACAACGACGCGATCGCCAACGCGGTCAGGGACGTCGGGGCCAAGGCCGGGGAGATGAACCTCAGCCTGGACATCGCACAGCCCAACAACCTCGTCGGGCTGATCCTGGGCGCGGCCGTCGTGTTCCTGTTCTCCGGCCTCGCCATCAACGCGGTCTCCCGCTCCGCGGGCGCCGTGGTCTACGAGGTGCGCCGCCAGTTCCGCGAGCACCCCGGGATCATGGACTACAGCGAGAAGCCCGAGTACGGGCGCGTCGTCGACATCTGCACCAAGGACGCGCTGCGCGAGCTCGCCACGCCCGGCCTGCTCGCCGTCCTCACCCCGATCGCCGTGGGCTTCTCCCTCGGCGTCGGCGCGCTCGGCTCCTTCCTGGCCGGCGCCATCGGCACGGGCACGCTGATGGCAGTCTTCCTCGCCAACTCCGGTGGCGCGTGGGACAACGCGAAGAAGCTCGTCGAGGACGGCCACCACGGCGGCAAGGGCAGTGAGGCCCATGCCGCGGTCGTCATCGGCGACACCGTCGGTGACCCGTTCAAGGACACCGCCGGTCCCGCGATCAACCCGCTGCTCAAGGTCATGAACCTGGTGGCGCTGCTGATCGCCCCGGCCGTCGTGCAGTTCAGCTACGGCGACGACACCAGCCCCACGGTGCGGGCGATCGTCGCGGTCCTGGCGATCGGTGTCATCGTCGGCGCGGTGTACGTCTCCAAGCGCCGCGGCATCGCGGTCGGCGACGAGGACGAGGGCGGAGCCGCCGAGCGGGTGGCCAAGTCGCCCGGGCCCGCGACGGTCTCCTGACCCGACGCCGGGCCGAGGGACGGGCAGGGCCGGGCAGGGCCGGCCGTACGCCCGAACGGCGGACAGGCAGCGCGGACTGACGCGCCGTCTGTCCGCCTTTGTGCTTCCCCGGATGGCAGGCGTGTATCTTCCGGGCCGAGAGCCTTCGAAGGGACCAATCCGGTGAACAAGAAGCTTGCGGCCGCAGTGTCAGGCGGTGCGGTACTGATGCTCGTCCTGTCCGGCTGCGGCGGGGACGACGGCGACAAGAAGGCCGACGCCTGGGCCAAGAAGGTCTGCGACCAGTGGCAGCCCGAACTCGACAAGATCGAGGCGGCCAACGCGGAGATCAAGCGCGTGGCGACGGAGAGCAGCAAGCCCGAGGAAGTGCAGAAGACCGATTCTGCGGCATTCGGGACCATGTCCGAGTCGTACAAGAAGATGGGGACGGCGCTGCGGGAGGCGGGAGTTCCGCCGGTCAAGAACGGGCAGGCGACCCAGGACGCGACCGTCAAGGGCTTCGAGGAGACCTCCAAGGGCTACGCCGACCTCAAGGTGAAGATGGACGCCCTCGACGCCAAGGACCAGACGAAGTTCGCCGCGGGCCTCAAGGAACTGGCGGGCGGCCTCGAACAGGCGACCAAGGGCGGCAAGGACGCCCTCGCGCAGCTCAACGCCGGCGGTCTGGACCAGGCGATGAACAAGCAGAAGGGCTGCCAGGTCACCACGCCGACACCGGCCAACTGACGCCGCGGCCAACTGGCGACGCGGTCAACTGTCGGCGCGGTCAACTATCGGCGCGGTGAGCTGACGTCGGACGCCGCCTCGCCGGCGGTACGCCGACCAGGGCGGCCGGGGTCCCGGAAGGGGCCGCGGCCGCCCTCGCGCATGCCGGGCCGCTGGCAGCCGGGCCCTCGGCGCCGCCCACGCGAAGCCGCGCCCACGCGAGGCCGTCGCCCACGCGAGGCCGTCGCCCACGCGAGGCCGTCGCCCACGCGAGGCCGCGCCCACGCCGACGCCCGCGCGGCGCACGGTTTCTCGGCCCCAGCGGACACAATGGACCGGTGAGTACCACCAGCCTTCCCTCGCCCGACCACACCGCCGAACTCCGCAGCGCCCTGCTCGCCGCCGGCTTCACCGCCGACGGGCTGCTCGACCTGCTCGGCGCCCCCGCCTACACCGCGCTGGCCCGCAGCGAGACCGTCCCCGCTCTGCGCGCCACCCGCGGCGACGGCCCGCTCGCGAGCCTGGTCCGGCTGTTCCTGCTGCAGCGGCCGGTGCCGTACGCGCAGGCCCGGGACGCGCTTCCCGTCGAGCTCGCCCTGGCGGACGGCTGGCTGCGGTCGGAGGGCGACGACGTGCGTGCCACCGTCGACGTGCGCCCGTACGGCGGCCCGGACGGAGAGGACTGGTTCATCGTCTCCGACCTCGGCTGCGCCGTCGGCGGGGCCGGCGGGATCGGCAGCCGGGGGCGTCAGGCAGGCACCGGCGTGGTCCTCGGCGTGGGCGGCGCCTCCACCACCCTGGCCGGGATCACCGTCCGCATCCCGGTCGCAACCGCCCTCGACCTCGGCACCGGTTCGGGCATCCAGGCGCTGCACGCCGCCCAGCACGCCACCCGGGTCACCGCCACCGACGTCAACCCGAGGGCCCTGGAGTTCACCCGGTTGACGCTGGCGCTGTCCGGCGCCCCGGAGGCCGAGCTGCTCGCCGGGTCGCTCTTCGATGCGGTCGGCGAGGCGACGTACGACCTGATCGTGTCGAACCCCCCGTTCGTGATCTCCCCCGGCGCCCGCCTCACGTACCGGGACGGCGGGATGGGCGGCGACGACCTCTGCCGGACCCTGGTCCAGGAGGCCGGGGCACGGCTCAATCCGGGCGGGTACGCGCAGTTCCTCGGCAACTGGCAGCACGTGGAGGGCGAGGACTGGCACGACCGGCTCCGCTCCTGGGTGCCGCGCGGCTGCGATGCGTGGATCGTGCAGCGTGATGTGCAGGACGTGACGCAGTACGCCGAGCTCTGGCTGCGCGATGCGGGCGACCACCGCACCGATCCCGCCGAGTACGACCGGCTGTACGAGGACTGGCTGGACGAGTTCGAGGCCCGCAAGACCAAGGCCGTCGGCTTCGGCTGGATCACCTTGCGCCGGACGGACGCGGCCGAGCCCTCGATCGTGGTCGAGGAGTGGCCGCACTCGGTGGAGCAGCCGCTCGGCGAAACCGTACTGGCTCATTTCGCCCGGCAGGACTACCTGCGGGAGCACGACGACGCGGCCCTGCTGGAGGCTCGCTTCGTACTCGCCGGAGAAGTGGTCCAGGAGCAGGTCGGCGCGCCCGGAGCGGAGGACCCCGAGCACGTGGTGCTCCGGCAGAACCGCGGGATGCGGCGCGCCACCAAGGTCGACACGGTCGGAGCGGGCTTCGCCGGAGTGTGTGACGGCTCACTGAGCGCGGGCCGGATCCTGGACGCCATCGCGCAGCTCGTCCAGGAAGATCCGGTCGTCCTGCGGGACCGGACTCCCGAGGCCATCCGGATGCTGGTCGAGCAGGGCTTCCTGGAGCCGGTCGTGGACTGAGACCCCGATTCCGGGGGCGGCCGACCCCGTGATGTAACCCGGGGTTCGCCCGTTGTATCCCCTCGGCTGGCAGGCTCCTGTCAGGGGCGGCTCACGGGAATCCGGGGGGATCCCGAGAGCGGCTCCACGAGCGGCTCCGAACGACTCGGGTCAAGGGGGGAGCGGTATGGACACCGGTCCGGCGATGTTCGCGGCGACGGTGTTCCTGCTGTTCGGAGCCGCTCTGCTGGCCTGGACCGGGGCGCGCGCCGTGCGCCGCGCGCCGGTGGCCGAGGGAGTGCGCCACATCGTGGCCGTCCCGCTCGCGCTCCTCGCCGCCGGCGGCTCGCTCGCCCTCGGAATCTGGTGCCTCGCGCGGCTCTGACGCGGAGGCGGGAACCGGTGTGGATCCGGCCACGGATTCCGGTGTGGCGAAGGGCACGCGGGCGGGGCCAGACGGCCCCCGGGCCACTCTGCCCGGTGATCGGGAAGGGTCCCCCGCGGCATCCGGGCGGCAGAAACGGCGCTTGTCGGGTTACCGTTCGAGTGGCCGTTGCGGGCTTGTGCCGTTTGACACGGGTGCGGGTTGTACCGTCACACTCCGCAGCGTCGCCGTCCAGCGACCGTGTGCCGACCGGAGAGAAGAGCCAAGTTGTCCCCGACTAGCGAGACCGCAAAGGGCGGCCGCCGACTCGTCATCGTCGAGTCCCCTGCCAAGGCGAAGACGATCAAGGGCTACCTCGGCCCCGGATACGTCGTCGAGGCGAGCGTCGGGCACATCCGCGACCTCCCGAACGGCGCGGCCGAGGTTCCCGACAAGTACACCGGCGAGGTCCGTCGCCTCGGAGTGGACGTCGAGCACGACTTCCAGCCGATCTACGTCGTCAACGCCGACAAGAAGGCTCAGGTCAGGAAGCTCAAGGAGCTGCTGGCCGAATCTGACGAACTCTTCCTCGCCACCGATGAGGACCGCGAGGGCGAAGCCATCGCGTGGCACCTGCAGGAAGTCCTCAAGCCCAAGGTCCCCGTCCACCGGATGGTCTTCCACGAGATCACCAAGGACGCGATCCGCGACGCCGTCGCCAACCCGCGCGAGCTCAACCAGCGCATGGTCGACGCCCAGGAGACGCGCCGCATCCTCGACCGCCTCTACGGCTACGAGGTCTCGCCGGTCCTGTGGAAGAAGGTCATGCCGCGGCTGTCCGCCGGGCGCGTCCAGTCGGTGGCCACCCGCCTCGTCGTCGAGCGGGAGCGCGAGCGCATCGCCTTCCGTTCCGCCGAGTACTGGGACCTGACCGGAACCTTCTCCACCGGCCGCGCCGGTGACCCGTCCGACCCCTCGACGCTGGTCGCCCGCCTGAACGCGGTGGACGGCAAGCGCGTCGCGCAGGGCCGCGACTTCGGCTCGACCGGGCAGATCAAGAGCGAGGTGCTGCACCTCGACGAGGCGAACGCCCGGGCGCTGGCCGCCGCGCTGGAGGGTGCCTCGTTCGCCGTCCGGTCGGTCGAGTCCAAGCCGTACCGCCGCTCCCCGTACGCCCCGTTCCGTACGACGACGCTCCAGCAGGAGGCCTCGCGCAAGCTGGGCTTCGGTGCGAAGGCGACGATGCAGGTGGCCCAGAAGCTGTACGAGAACGGCTTCATCACCTACATGCGTACGGACTCCACGACCCTGTCCGAGACCGCCGTCACGGCGGCGCGGGCGCAGGTCACGCAGCTGTACGGAGCCGACTACCTGCCGGAGAAGCCCCGCGTCTACGCGGGCAAGGTCAAGAACGCCCAGGAGGCGCACGAGGCGATCCGCCCTTCGGGTGATCGTTTCCGCACGCCGGCCGAGACGGGCCTGACCGGCGACCAGTTCCGCCTGTACGAGCTGATCTGGAAGCGGACCGTCGCCTCCCAGATGAAGGACGCGGTCGGCAACTCGGTGACCGTGAAGATCGGTGGCCGGGCGAGCGACGGGCGCGACGCCGAGTTCTCCGCTTCCGGCAAGACGATCACCTTCCACGGCTTCATGAAGGCGTACGTCGAGGGCGCGGACGACCCGAACGCCGAGCTCGACGACCGCGAGAAGCGCCTCCCGCAGGTCGCGCAGGGTGACGCGCTCGCCGCCGAGGAGATCACGGCGGACGGGCACTCGACCAAGCCCCCGGCCCGCTACACCGAGGCCTCGCTGGTCAAGGAGCTCGAAGAGCGCGAGATCGGCCGCCCGTCGACCTACGCGTCGATCATCGGCACGATCCTCGACCGCGGATACGTCTTCAAGAAGGGCACGGCGCTCGTGCCGTCCTTCCTGTCGTTCGCCGTGGTGAACCTGCTGGAGACCCACTTCGGGCGGCTCGTCGACTACGACTTCACCGCGAAGATGGAGGACGACCTCGACCGCATCGCGCGGGGCGAGGCCCAGTCCGTGCCGTGGCTGAAGCGCTTCTACTTCGGCGCGGAGGACGCCTCGGCGCCGGTCCCGGCCAGCGGCGACCACCTCGGCGGTCTGAAGGAGCTGGTCACTGACCTCGGCGCGATCGACGCCCGGGAGATCTCCTCCTTCCCGGTCGGCGAGGGCATCGTGCTGCGGGTCGGCCGCTACGGGCCGTACGTGGAGCGGGGCGAGAAGGACGCGGAGGGCCACCAGCGGGCCGACGTACCGGACGACATGGCTCCGGACGAGCTGACGGTCGAGTACGCGGAGGAGCTGTTCGCGAAGCCGAGCGGCGAGTTCGAGCTCGGCAAGGACCCGGTCAGCGGGAACGAGATCGTCGCGAAGGACGGCCGCTACGGGCCGTACGTGACGGAGATCCTCCCCGAGGGCACGCCGAAGACGGGCAAGAACGCGGTCAAGCCGCGGACGGCCTCGCTCTTCAAGTCGATGAGCCTCGACACGGTCACGCTCGACGACGCGCTGAAGCTGATGTCGCTGCCGCGCGTGGTCGGCGTGGACGCGGAGGGCGTGGAGATCACGGCCCAGAACGGCCGCTACGGCCCGTACCTGAAGAAGGGCACGGACTCGCGCTCGCTGGAGACCGAGGACCAGCTCTTCTCGATCACGCTGGACGAGGCGCTCGCCATCTACGCGCAGCCGAAGCAGCGGGGGCGGGCAGCCGCCAAGCCGCCGCTGAAGGAACTGGGCACGGACCCGGTGAGCGAGAAGCCGGTGGTGGTCAAGGACGGCCGCTTCGGGCCGTACGTGACGGACGGCGAGACGAACGCGACGCTGCGGCGGGACGACGACGTCGAGACGATCACGCCGGAGCGGGGCTACGAGCTGCTCGCGGAGAAGCGCGCGAAGAGCCCGGCCAAGAAGGTGGCCAAGAAGGCTCCCGCGAAGAAGGCCCCGGCGAAGAAGGCGACGGCGGCGGCGGGCAAGACGACCGCCGCGAAGAAGACGGCGGCGAAGAAGACCACGACCGCCGCCAAGAAGACGACGGCGAAGAAGGCGGTGGCCAAGAAGGCGTCGACCGCTTCGGCGGACGAGTAGCCCTCGGGCGCCGGGCAGGCGGTTCTGCCCGGTCGGTGGCGCTGCCGGCTCCTTCTGCCCGGCCGCCGCTTCTCTCCGGTCCGGCCCCCGTGCGGCTTTGCACGGGGGCCGGGGCCGTTTGCGGGCGGTGTCGCTCCGCCGCCCGATGCCAGCCGCCGCCTGGGGTCACAGCGGAGGTTGTCCACAGGCCTCCGCACCCGCCATGCTCAGCGGATAGGCTGGGCGGATGACGCGAGCCGAGCAGCCGAGGGTCGTGACCGGCCAAGGGAACCCCACCTACGACGAAGCCCTAGCCGCGGATTCCCGCGAGCGCGCGGTGCGCGCCTTGCTGCGCACTCCAAGGCTGCGCCGGCTGTGGAGCGCCCAGCTGGTGAGCGGCATCGGTGATGCCCTTGCCCTGCTGGTGCTGGTCCTGCTGGCCCTTCAGGCAGCCGTTTCGGAAGGGGGATTCGGCAGCGGATACCGCGGCGCCGCCCTCGCCGTCGCCACCGTCTTCGGGGTCCGGATCCTCGCCACCCTCCTCTTCGGCGCGGTCCTCCTCGGCCCGCTTGCGGCGCTCATCGGCCCGGGCGGCAAGCTCGACCGCCGCTGGACGATGATCGGCGCCGACGGGATCCGGCTCGGGCTCTTCGTCGTCGCCCCGCTGTGGCTCGACTGGATCCCCGGCCACGCGCTCACCGCGCTGCTGGCCACCGTCTTCGTCTCCGGCGCCGCCGAGCGGCTGTGGACCCTGGCCAAGGACAGCGCCGCTCCCGCGCTGCTGCCCGCGCCGCCGCCGGAGGGAGCGACCGTGCGGCCGCTCCCGGACCACCTCGACACGCTGCGGCGCCTGACCGTTCGTACGGCATTCGCGGCGGTGCCCGTCGCCGCGGCCGTGCTGCTCGCCGCCACCCTGATCGGCAAGGCCCTCGGCCTCGGCGTGGACTGGTTCGCGGAGAACCAGGCCGCGCTCGGCTCGTACGTGGCCTCCGGCCTCTTCGCGGCGTCGGTCTCGCTGCTGCTCCCGCTGGTCCTGCCCGCCGGGAAGACCCCGCGGCCCCGTTCCCCGCTGGAGGGACTGCGGGCACCGAAGGCGGGCGACCGGCCCGAGAAGGGCCGTACGGGCGTCATCCCCGTCCTCGTCCTGGCCTGCGCCGCGGTCGCCGGAGCGGTGTCCTGCGCCGTCGCCGTGGCCGTACTGCACGCCTTCGACCTGGGCGGCGGCCCGGCCTCCTTCGCGCTGTTCGTCCTCGCACTGGTCGGCGGCACCGCCGTCGGCATCCGCGCCACCCAGGCCGGGAAGGTGTTGCCCGCCCTGTCGAGGCGCCGCCTGCTCGCCCTCGCCATAGCGGTGACCGGCCTGGCGCTGCTGCTGACCGGCCTCGTCCCGGACACGGCCACCGTGCTGTTCCTGTCGCTGCTCGCCGGCACCGCCGCGGGCGTCGCGGCCAACGCCGGGCACACCCTGCTGGACCAGGAGACCGAGGAGTTCCGCCGGGCGCGGGTCACCCTGCACCTCCAGGCGGTCGTACGGGTGGCCATCGCCGTAGGGGCCCTCGTCGCCCCCGTCCTGGCCGCGGTGATAGGCCCGCACCGGTTGACCGGCGCCGAGGTCGTCTTCGCCCACGGCGGCGCCGCCTTCACCCTGATGCTGGTCGGCGCCCTGCTGCTGCCGGTGGCCGTGGTGGTGCTCGCCAAGGCCGACGACCGCAGCGGCGTACCCCTGCGGCGCGACCTGCGCGAGGCGCTGCGCGGCGGGGAACCGGTACAGGCGGCGTCCACCACCGGTTTCTTCATCGCCCTGGAGGGCGGCGACGGAGCCGGTAAGTCCACCCAGGTGGAGGCGCTGGCCGACTGGATACGCGGCAAGGGCCACGAGGTCGTGGTGACCCGCGAGCCGGGGGCCACTCCGGTGGGCAAGCGGCTCCGCTCGATCCTGCTCGACATCTCCTCGGCCGGCCTGTCGAACCGCGCCGAGGCGCTGCTGTACGCCGCGGACCGGGCCGAACACGTGGACACGGTGGTCCGCCCGGCCCTGGAGCGCGGTGCGGTCGTCATCACGGACCGGTACATCGACTCCTCGGTGGCCTACCAGGGCGCCGGCCGCGATCTCTCCCCGACCGAGATCGCCCGGATCTCGCGCTGGGCCACGGACGGGCTCGTACCGAACCTCACCGTGCTGCTCGACGTCTCGCCGGAGGCGGCGCGGGAGCGGTTCACGGAGGCGCCGGACCGGCTGGAATCGGAGCCGGCGGAATTCCACCAGCGGGTGCGGGCCGGTTTCCTGACCCTCGCCGCGTCCGACCCCGGGCGCTACCTGGTGGTCGACGCGGGCCAGGACCCGGAGTCGGTGAGCACCGTCGTACGGCACCGCCTGGACCGGATGCTGCCGCTCTCCGAGGCCGAGGTGGCCGCCCAGGCGGAGGCCCGTCGCCTCGCCGAGGAGGAGGCCAGGCGCAGGGCCGAGGAAGAGGCGGCGCGCAAGGCGGAGGAGGCCCGGCTGCGGGCCGAGGAAGAAGCACGGCGGGCTCGCGAGGCCGAGGAAGCCCGGATCAAGGCCGAGGCGGAAGCCGCCCGCAAGGCGGAGGAGGAGCGGCTGCGCGCCGAGGAGGAGGCCCGCGCCCGGGCCGAGGCCGAGCGGCTGCGCGCGGAGGCCGAGGAGAAGGCCCGCGCGGCGGAGCAGGAGCGGTTGCGCAGGCAGGCCGAGGAGGAGGCCCGGCTGCGGGCCGAGGCCGAGGAGCGGCGGCTGGAGAAGCAGCGTCGGGCCGAGGAGGCCCTGCTGAAGGCCGAGGAGGCGCGGCGGCTGGCGGCGGCCGCGGCGGCCGAGCAGGCGTCGGCGGCGGCCGCTGCGGCGTCGGCGGCTGCTGCTCCGGCTGCTCCGGCCCCGAAGGTCGGCATGAGGAAGGACCCGCGCTCGGAGCCGCACCCGGACGACGCGCTGACGGTCGAGACGCCGGTGGTCAAGCGGGTCGTCCGGCCCGACGACGTCACCCAAACGGTCCCGGTGCCGAAGACGGAGCCGGCGAGTCGGCCGGTCCGCGCGACCGACGAGACGGCCGTACTGCCGCCCGTACGGCCGGAGGCGGGTCCCGACGAGACGGCCGTACTGCCCCCCGTACGGCCGGAGGCGGGCCCCTCCGCAGGCCCCGCCGGGGCGGCCGCCGGCTCCGGCTCGGACGAGGTGCCCGCACGTCCGGCCCGTACGAGCGGCCCCGCCCGGTCCGCCTCCCGGCCGACGGCCCGGCGCAGCGAGGAGAGCCCGGCCGACCGGGTGCCCCCGGGCATCTTCCGGGACGCCGGCAACGACCGGACCCGGGAGCTCCCTGTCCTCGGCGAGGACGGCCGGCCGCGCCGGGGGCGCCCGGACTGGGCCGAGGAGACCCCGCTGGACGATCTGCCGACGCTGGCGGACGAGCTGCTGGGCCGCCACCGGGACGACGAGGACGACGACGGTGGATCGCGCCGCCGCTGAGCGGGCACGGGCCCGGATTGTCAGTGGCGCGCGCCACACTGTGAAGGCGCCCCGGCGTGCAGGTTCCGGGAAGGCGTAAGGACCGTGCAGGACGACGCACGGACGGAAAGTGAAAGGCGGTGGGCGGGATGCCCGTATGGGACGACCTGGTGGGACAGGAGCGTGTCCAGACGCAGTTGGCCGCCGCCGCCCGTGACGCCGACGCCCTGGTCACGTCCGTCACGGACGGGACCGTGGAGCCGTCCTCGTCCAAGATGACCCATGCGTGGCTGTTCACCGGCCCGCCCGGCTCCGGGCGCTCCACCGCCGCCCGGGCCTTCGCGGCCGCCCTCCAGTGCACCAGCCCCGACCGCGCCCTGGGCGGCGAGCCGGGCTGCGGGTTCTGCGACGGCTGCCACACCACCGTGATCGGCACGCACTCCGATGTGGAATTCGTCCGTACCGATCTGCTGTCCATCGGTGTCAAGGAGACCCGTGAACTGGTCCGCCGGGCGCAGCTCTCCCCGGCGGTCGGGCGCTGGCAGGTCATCGTCCTGGAGGACGCCGACCGGCTGACGGAGGGGGCGGGCAATGTGCTGCTCAAGGCCGTGGAGGAGCCCGCTCCGCGGACGGTGTGGCTGCTGTGCGCGCCTTCGCTGGAGGACGTGCTGCCCACGATCCGGTCCCGCTGCCGGCATCTGACCCTGCGCACCCCGCCCGTCGACGCCGTGGCCGAGGTCCTGGTCCGGCGCGACGGCATCGAGCCCGCTGTGGCCGCGGCCGCCGCCAGGGCGACCCAGGGACACATCGGCCGGGCCCGCCGGCTGGCCACCGACGCGGCCGCCCGCTCCCGCCGGGCCTCCGTGCTGAAGCTCCCGCTGCGGGTCGATGACGTGGGCGGCTGCCTCAAGGCCGCACAGGAGCTGGTCGACGCCGCCGCCGAGGACGCCAAGCAGGTCGCGGAGGAGGTCGACACCAAGGAGACCGAGGAGCTGCGGGCAGCGCTCGGAGCCGGCGCGGGCGCCGGGAGTCGGATGCCGCGCGGCACGGCGGGCGTGATGAAGGAGCTGGAGGACCGGCAGAAGCGCCGCCGCACGCGTACCCAGCGCGACAGCCTCGACCTGGCGCTGACCGACCTCACCGGCTTCTACCGGGACGTGCTGGCCCTGCAGCTCGGCTCGTCGGTGGCCATCGCGAACGAGGAGATACGGCCGGACCTCGACCGGATCGCCCGCGCGTCGGGTCCCGAGCGGACGCTGCGCCGGATCGAGGCGATCATCGCCTGCCGGGACGCCCTCGACCGGAATGTCGCCCCGCTCCTCGCGGTCGAGGCGATGACGATGTCGCTGCGCGCGGGCTGACCGCGCCGGCTGACCGCGCGGGGACTCGCCGGGCCGCCGACGCCGCGGCCGGGCTGGCCGAGGCCGGGCCGACGCCGGGGCCGGGTCGGGCGGGGCGGGCTCGTCGTCGGGAAGGCCTGCGTTGACGGCCTCACCCGTACGAGCGAGCGCGGGCGGCCTCCCGGCGCGCGGGCGGCTCCGGGCGTTGCCGCGGCCCGCTCCCGCAGCCGCGGACCGTCCGCCGGCGCGGGGGAAGGGGTACCGCAGCAGGCCGCCGGAGGGCGTTCGCCGGATCACCCCGGACCCTCCAGGCCGTAGGCTCCAGGGATGGACACCAGTCGCCTGCTGCGTACCACCGGGACCGTGATCGCGGCCGCCGGGCTGCTGCTCTCCGGGTGTACCTCGGGCGGTTCGGGAGGACCCCGGGCCGCCGCGTCCTCCGCCGGGGGCACGAGTGCGTCACCCGCCGACCCGGCCGCCCACGCGGCCGCGATGCGCCCGTACTACGAGCAGAAGCTGAGCTGGCGCGAGTGCGGTGTCCCCGGATTCCAGTGCGCCACCATGAAGGCGCCGCTGGACTACGCCAACCCCGGGTCCGGCCAGGACGTCGACATCGCGGTCGCCCGCCGTCAGGCCACCGGCCCCGGCGAGCGGCTCGGCTCGCTGGTGGTCAACCCGGGCGGCCCGGGCGGCTCCGGCATCGGATACCTCCAGGCCTACGCGGGCATCGGCTATCCCGCGCCCGTCCGCGCCCAGTACGACATGGTCTCCTTCGACCCGCGCGGTGTGGAGCGCAGCAGCCCCGTGGAGTGCCTGTCCGGCCCGGCCATGGACCGGTACACGCAGGTGGACCAGACGCCGGACGACCCGGCCGAGCGGGCCCTGCTGGTGGCCTCCTTCAAGGAGTTCGCGGCGGGCTGCCAGGCCCGCTCGAAGCGGGTCCTGCCGCACGTCTCCACGGTCGACGCCGCCCGCGACATGGACGTACTGCGCGCGGTGCTGGGCGACGAGAAGCTCACGTACGTCGGCGCCTCCTACGGAACCTTCCTCGGGGCGACGTACGCGGACCTCTTCCCCGGCCGGGTCGGCCGGCTGGTCCTGGACGGCGCGATGGACCCCTCCCGTTCGGCGCTCGACCTGAACCGCGACCAGACGGCGGGCTTCGAGACGGCTCTCACGTCCTTCGCCAAGGACTGCGCGACGCAGCCGGACTGCCCGCTCGGAACGGGCGGCCCGGCCGCGGTGGCGGCGCGGCTGAAGGAGTTCTTCCGCAAGGTCGACGCGCAGCCCGTGCCGACCGGCGAACCGAAACGCCCGCTGAGTGAGTCGCTCGCGACGACCGGGGTGATCGCGGCGCTCTACGACGAGAGCGCCTGGCCGCAACTGCGTGAGGCGCTCACCGCCGCCATGAGCGGCGACGGGGCACCCCTGCTGAGCCTCGCCGACAGCTACTACGAGCGTGACGCGGACGGCAAGTACGCCAACCTGATGTACGCGAACGCGGCCGTCAACTGCCTCGACCAGCCCCCGGCCTTCGGCGGCCCCGAGGCGGTCGAAGCCGCCCTGCCGTCCTTCCAGAAGGCCTCCCCGGTCTTCGGCTCGGGCCTGGCCTGGGCCTCGCTGAACTGCGCGTACTGGCCGGTGAAGGCCACCGGCACGGCGAAGGCGCTGACCGCGAAGGGGGCCCCGCCGATCGTGGTGGTCGGCACCACACGCGACCCGGCGACCCCGTACAAGTGGGCACAGGCGCTGGCCCGACAGCTCGATTCCGGTGTCCTGCTCACGTACGACGGCGACGGCCACACGGCGTACGGCCGCGGCAGCGACTGCGTCGACACCTCGATCAACCAGTACCTGCTGGAGGGCAAGGCGCCGGCGGACGGCAAGAAGTGCTGATCGCGCGCTGATCGCGCGCTGAGTGCGCTGCCGACCGGTAGGTGGCTCGTGGCTAGTGGCCCGGTCCGGAGGCCTTGAAGCCCTTCGGCATCATCCACACCACGAGCACCAGCACCGTGCCCGCGATGCCGATCGACACGTACGAGGTCGTGGTCAGAGCGCTGTCGAAGGCGTCCCGCGCCCGTTCCAGCAGCCCGGCGCTCTCGGCGGCCGGAAGCCGCTCGGCGTACTCCTTCGCCCCGCCGATCGACTCGGCCGCCTGGGATGGCGTACCGGCCATGAGCCCGGAGTAGGCCGCCCCGTGGATGGAGCCGAGGAGCGCGACGCCGAGGCCCACTCCCAGCTCGTACGAGGTCTCGGACACGGCGCCCGCCTGCCCGGCCCGCTCCGCCGGGACGGCGGAGACGAGCACGGAGGCGGCGGTGGTGACGGCGAGGCCGTCGCTGAACCCGAGGGTGACCAGGAAGAGGGCGATGTACGCGTACGAGGTCGGGTGCGGGGCCAGGGCCAGCAGGGTGAATCCGGCCACCAGCCCGGCCGTCCCGAACGCCATGCAGGCCCGTACGCCGATCCGGTGCATCAGCGTCGGTGTCAGGAGCGAGCTGACCAGCATGGCGAGGGCGGTCGGCAGGGTGCGCAGGCCGGCTTCGAAGGGGGAGTAGCCGTGGACGTACTGGAGCCACAGGGACACCAGGAACAGCGCGGCGCCGGCGGCGAGCATGGCCATCAGGGTCACGAGCGCGGCGGCGGTGAAGGGCCGGTTCAGGAAGAGCCGCACGTCGAGGAGCGGATCCTCCAGCCGGAGCTGGCGCCGGACGAACCAGGCCAGCAGCGCGACGCCGGCCAGCAGAATCGCCAGGTCGAGGACGTCCGGGCTGCCTTTGGCGACGTGCTTGATCCCCCAGGCGAGCCCGACGATGCCGACGACGGAGACGACGGCGCTGATCCAGTCGAGGGCGTGGTGGCCTGCGTCCTTGAACTCGGGCAGCAGCCACAGCCCGGCGACCACGGTCGCGACGACGACGGGCACGTTGACCCAGAAGGCCGCGGCCCAGCCGTACCGCTCGACCAGCAGCCCGCCGACGAGCGGCCCGATCGCGGCTCCGGCACCGGCCACGGCCGCCCAGATGCCGATGGCGAGGGCCCGCTCGTGGGCGTCGGTGAAGATGTTCCGGATCAGCGAGAGCGTGGACGGCATCACCATCGCCCCGCCGATGCCGAGCAGCACGCGCCCGGCGATGAGCTGCGTCGAGCTCTCGGCGGTGGCGGCGAGCACGGAGGCCAGGCCGAAGAGCACGAAGCCGATCAGGAACAGCTTCCTGCGCCCCAGCCGGTCGCTGACGGCGCCGGTGGTGACGAGGAGGCCGCCGAGCACCAGCCCGTAGATGTCGATGATCCACAACTGCTGGAGCGCGCTGGGGCGCAGGTGGTCGATGAGGGAGGGGAGCGCGACGTTCAGGATCGTGGCGTCCATCGCCACGAGCAGCAGACTCGCGCACAGCACGGCGAGCATCGCCCAGCGCACGGACCCGGACGTCGGACGGCTTCCGGCGGCGGGGCCTGTGGGGTTCACGGCTCGGGCCACGGCATGTCTCATCCGTTCGGGGGGGGGGGCACAGTAGAACGATGCGCCGGATGTGACACATCTGCCCCAGTATGTGACCTCGTTCTCACCCCCGCGCAACTCGGTTCAGGGCACCCCCTCACACCCTGTAGACTTGGCGCCGCTGCTGATGAGGGCCCCTCTTCGAGGGAATACTTGTCTGACCAGCGGTGCCGCCTTAGCTCAGTTGGCCAGAGCAACGCACTCGTAATGCGTAGGTCTCGGGTTCGAATCCCGAAGGCGGCTCTGTAGAAGCCCCAGGACTCACTCGCCGTGACCTGGGGCTTTTGCTATTTAGCGGATCTTGCGACGGCGCCGAGCGCGGGCCGCTCGGGTGCTCTCGGTCTCAGTTCTGGTCTCAGACGGGGGATTGGGGCCAGGCATGAACGCCTCGCCCATCCGGCGCATTGCCTCCCGCGAGAGCTCGGAGCGGCCCTTCACGTAGCGCCGGGTCTGGCTGATCTGGGTGTGCCGGAGAATCTCCATGATCGTCGGCATGTCCACGCCCAGCTCGTTGAGGATCGTGCCGGCCGTGTGGCGGCTTCCGTCGTGCTGACGGCGGTCGCTGATCCCGGCCTCCTCAAGCAGCTCCTTGAACTCCTCCCAGTCGGCTCGCGGGTCGAGCGGCCGGCCGTCGGGCCGGGTGAAGACGGCGCCGCACTCTTCCCAGAGGTCTCCGGCGGCTTGACGCTGCTGGTCCTGCTTCGTCTTGTGCTCGTGAAGGTAAGGCAGGAAGGGCGGCGGGATCGGTACGGGGTTCTGGCTTTTCTTCGTCTTGGGCCGGGTGAAGGCGAGTCCCCCGCCCTTCCGCTCGGGGCAGCTGCTGGCGTGTCGGCGGCAGGTCTTCGGGCAGGGCTGCGGGCAGCCGCGCTTGTAGCCCTTGTGTGCTGAGCAGTCGGGCGGGCAAGGCTCGAACCGGTGGAGCCGGGCGCCGCAGGCGTGCGCGTTCTTGCAACCGTGCTTCCAGGTGAGGCGCTGGAGCTGCCAAGCGGGGTGGAACAGCCCCTGCTCCAGGTCGACATAGGGCCAACGAAGGCCCAGAGCCTCGCCCTGCCGGAAGCCCATGCCGACGCCGATGGCCCACCGCATGAACGTCGGGCGCTTGGCGGCGGCTGCGAGGAATGCCTTCGACTCGTCTCGCGAGAAGGGGTTCGCCTCGGTCTCGTCCACGGACGGCGGGTCCACGAGCGTGGCGACGTTCTCGCTGATGATCCGGCGACGGTGGGCGATTTTAAGGGCGCGGGAGAGGATCCGGTGCACCTTGACCACGTGCGAGGGGGCGTGCCCCTCCTCCAGCATGGCCGCGTACATCACCTCCAGGTGTTCGGGGGCGAGCTTGTCGAGGCGGTGCTTTCCGACGCCCGGGATGATGTCGTTGCGAGTCTTCGACCAGTAGTCGTCCAGCGACCGCGGCTTGAGCTTCAAGCTCGCGATCGTGGTCAGGTACGTGTCCATCCAGTCCGCGACGGTCGGCTTCCGCCCCGCCTTCGTGGCTCGACCTTCGTCGCGCAGCTTCTCCAGCTCGCGGACCTTTTTGGTGACGGCGGTCTCGGTCTTGGCCCGGCGGTGCCGGCGGTCTGGGCCGCCGTCGGGCTTCACGCCCATCGTGACTCGGCCGTGCCACCACCCGTCACTGCCCAGGTAGATGGACGACTCCATGTTCGGCTTACGGGGACTCAAGTTTTCCTCCATGCGGAAGGCGGCCCCGGGGCATCCCCGGGGCCGCCTATGGCTGCGCTGAGATCAGACGGACTGCGGCTGGAGTTGGGCGGCGAACGCGTCGATGTCGTCCCGCCTGATGCGGCGGGCCCGGCCGACCTTGACGAAAGGCAGGTCACCGGAGGCCATCAGCTCGTAGAGCGTGGAGCGTCCGAGTGAGAGCAACTCGGCGGCCAACTCCACCGTGCAGAGGACCGGGGCGACGGGCATGGCTGCGGTGGTCATCGAAGTGCCTCCACGGCGATCGGATGTCGGGGCTCTGCCCCGCCTGTAGAAATCCGCTACTGCCGCTACCTCCGCTACCGCCCTGGTCAGGGGCTTGATCGGGGTAGCGGATTGGGTAGCGGTAGCGGATAGATGCGGCTACCGGCCCGGCCGTTGGGGGCCGGGCCGGTAGCGGGTGTGACTGTTGGGGTAGCGGATGTTTCCGGGCTATCCGCTACCTCCGCAGGGTGTGTGACCTGCGAGGTAGCGGAGGTAGCGGCAGTAGCGGATTCTCAGGGGGTGGGGGGCGGGCAGTACCTCGCCCAGGCGTCCGCGAGGTCGGCCGCGTAGTAGCCCTTGAGGACCGTGGAGCCGGTCTTGATGTTGCGGGGTTCGATCGGTTTGTTGTCTCCGGTCATGTACTCGCCGAGCATCTTCGCCAGGCCCCGGGAGGTGAGGGGCTTGCCGCCCATGTCGGCCCAGGGCGCCTCTTCCAGCGCGTAGAGGCGGTCCAGCACGGCGACGGTGGGCAGCCGCTCGATGCCTTCGAAGACGTGGTCCCGGAGGTCGGTGAGCAGGCGGATGCCGATGCTGCCCTTGTCGTCCTGCTTGGATGCGGCCACGATCTCGGCGCATGCGGAGCGGGCACGGGCCGGCCAGTCGCCTCCGGCGGCGTCCGCGACGGCGATGAGGGGCTCCCAAACGTCCGCGGGCCGGTCGGTGACCTCCTCCGGCATGTCTGGGAACACTCCGTCGACCAGGTGCCGGACGCTGTCGGCCCATACGGCGAGCCGGTCACGGAGGGCGTGGCCCTCGGGAGCGTGCAGGCGGCGGCGGAACGGCTGGACGCGTTCGTTGCGGGCCCGGCGCCGCATCCGGATGATGACCGACCTGGTCAGGATGGTGTCCGGCAGCGAGCCGAGTCCTGCCATGGCGACCACGCAGAAGCTGGGGAACTCCTGGACGGTCTGGTTGGTGCCGTCTCCGACGCACCGCCACATGCCGGCGCCCCGGTGGTGTCCCGCGTTCAGAAACCCGCGCAGCGGTTCGTTGTCCCCCGCCTTCGGACCGAAGATCGTGTCGACCTCGTCGAAGAGGATCGTGGGCCGGGTCTCCAGGGTGGATACGGCGCGGAAGAGGACCGGCGCGGACGCGTTCGCGGCCACCAGCGGCTGGGGGACCAGCGTTTCCACGATCTCCAGCGCGCGGGACTTCCCCGATCCGGGTTCCGGGGAGAGGAAGGCGAGGCGAGGGGTGGAGTCGAAGCAGTCCAGCAGGTGCGCGTGCGCGTCCCACAACGTGACTGCGACGTAAGCGGCTTCGGTGGGGAAGACGTTGAACCGCCGGTGGAAAGCCTCCACCTCGTCCAGCAGCAGCGAGCCGTCGGTGGCGGCCTGCGTGGGTGCGGGCATGGTCTGGGTGTCGAGGGTCATGCGGCCTTCCTCCGGTCGGTGGAGACGCGGCCCAGCGGGCACACGGTGCGGTGGTCGGTGTGGAGCTGAATGAGGGCGAGCACGTTGTTGTGTCCGACCGCACTGCGGTCATGGCCGCACTCGCATTTGGAGTGGCCGGTCGGCACCGCGCCGCGCGGGGCGCAGATGTGGAGGACGGCGACGATGTAGCGGCCGTCCGCTGGGCGCGGGTCAGGGCGAAGAGATGAAGGGACGCCTTCGGCGACGACCTTCGGCGCACCACTGCCGTCCGTGGCCGGGGCCGGTTCGGCGGAGTTGGGGCCGGTGGGGGGTGCGGGGAGGCTCTTCAAGGAGGAGCGGGGACGCTGGTTCATGCCGTCCGCCTCATCGCGTTGCGGGCGATGGACCAGTTCAGACCGGAACGGATCGTGTTGCGGCACTCGGGAGACGACAGGCCAGCCGACTCCCCCGCCCATTGAAGAGCCTCCTCCACCACATCGCGGGGGAGGTCGCCCGCGGCGATGAACCGCCCCAGAGCGCGGGCGGCCCGCAGCAGTGTCCCGTTGCGCTCCCCGGCCTGGGCCGACTCCACCGACGCGACCTCGGCATTCAGGGCAGCAGCTGCGTACTTGCCGGTCCGCAGGGTGGCGGGCCGTCCGGTCAACTTGCGCAGGGCCTGCTTCGGCCCCAGCAGCCCGTACAGCCACGTGGGGAACGGCGCCGGGGCCACCGGGTGGGTGACCTCGTACACCCCGGCGGGTGTGACGCTGCCCGGGGCGACGACGTACCCGCCCCACGCGCGAGTGTCGATCAGCCTGCCCAGACGGCCCGCCGTGTTGCCCAGCCGCACCCCGGCCGGAGCGGTGAAGTACAGGTGGGACCCGCCGGTGGGAGTCCGCACCGAGAGGGTGGCCGGGACGGGCTGCCCGGCGCGCTCGCAGAGCGCTTGGAAGGTTGTCGCGCCGCTAGGCGCGTCCGAACTGCCCTTGCCCTTCGGCACGTCCAGGTCCACGACCACAAGGTGGGACGGGCCAGTCGCGATGCCGACGTTGAACGGGAGCCGGTCCCACGCGCGCCGGATCCGGTCCGGGTCGCTGGTGGCCCGGTCCTCCCACTTGCGGTGCCCGCCGGCGCAGTCACCCAGGGCGGGGCAGTGCTCCTCCCCGTGCAGAGCGGGGCGCTTCTGCCCTGGCCGGAGCGGGAACACGCTCCAGCCGAGGGCAGCGGCATCGAGCGCGGCTGTCAGCAGCGCGGATGCGGGTTGATAGGTCATGCTGGATTCCTCCAGTGGTAGCTGGAAGAGGGCGGCCCGGACTTTGGCGAGACGGGGCCGCCCTCGTCATGTCAGTGGCGGGTGTGGTCGGTGGCGAGGTCGGTGAGGCGCTTGGCCTCGTCGGAGGTGACGGCGCGGTAGCGGACGCTGACGCGGCATCCGGGGTGGAGGCAGCGGACGGTGTGCTTGCCGGTGAGCAGGGCGACCGCGTCAGAGATCAGCTCCGACAGCGGGGCCGGGTCCTGGTTCATGGGGGTTGGCCTTTCAGCGGTTGTTGAGGGTGCCGGTGGCCCGGCCGAACATCCCGGACGCGGTGATGTTCTGGGTGACGTGCTGGACCGGCCCCCCACCCCGGCCCGCTTCGCGCCCGGCGCGGAGGAGGAGCGGGGCGAGGGTCCCGGCGGCGATGAGGGCGATGGCGGCCCAGAGGGCTTCGGTCATGGCGATCAGTCCCGGGGCGGCGTAGGAGATCCCGAACCCGGCGGCGGCGATCCCGCCGCCGACGGTCGGGGCGAGGAGCGCGGTCGTCTTCGCCCACGCCGGGATCGGCTGGACGGCCGGCGCGGGCGCCGGCGGGGTGGGGTGGGTGTAGGCGAGGGTGCGGTAGCCGCCGGGAAGCGTGACCATCTCGACCCCGGGCGGCAGTTCGGGGGGCAGCATGACGGGCTGCTGGATCGCGGTGGGGTGGTAGATCGGGTCGCCGTAGCGGGCAGGCGGGGTGGTGCTCGCGGTCGTGTGCTCATAGGGCATTGCAGGCTCCTGGACGCGGTGCGGGCGTCCCTGTTGGTGGTGGGGCCGCCCGCTTGGGTGGTCGCTCTGCGTGTGTGCGACTACTGCCTACTGCCTACTGCCTACTGCCAACCCGGTACTGCCTACTGCCAAAACGGCTGGTGAAGGCGCCTGGTGGGCAGTAGGAGGCCCGTATCGGGGGTTACTGCCAATTTGGCGGTAGGCAGTAGGCGGTACCGGTGTGTGGCCGCTCAGGCGTGGTCGGGGTGTACGTAGACGGAGTGCGGGCCCCGGTCGCGGTAGTGGAGTTCGCCGCGCTCGGCGGCAGCCTTGAGGGTCTTGCGGACGGCTTCGCGGCTGCGGCCGACGAGGTCGGCGACGGCGGCGGGCTTCATGCCCTCGGGCCCGGCTGCGCGGATCGCCGTGATCGCGTCCGGGAGCCACATCGGCCCGGTCTCCTTGTCGTCGCGGAGCGCGGACAGGTTCAGTCCCGACGGTTCGGCCTTCGGCTCCTCGGGGGTCTGGGGCTGGGGGTTGGTGGTGAACTCGATGCCGATGAGCCGCTCGAACTCGGCGTCGACCGCATCCACCGCCGGGGCGGGGGTGGTGGTGCGCAGGGCGGAGAGGTTCAGGCCCCCGCCCCCGCCCCCGTCCTCGGTCGGGGTGGAGTCGGTGGCCGGGGTGGTGTTCTGGTGCTCGGTGATCCAGGCGGTGCGGGCCTGGTCCCAGCGGCGGGCGTAGTCGGGTCCCGCGGCTTTCGCGGAGACGGGGTCGAGGCGGGGGTGTCGGTCGGAGGTGGCGATGACGATGTCGCGGATCTGGGCGGGCTTGATCCGCCAGGACTTGAACAGGCCGATCCCGGATTCGGGGGTGCCCAGGAATCCGGCGCCCTTGTAGGGGGCCTGGTCGACCTTGAGGCCGCGGGAGCCGGGGAACAGCTTGGACAGGTCCATGCCCTCGGTCTCTCCGCCGGTCAGGGCGGCGCGGACCTTGGCCTCACGGCGGATCATCAGGTCCCCGAGGACGGCGCCGGTCGCGCCCAGAGCGGTCAGGACGGTACGGAGCGCCATGGCGCGGGCGATCCGGATGACCTCCAGGATCTTCCGCGCCAGCACCCGGTGCTGCTTGTCGGTGGAGGCGAGGATTTCGGCGCCCTCATCGATGACGATCTCGATCTGAGGGATCTGCGCGCTCACCGGCAGCAGGTCGGTGTTCGCCTTGGCCATCAGGTCCTGGTAGGCCATCTTGCGGTGCTTGGCCACCCGGATCGCGGTGTCCAGCATGAGCAGGGCCTCTTCGTGGGTGGAGGCGAGCCAGTCGATCCCCGGCCGCACCGCCTCCCCGCCGGTGTTCTCGGTACGGACCCACGGCAGGCCGGCGGATCCTGCGTTGAGGTCGATGACCCAGGTGATGACGTCGGTGCAGCGGGCGAACCCGGCCAGGATCGTGTGGACCATGTTGGTCTTGCCCGATCCGGTGGGCCCGACGACGAGGGCGCACTGCTCGCGCAGGAACACCGGCACCTCGTCGGCGTTCGTCCGCACACCCCAGGGGATGCCGGTCAGGACCGACAGCGGCCCGTAGCTCGCGGGGTAGGGCATCTCCTGCTCCAGGACGTTGACCGTCGTCACGTCGATCAGTACCCGCCCCTGGTGGATACCGCGGCTCGCGGTGGCGGTGCAGCCGTGCGGCAACCGGGCATCGGCGGACAGCCGCGCGGACTCGGTGGCGATCTTGGCGTAGGTGATCCCGCCGGGCGGGAGTTCGGCGTCGATGGTGAATCCGGCGCCGGTCGGCCACATCTCCACCGCCAGGACCTTGATGGTGATGTGGCAGACCCGTTCGATGCGGTCGACCCACTCGGCGGCGATCTCCCGCCGCTCCGCCGACAGCTCCCGTACCACCTGCCGCTCGGCCGCCGCGAGAGCTTCCAATTCGCGGGCCTCCTCGTAGAAGCCGACGGAGCGGGCCGCGGCGCCCATGCCGACCCCGATCACCGCCAGCGACCCGAGGGCGGTCCAGGTCAGCGGGTTGGTGGCCAGGGCCCAGGTGGTCCAGCCGGATGCGAGGAGCCAGGACGCGGCGCGTGCGCCGATCGTGCGGCCGGCCAGCTTCTGGCGAAGGCCAGTCGCGGTGTGACCGATCGCGCCGATCGCGCCGACCGCGAGGGCCCAGGTGGGCGGCATGTGGGCGAGGGTCCCGACGGTGGCGACGGCGAACGCGCCGGTCGTCGCGGACAGGGCCCCGGTCACCGGTCCGTGCCCGGCGGCCCAGTCCAGGGCGAGACCCTCGTGCTTGATGGTGTGAGTGGCCATGATCAGACGTTCCAGCCCTTCTCGGCGTCGGGACCGTTGCGGGGGTCCTCATGGCGGGCGATGTCGGCCTCGTGGGCCTGCCGGAAGACAGCGCCCAGGTCCTCGGCGACGGCGGTGGCCGAGTTGATGGCGCCGTAGATGTCGTTGAAGCCGCCCGCGACTTCCTTCTCCAGCGGGAACTCCGAGTCGGAGCGCTCCGCGAGGATCTGCATGATGTTCGCGATCGAAGCGAGGGCCTGGGGCAGGCCCTCGATCATCGCGAGGATCTCCATGGCGCTCTCGGGCTCGTAGGACTGGGCGGCCTGTTCCATCTCGGCGGCCAGTTCCTCGAACCTGAATCCGGACGTGGTGCTGTCCATCTCGTGTGCTCCTTCGGCGGTGGGAGGTGCGGGTACCTGTCCTTCGGGCCGCTCGACGCGGTCGGTGATCTGCTGCTCGTCGTCCTGCTCCAGCTCGGCCGCCGCTTCCTGCTCGGCGGTCTTCTCGTCCTGGTCGAGCCGGGCGCGGGTCTCCTCGTCGCGGGCCTCGCGCTCGGCTTCGGCGCGGCCGGCGAGGAGGCGGTAGAGACGGCGGCCGGGGTGCATCAGCCACGCCCAGCCGAGCTTTCGCCCGAGCGGGGTGGTGACCATGCCGACCACACCGGCCAGCAGCCCGCACAGCGCCGCCATGGCCCGGCGCCCGTGGAAGCGGGCGGCGGAGCGGAGCAGGGCTTTGCGGGCGGCCTTCTGGGCGGGGGCCTTGAGCTGGGCGACCCTCGCCCGGTGGGCTGCCGACCGGACACCCTGACGGCCGGCGGCCACGGCCCGGCCGGAGCTGCGGTCCCGTGCGGCTCGGGCGGCGCCGACGGCCTTGTCCCGGACGGCGGCGGCCTTGCCCATGCCCTTCGCAAGCGTCCGGGCCGCCGCCCCACGCGGCTTGCCCGTGGTGGTGTTGGCGCGCTCGGCGGTCTTGGCGGCTCGGCGGGCGTCGGCCACCTGGCGGCGGGCCTGCACTGTCGCCGCTCGGGCAGCCGCCCGGGTCGGCGACTGCGTACGGGCCTGGGACCGCAGCGCCTGCACCTGCCCGGCCCGGCCCCCGGCCAGACCGGCAGCCGCACGGGCGGCCCGCTGACGAGCCGACACCCCGGACTTACCCCCGGTCGAGGCGGACCGGCCACCGCCGGGACCGCCCGCACGATGCCGGGCCTGCCCACCGGCAGCGGCTTTTCGAGTGCCGGCGCCGCCACCACCGGCACGCGGTGAGGTGCGGGGCTGGGACGGCACCCGACTCAAGAGGCCGCGGCCACCGGTTCCGCCCGGCGTCCGGGATGACGTCGGGGAGGACTTGGCTGCGGTCTTCTTCACGGCGGTCTTGGATCGGCGCCGGACGGCGGCGGTTCCCAGGACTGCAGCGCCGGTCATCGCGACCGCCGCCGCGATCGGCCCACCGACCAGAGCAGAGGCGGCGAGCAGACCCGCTGTGGTGTTCGCCCCGGACAGGGAGAGCGGCACCACCGGGAAGCCCCCCGGGGTGTGCTCCACCTCCTTGGCCGGCGCGGGCTTGTCAGCGTCCGGCGGGGCCGGGGCGGGGATGGTTTCTTCGGGGGGAGCCTGCGGTTCGGTGAGGATCTCGGTCATGCTGAACGTGCTCCTTCACGGGAGAAGAGGGCCCGGCCGTCGCTGTAGGAGGCCTACGGCCGGGCCCTTGCTGAGTGGTTCAGGCGGCGCACTGTTCGTCGTCGGGGTAGGCGCAGGGGACGCACATGCCGAGCGAGGCCGGGATCACGTATCCGGCATCCCGGCAGCACTGGGGGCAGGTACGCCGGGCCGCGTTGGCCCTTGCCAGTGCGGCCTGCTTGGCGGGGGTCATGGGCCGGACCGGCTGAGCCCGATCAAGCCGATACAGATAGGCCACCAGCGGCCCCCGCCGGTGGCGGGGGCGCTCCACCTGCGCGACCACGTCCTGACCACCCGGGCGGAGGCCCTGGGCGCGAAGCTGGCGACGGGTGGCCAAGCCGTCCGGGGCGAGGCGCCAGGAGTAGCTGGGCAGCGTGCTCATCAGCAGGTGTGGTGGTAGGCGGCCCGGCAGGTGTTGGCGTGCTCGTTGGCGCTCGCACGGGTCAGGCGGAGGCTGTACTCGCTGTGCGTGTCGCCGCAGCCGTGGCAGGACCAGCGGGCGCGGGAGTGGGTGCCGGTGATGTCGACGGCGGCGCCGAGCTGGTTGTGGAAGCGGATGAGGAGGCCGGTCGGCTCTACGGGAGTGGTCTCGGGGGGGAGCTTCACGGGGTGGCTCCTTCCAGGGCGGGGGCGGTGTTCGCGTCGCGCAGTTCCTGGTAGCGGGTGGAGGCCCAGCCGACAGACCAGCCGGTCAGTTCCGCAGCGACCCGGACGGCAAGTCCGGCATGAAAGGCGGCACGTACGGTGGCGCGGGCCTGGTCCTCGGGGAGCTTCTCCGCCGGCGGTCCGGCGGACAGCAGCGCGGCGCGTTCACGCTCGATGCGTTCCTGTTCACGGAGCTGTTCACGGCGTTCACGCTCGGCCTGATCGGCGCGTGCCTGGCGTTCACGCTCGGCCCTCTGCTGGGCCTCCAGTTCGCGCTGCTGCGCGGCCTGGCGTTCAAGGCGTTCACGCTCGGCCTGCTGCTGTTCACGGAGCTGTTCACGGCGTTCACGGGCCTCGCGCTCCGCACGCTCGGACGCCTCCGCCCGCTCCTGCTCCTCGCGGCGGATGCGGTCCTGGCGGTCGGCCTCCTCGCGGACGAGGCGGGCCTGGTGTTCACGCTGTTCACGGGCGATGGCCGCCTCGTGCTCCCGGCGTTCACGGGCCCGCTGTTCGCGGGCGTCCTCGCGGTCCTGGACCGCCTTTGCACGGGCTTGTTCCGTCGCGTGCTGCTCGGCTTCCAGGGCCCGCACGGCGGCGGTCAGGGCCCGCCGGTAGGCGAGTCCAGCCTCCGCCGTCACGATCAGGAGGAGTGGTGCGACGGAGTGGATGGCTACGCCTACCAGGTCCCCGGCCAGGGCGGACGCGCCGATGTTGAGGGCGAGGGTCATGGCGCCGGTCATCCAGCGCAGGGCCACCGGCCAGGCACCGCCGTGCCCGCCGAGACGGGCCAGGACGGAGTCGAGGCGGACCACGATGACCACGGCCGCGTCGACCACGAGGGGCAGGATCGGCGCCGTCCACCGCCATGCAGCGGGGGTGTGTGCGGCCATCAGCGGGGTGACCGTGAGGACGGAGTAGAGCATCGCCCCGCCCACGATCAGCCACGTGCCCACGGCCAGTGCGCGCTCCGCTGAACGCATGTGAACGCTGTTCATGCCGCCCCGCTTTCCAGCGGCCGGACCTTGACCGTGCCGAGGAGGAGGACCCGCACCGGGTGGGGGTGGTACTCCGGCCCGGTGCTCTCCAGCCACTCCCATTCGGCGTCGTCGGCGAGCGTGAACCCCAGTTCCGTCAGGGCGCGGAGCCGCTGATGAACGCTCGGGATCTCCGTGGACGTCGGCCACGTGAACGTCGGCCACTCGCTGACCAGACCGGACATGGCCACGTACATCTGCCAGCACGGTCCGGGCGTCTTTTCCGGCTTGGTGGTACCGCAGCAGCGCAACGACAACTGCGCTCCGAAGATCTGCTTGCTCATGCCGCGTCCCCCGACACCCTGGCGTCGGCGGTGCGGTTGGCCAGGTCCCGCCGGGCCGCCAGGACCCGGTTGTGGGCCCGCCGGATGCGGCGGGCGTCGAACTCGGACGCCGGGCGGTCCAGCAGGGCGATCAGCGCGTCGAGCAACTCGACCTCGGCCAGGACCACGGGCATCTCGGTCTCGATCGCGTCCAACTCCGCGTCCGACGGCTCCAGGCCGTCCGACCACGGGGTAACGAGGTTCTGAAGTGCAGCGATGGACTTCATGGGTCTTGCTCCTTCTGTGGAGGAACGGGACTCAGCAGCCCCCGGCGCGGGAACGCCGGGGGCTGCACTGCGTTGGGGTGAAGCAGGAAGAACTACTCCGGCTCCCCTCAACCCCGCCCGTACGACGCCTTGGGCGCCGGACGGACGAAGGAGGCAACCGGCCGCCGCAAGCCGCGGCGGATTAGGTGACGCGAAGGCCAGCACCGCCACGCCGGCCCAACGTGGCGGCGGCCAAGGGTCTTAAGCGGATCACTTCGAACCTCCAGATCGGATGTGCACAGGTCTCGCACTGCAAGGGGGACCGATGTCCCCACCCTCCGGCCGTTGCTCGCGGTCGCCGGGCCACCTCGCCAGTACGGGCCGAAACCCTGTTCTGCCTGGCCTTTAGCGGGATTGCAGCGTCCCCGCCCTGAGCTGGGCTCCAGACACACGGAGCCCTTGCGAGTTACCTAGGTAACTCTGCGATATGAAGTTACCTAGGTCGCTTGCGCGCAGTCAAGTGTCTGCGGCAAGCCTTCGAAAATGACCTAGGTTGTTACGCTCTACGTATGGACTGGAACCCGGAGAAGCCCCCGACGGCCAAGGAGATCGCCGCCAAGTTCCGCAAGGACATCGGTGGCGGCGTGTACCCGACAGGAAGCCAGCTCCCCGGGGCCAAGGGGCTCGCTAAGAGCCTCGGCGTGGGGCTGATGACCGTCCAGAGTGCGTACAGGCAGCTCGCCGAAGACGGCCTTGTGGTTGGCCGACAGGGGAGCGGGACGTACGTTCTGGACCCCGCGAAGGGTGACCCCACAGCTCAGGACGCCGTGAGCGGCCTTCGTGAACTCCAGAACCAGCTTGCGCATGTCACCTCCCAGCTCTCGGAACTCCAGGACCGGGTCGAGCGCCTCGAAGCGGCTCGGCCTGGTCCGTCTGACGAGCACCAGTAGGCCGTATTTCGCGCCGATCTACAGTGCACAGGGTTAACAGTCGGCCCCTGTTACCTGTTAACTCGCCACGTCAGGGCCGTGCTTGGGCATCATGAGGGCTTGCCGCGTCACCTGACATCGGGGGTGCCATGAAGACGAAGCTGCAAGCAGCACGGTCCGCGCGAGGTTGGTCTCAAGCCGACCTGATGGACGCGATGGAGGATGCCGCCGCGCGGCTCGGCGTCCAGCTCCCCTCGCGATCGAGTCTGAAGGCGCAGATCTCGATGTTCGAGAACGGCCGCAGGCCCCCGGGCTCGGAGTATCAGACGCTGTTCTGCGAGGTCTACCAGGCCACGAGGGTCGAGCTTGGCCTGGCGCTTCCCGCGGCTCCATCTCAGCTCGACATGCTGCCTTCCCTTCCTGTTCCACGTGCCGAGACCTTGAAGATCTCTCCTGACGTCGTGGGGTACCTGAAGGCGGTGTTCGTGCAGCACGTGCAGGCCGAACCGCTGGTGGGCCCCCGGTTTCTCGTACCTGCTGTGCAGAGTCAAATGCCGCTGATCGAAGAGCTCTGCAAGGGGGCTCAGGGGTCGCTCCGGGACGACGCGGTCCGTGTGGGCGCCCGGTACTCGGAACTTCTTGGGTGGCTGCACCAGGACTCCGGGGACTCGCAGTCGGCGATGCTCTGGACGAACCGGGCTCTGGACTACGCGTCAGAGCTGGATGACCCAGCCCTCAGCGCGTACGTCTTCCAGCGGCGCAGCAACATCGCGGCTGAGGCAGGGCAGGCCGGCTACGCGATCGGGCTCGCCAACGCTGCCCTGAAGCACGCTCGCGAGTTACCCCACGACGTTCGGGCCGTCGCGCTCCGAGCCAGGGCATACGCGGATGCTTTGCTGGGGCAGGGGGACGACAGCACGCGCGCCCTCGACGAGGCACGGACGCTTGCCGACCGGGGCCCGGTTGGGGGAGGGCTCGCCCCGTACTGCTCGGTCTCGTACATCAACATGGAGGCCGCGAACTGCTCCCTGTGGCTCGGGCGTCCTGAAGAAGCCGTGGTGACCCTCGAAGCGAGCCTCACCGAGTGGCCTGCTGAGCAGCAGAGGGACCGGGGCCTCTGCCTGGCTCGGCTCGCGACCGCTTATGCCCAGCTTGAGGACGTGGAAGCCGCGTACAACGCCGCGTCACAGGCCGCGTCGATCGCGCAGACCACTGGGTCGGCCCGGATCCTCGCGGAGCTGCTGAGGCTTCAGCCTCTCCTGTCGCCGTGGCGAAAGCTGATCGAGATTGCGGAGCTCAATCGGCTGTTGGGCAGTATGAAAGGGACCTGACCGGACCAGAGGAGAGCTGTGAACCTGCTTCCCACCATCACCACCGTCGATGCCCAGGAACAGGCCCCTCGCGTAGCCGTGCTGCCGATCGGGTCGTACGAGCAGCACGGCAGCCATCTGCCGCTCATCACCGACACCGCCATCGCATGCATCATCGCCCGGGAAGTTGCTGCCGCGTACCCGGTGCTGGCTCTGCCTCCTATCAGCATCGCGTGCAGCCATGAGCACGGCACGTGGGCCGGGACCGTCAGCATCAGCGCACGCACGCTTCACGCGGTGGTCACCGACGTTGCCGCTTCGCTGGAGGCGTCAGGGGTGCGGAAGCTCGTCCTCGTCAACGCCCACGGGGGCAACTACGTGCTCTCGAACATCGTGCAGGAAGCCAACCTCGTCGAGCCGCGCATGAGTCTCTTCCCGCAGAGCAAGGAGTGGAACCGGGCGCGCGAGCACGCTGGCCTGAGCAGCAACGCACATGACGATATGCACGCCGGAGAGATCGAAACCTCGATCCTCCTTCACGCGGAACCGTCTCTGGTCCGCCCGGGCTACGAGACCGCTGACCACGACGCGAGCGACCGGCCGTTCCTGCTCACGCTCGGCATGAAGGCGTACACGACGACTGGGGTCATTGGGTTCCCCTCCCACGCTACGGCGGAGAAGGGCAAGGCCGTGCTGGAGAGCCTGACGACCAGCTTTGCGGATCACCTCGCGGCACTGGGGGAGGGCTGAGCCCGGTCTCAATCGTGGGCTCAGTAGCTCAGGATTCCGTGGTTGTCCGTGGCCGGTTGGTGACGTGCGAAACCTGCTCTGACCTGCTCCGCTGCGCTTGAGGAGGACGCCAGCGGACGGCTGTGGAGCAAGATCGGACAACTCGTAATGCGTAGGTCTCGGGTTCGAATCCCGAAGGCGGCTCTGTAGAAGCCCCAGGACTCACTCGCCGTGACCTGGGGCTTTTGCTATTTTCCGGTCGCCGCACCGGGCGTTGGGCCGGGCGGCCGCAATAAGCGTGCCGCGGACGGCCAACCCGCAGAATCGTCGGCGGTCTCGGTCGCGGTCTCGGACGACGGCGACCGCTGGCTATGCGAGGACGGGACCTGCTCCGGCCGGACGACCCGGTCCACCCGGGCCCGGTCGTCCGGCCGGGCGCTGCGGGGCCGCAGCGCCGTCGTCAGGCGCGGGCGCCCGGGTCGTGCCTGCTCAGGGACGCCTTGACCGCGCGGGCGTACGGGCCCTCCCACCACGGGATCGTCTCCACCAGGACCGGCTTGGTGCCGGAGGCCAGGACGAGCGCCCGGCCGGGGGGCATCGCGCCCAGGTCGGAGACCTTCAGAACGCGGTCGTGGCGTACGGACTCGTTCATGGTGCGGTTGCCGGACCAGCCGCCGGTCTCCGACTCCCGGGTCGTGGTGAACTCGCGCAGCTGGTACTCGCCCGCCAGCTCGGACAGGTCGCCGAGGAAGCGGGTGTCGGAGACGCCGCCGCCGTAGACCCGCACGTTCGCGGCCGACCAGAGCTTCTCCATGCCGCGCTCGCCCCACACTTCGATGCCCTGGGCCCAGGACTGGAGGATCGTCATCAGAATGATGCCGCGCGAGCCGTAGTGCGAGTAGAGGTCGGGCAGGGCGCGCCAGCGGCAGACGTTCGCCGCCTCGTCCAGGACACCGACCAGCGGGCGCGACAGCCGGCCGCCGCGCTGGGTGGTGGCGTACTCCTCGGCGGCCTCGACGACGGCCACGGTCAGGGCGGTCACCAGCGGGCCCGCCGAGTCGCTGCCCTCGCGGGAGAGGGAGTAGAGGGTGGAGTCGCTGCGGACGAAGGCGCGGGGGTCGAACTCCGGACGGTCGTCGTCGGGGGAGGCCGGCGTCACCCACCGGTTGACCTCCGGGTTGATCAGGCAGGACGCCATCTGCTGGGCGACGCCGTAGATGCCGCTGCGCTGCTTGTCCGGGGCGGTGATCACGCCGGCCAGGGAATCGGCCGGCATGAGGTGGCCCGCGGCGCGCAGGATGCGCTCCGGGGTGTCGTCCTTCGGGTTGGCCAGCCAGGTGTAGATCTGGGTGATCGAGGACTTGGCGGTGGCCGCCGCGAGCAGGAGGTTGGCGAGCAGGTCCTGTCCGGCCGGGTCGAAGAACGCGTCGGTGGAGGCATCGGCGTCCCGCGAGCCCGACGCGAAGTGGTCGGCCAGTTTGCGGGCCTTGGCGACATCGGTCACGTACGACAGCGGATTCCACCACCACGCGGGCGGCTCCTGCGCCACCTGCTGCGGGTCGAAGACCCAGACTTGACCGCGCTCCTGGCGCGGGCCGCGGGTGGCATCGACGATGTCCCGCTTGTTGGAGGTGACGAGCACCGCGCCGGGGGCGGCGAGGATCGCGGGGATGGCGCGCCGGGTCGTCTTGCCGGTACGGGGGCCCCAGATGTCGACGTGCATGTCCTCGAAGGAGCCGAACAGCGGTTGCCGTCCCCGCAGCGAACGGCCGATGAAGACGCCGGGCACGTTGCTGTCCACCCCGAGTCGCTCGGCGGTCGCGGCGGCGCCCTTCATGGTGAGCTTGCCGAGCTCCTCGCCCTGGGCGAGATGGCGGGCCGCGCCGTCGACGTCGGGCTTGTTGCGCATGCGCTGGCGGATCCGGTACACGGCGGTCGCGGCCGCGGCGAGCAGCAGCGCCTCAGCGGCCGCGACGGCGTTCGCCGCACCGTGCGGCCACGGGTAGTCGCCCTTGACCAGGGCCACGGCGAAGGAGAAGGGGTTGCCCGGCGGGGCCGGTTCGCCCCCGAAGGACGCACCGAGCCGGGCGGCGAGCCAGGCGCCGCAGAGGAGGGCCAGGACCGAGCCGACGAGGAGGACGATCTCGATCGTCCAGTCCTCGTCGGAGCGGGGCTTCTTCTGCTGTTGGACGGTCATGGTCAGGACTTTCCTTCCGCTGGAGCGGGTGTGGCACGGAAGACGAAGAGACCCTTGTCGTCCCGGAGGATTCCGTATCCGTTGCTGGTGAACTCCGGGATGTCGTCGTACGGAGAGAGGAGCGCCCCGGTACGGGCGTTCAGCGCCTGCCTGCCGTCCGTCTCCGCGTACAGCACCCCGCCGGGCGACTGAGCCATCGGGCGCAGGCTCTTGTCGTCCGTCCTGCGCCACAGTTCGCGTCCGGTCTCCGTGTCCCAGGCCACGACCCCTTCGCCGAACTGGCTGACCGCGGTCTTCCCGTCCGGGGACACGGCGGTGCGGTCCTCGTCCCGAGTGATGTTGAGCGTGATCGAGGGGCCTTCGGTCAGGCGCCGTCCGGTGGCCAGGTCGACGACGGTGATGACCGCCTCGTCGGAGCTGGAGGGGTTCCACAGGAGGATGGCCCGGTCGCCGCTCAGCGGCCGCAGCTGGGCGGTGGCGTGCGTGCCCGGCCGGTTCGCCGCCGCGACCGCCGAGGGTGGTGTCATCTCCCGTGTCGACCAGGCCGTCTTGCCGGTACGGCGGTCGGTGACCACGAGGTAGCCGCCCTTGCCGTCGTAGTCGTCCTTGGTCCCGGTGGCATATCCGAAGCCCGGACCGACCGGCTTCTCGTACGCGTCGGCCTTCGCCACCTCGATGTCGGTGCCGCCACCGATCGGGGCGTACGCGAGCTTCTCGCCCCGGGCGGGGAGCTGGACGAGGCCGTCCAGGACGGGCCGGCGCAGGTGCGCCTCGCCCTTGACGACGGAGCTGCCCAGCTTCTCGCCGGTCGGGCTGTACATCGTGTACACGGCGGCGGACAGATCCTGCTCGCCCGACGCTCCCGTCCCCTTCTGGAGGGAGCGGATCAGCAGGGCGGGGGAGCCGTTCTTCCAGCGGCCGACCGCCGAGGGTTCACCGGTCCCCTCGCCGGTCCCCTCGCCGGAGCCGGAGCCCCCGGAGGCCGAGCCGGAGCTGTTGCCCGAGCCCGAGCCCCCGGACGGGCGCGTCGTGGGCATGACGCTCTCGTACTCCGCGCGCTGCTCGCCCGTCGCCGCATCGAGGAGACGGGTCACGAACCGGCGGGTATCGGCGTCGTCGCTCGCGCCGCGGTGCGGCACTTCCTCCGTGAGCACCACGGCGTCGCCGACCACGCAGCGGACCGCCGCGCCGGACGCGGCCGTACTCTCCGCCGCGCCGGGGCAGTTCGCCGGTGCGTCCCCGCTCGTGTCGCGGGCCCACACGGGCTGCCCGACAAGTCCCGGGTCCGCCTTGCCCCCGTAGACCGGGCCCTTCGCCGGGGCGGAAGTCGTGGGCTCGGCCCCCTCCGGCGCGCGCCCGGAGGGGCCCTTCTCCTCCGGGCCCCCGCAGCCCGTGGCCAGCCCCAGGGCCAGCACGGCGCCGCTCGCGAGCGCGAGCGCGCTGCGCCTGTGCCTGTGCCTGTCCATCAACGTCGCTCTCCTCTACGCATGCTTGTGGCTGCCGTCGCCCTCACCCGCATCGGTGCCCGGAGGGATCGGCACCCGGTACACGCCGGTGATCTCGCCCTGCACGTCCCAGGTGCTGAACTCGACGTTCTTGCCGGCGCGGGGGGCGTGGAGGATCTTCTTGCCGGCCGGGTCCCACACGACGCCCACGTGCTCGGAACCCCTGTTGCTGGGACGGAAGAAGATGATGTCGCCGGGCTGTGCCTTGCTCAGATCGACCTTGGACGCACGGAGCTTGTCCTCCTGGTCGTAGGTGACCGCACCGATGTTGATCTTGCCGCCGCTGGCCTGGTAGTAGATCCACTGCGTATAGCTGGAGCAGTCGAAGGAGACGGGACTGTCGCCCTGCAGTCGCGGGGCACCCCAGACGTACGGCTGACCGATGCCGCGCTGCGCCCAGCGGAGCGCCGCCCGCACCACCGGGTCGTCGGCTCCCGGCAGTACGCCGGTCACGGTGCCGTCCGGGGGAACCGCGGTGCCCTTGCCGTTCTTGGCGCAGTTGGCGTACTCGACGTCTTTGCCCGCGCTGCCGTCGCCGCCGGGAACGGTGCCGTAGTCGGGGTTGGCCGAGACCTTGCCGTTCAGCCAGCCCTCCGGGTCGACCATGCCGGGACCGTTGTCCTGGCCGGGGACGAAGGGGTTGTCGACGCCGGGGATCCGTACCTCCCAGTGGAGGTGCGGGCCGCTCGAATTGCCCGTGCTGCCGACCGTGCCGATCTGGTCGCCTCGCTTGACGCTGCTGCCCTGGGAGACCGAGACGGTGGTCTGGTGCGCGTACAGGGTGATGACGCCGTTCGCGTGCTCGAGGTGCGTTTCGTTTCCGTACGAGCCGCCGCTGCTGACCTTCACCACCTTGCCGTCGGCGGGAGCGTAGATCGGGGTACCGCTTGAAGCCGTCAGGTCGAGCCCGGTGTGGTATCCGAGACTCCAACTGGAACCGGTCTGGCGGTATTTGGCGCCGACCTGATAGGTGCCTTTCTTCAGCGGCCACTGCCAGTCCTTGCCGCCCGCGGGCTGCGGGTCGTCGGGCCTGAGCGGACGGGAGAAGGCGACCGGTTGCAGGCTCGATTGCAGGTTCGGTTGCAGCTTCGGGTGCGTCTTCGGCTGCGCCTGGTTCGACGCGGCCTGGGTCCGCTCGGTGTCGCCACCGTAGGGCGGCGTGGACCAGGGGCGGGGCGAGGACGCCTTGATGCTCAACGCCTCCGTCGGCTGTGCGTCGTTGCCGACGGGAGCGGGAATGTCCGACTGCTTCCCGAGGGTGGGGAAGCCGGGGTTCTTGTCGACGGTCGCCTTCAGGTGCGCGTACCAGCCCTCGATCAGGCTCTTCTCGCCGGTGAGGTTGCCGCGGTACCGGGCCGCCTGCGTGAGGACCACCCGGGGGTAGACGGTGTTGTCCCTCTTCGAACCGGAGTAGTTCAGCAGGGCGTCCCAGGGCTTCGTCTCGACCTTCTTCGCGTGGAGGAAGTTGGCGGCGGCGAACGCCGCGTCGTCGATGTTGTAGAGGTCCTTCTTGCCGTCGTTGTTGCCGTCGTCGCCGTAGTCGTGCCAGGCGTCGTTGCCGAACTGGAGCAGGCCCATGTAGCCCGCGCTGTTCTTGCCGCCGGGCGCGGCGGAGGGGTCCTGGCCGTACTTGGTCTCCTGGTACATCTGCCCGGCGATGATCGTCCAGTCGAGCCCCTCGTAGCGGGCGGCGGCCCGCATCGCGGCCAGCATCATCCGCGGAGGTATCTCGTTGCGGGCCGTCTCGCTGGGCATGTACACCTTGCCGGCCGGCATGATCGGATTGGTGGCCGCCTTGTCGCTGGTGTTGCCCTCGGCCGCGTTCTGGCCGTAGTTACCGCAGGCCGCCTGCGCGGCTCCGCTGCCGAGGCCGCCCACCAGCGCGCTGATCATGATGATGGCGAGGAAGCCGATACCGCCGATCGGCAGCAGGCCGCCGGCGCCGAGGATCAACAGCCATTTGCCGTTGCCCTTCTTCTTGCCACCACCGCCGCCGCCCTGGCCGCCTGCCAACTGAGCGGCCATCTTGGCCGACTTCGCCACCTTGGCAGCCTTTGAAGCGGCCGCCAGTACGGCAGGAGCCACCATCGAGTCTCACTCCCCCGCTTTGTCGGACGCGCCCACGTTGCCCAGGCCGTACAGGTCGAACGCCGAGACCTTCCACGCCCCGCCGTCCTTGCGGGCGCTCACCAGCCAGGAGTTGGTCTCCGTACGCGTCTGCTTGCCGTCCTCTGAACGGACCGCGGTCAGCGAGACCACGCTGGATATCATCCGGCCGCTGCCGCGGACGAGGTCGTCGGCGATCATCGCGTCACGGACCACGGTCGCCTTCCCCACGGACGAGCAGCGGACGGCCTGACAGGTGGCCCAGTCCTTGCCCGTGGGAAGCGCGGTCTGCTGCTTCATCTGCTCGCCCCCGACGGTCAGCGCGATCAGCGGCTGCGCCCAGGCGGCGGTCTGGTCGGTGTGCTTGTACGTGCTCAGGCCCCCCATGTAGGCGGCCATCGCCCGGTGGGCTTCGGCCAGTTCCTCCGGCGTGACGATGGGGGCCACGGAGTCGGAGGCACCTGTCTGCTGCGCGCCGCCACCGCCACCGCGGGGCGTGCCGGCGCCCTTGTCCTGCGCGGCTGTCGCAGGGGCCTTGCCGTCGGACGGGTCCTCGGTGTCGTCGTCTTCGTCGAAGACGGTGAATACCACCAGGGCGCCGATCAGCAGAACGCCCAGTATCGCCAGGGCAAGTACCGCACTTCGCTTGTTCTCGGCAGGTGATTCCACCGTCCCGGGCCTCCCTCAGTCAGGTCGCCCGGACACGTTAGGGGGCGGGAAAGCCGATGGCGCACGCCTTTTCCTCGCGAGGAAAGGCGAGGAAAGCGTGAGGAAACATCCGGGCGATCCAGCCGGGCCCGCTGAGCGAAGCCCGTGCGGAGGGTCGGTGAAGAGGCTTCCTGAAAGCCCTCACCGATCCTGCTCACGCGGAAGGCGCGGCGGGGTCGTACGGATCGACGGGCAGCGGCTCGAAGGGGTAGGCCGTATGCCCGCCCTTGGGCGAACAGGATGCGAACGGACCCATGTCCGCGTCCAGCAGCACCCGCAGATGCGGGTCGGCGTGGTGGAGCCACCAGGTGGACATGCCCAGTGCCGGGTCGTGACGCAGGTGCTCCCAGGCCAACCAGAGCGCGGAGAGCCGGGCGCCCGCCTCGGGGTGCTCCCACCAGCGCGGACACCAGGTGGCGGTCGAGCCGTTCAGGCGGCGCCGCACCATCTGCGACAGGTATTGGGAAACGAAGACGAAGACGTCGGCGAAGTAGAACTCCACCTCTTCGTCGGACGCCTGCTGTGCCTCGGCGCTTGTACTCATGGGTGAGTCCTCCATGCGGGACTGTCGTTCATTGCCAATGGGTGCCGGGTGCCGGGTGCCGGGTGCCCGGTGGCCGGGTGTCGTCAGTTGGTCAGTGCTCGATGCCGACGGCCTTCGGCGCCACCTCGGCGGCCACGGGATTGCTCACGCCGTGGGTGGAGGGACCGCGGGGGGCGGGCAGTGCGGCGGTGGGCCGAACGGTCACACCGGGCAGGAAGGCACTGGCCCGGGCGGGCAGGGTGTGCTGTTTCGGCTCAGGAGCGGCCGGTGCGGTCAGCTCGTCGTAGCTATTGGCCGAGGAGAGCCGGGAGAGCGCGGACGTGTGCGCCTCCCGCAGGTTCTCGGGCACGTCGAGGGCGCCGAGCTTCGCGGCGAAGTCCTTCGGCGAGGTGTTCTGCGCGTCGTAGTCCTCCATCCGCACCTGGCAGCGCAGGGACGCGTTGGCTATCAACGAGTCCACCTCGGGCGGCAGGTGCTCGTGGCGGGGCGCGGGCAGCGGGAACCCGACGTTCTCCTTGCCCACCTTCTCGTGCGCGAGCAGCCGCGGCAGCTCGTCCTTCCCGAGGATGGAGCCGGCCCCGATGTCGGCGCAGAAGGCGACCACCGGCCCTTCGGCCGCTTCGGCGTAGCGCCCCGAAATGGTGGCCCACACCTCCGGGGCAAGGGCGTCGACTTCCGCCGCGTCCAGGGCGAAGTCGTTGACCAGGGCCGCCTTCACGGAGGGCTCCCACAGCTGGTACGAGTCCAGTTGCCGCCCCGCGGGGCTGTCCTCCAGCACCTGGTACGACCGGCTCTCGCCGCAGGCCTGCGCCAGGAAACGGTGGTCCACGACCTGGGGCGCGCCCTCGGGCTGGGACTTCCACGACCAGAACGCACGCGTGATGCCGCGGTCCTGGTTGGTGACGGACCGGTTTGCGGCGACGTCCCGGATGAACGAGGCGATGTCCGGGGTGGCGCGGCCCTCGGCGTGCGCCGTCCGCCAGTCCGCGTAGATGCGGGCGGTCACCGCCTCGGCCTCGGCCGCGGTACGCGGTTTGCCCGCGTGGTCCGCCTCCTGGAGGGAGATCGCGCGGGTGATCTCCTCAAGGGTCGGGGGTGTCGAGTCCGTCATCCAAGGGCTCGCAGGACTTCGACGGGCGGGCGGACCTCCAGGGAGATCGCCGACGCGCCCGGCATGTCCGCGGCCCAGGTGGGGAACGCGATGGACTGGCTCAGCACGACGAACGGCTCGGCCGCACCACCGCTACCCGTGCCGCCCCAGTACGCGAACCGGTACGGGCGGCGGCTCTTCAACCGGAATTCCCGCTCGGGCCAGTAGCCGGGAGCGGGAGGTTCCGGGAAGTCCGCGGTGTCCCAGGAACCGGCCCACGCGGGCGCGTTGAGGACCCCGGTGGCCGCTGCCACGTACTCCGGCCAGGTCTCGGCGGCCAGGTCGAGCACGGCGGGGTTCTCCTCCGCGGCGCCGGCCTTCACCTGCCACCCGTAGTGGGACACGCTCTCGACCGGGTTCCAGAAGCCACCGGACTCGAAGGTCAGCCGGCCGCCCGTGGCCGTGCGAACCACCAGCTGGCGGTCGAACGTCTGCGGCTCCCAGCCGTAGCGCTCGCACCACGCACGGAACCCCGGAGAACCGCCCTGCGGCGGCCCCGCCCATACCGAGGCCCAGTCCACCCGCCGGAGACCCTCCAGCTCGGCGGCCAGGTCCTGGGCGGTGCGGCCGGTCGTCTCGGTCAGCATCCTTTTCTGCTCCTTGCTCGGTACATGGGTGCGCGTCCGCATCGTGGCAGATCCGGTGGTCAGTGCTCGATTCCGGCGGGCTTCGGGGCGATGTGTGGGGCCACCGGCTCGATCGCTCCGTGGCTGGTGAGGCTGGTGCGGGACGCGGGGATGACGCCGTGGCTCACGTTCACGCCGGGAAGGAAGGAATTGGTACGCGCACTCTGCCGCTTCCCCTCGGGGGTCGCTGGGTTCACCTCCTTGTAGCTGTTGGCATTCGACAGCCGGTCCACGATTTGCTTGTGCGCCTCCTTCTGGTCCTCCGGGACGTCGATGGCGTGCAGCTTCATGGCGAATTCCTTAGGGGTCTTCGTGGGGTCGTAGTCCCCCATGAGCAGCTGGCAGCGGACGGGGTCGTTGGCGATGAACGCATCGATATCAGGGGGCAGGTGTTCGTGCCGGGGCATAGGTGTGGCGAACTTGATGCCGTCCTTGCCGACGTTGGACTTCTGGAGGAGCTTCGGCATTTCGGTCTTGCCGAGTACCGAGTCCTCGGTGATGTCGGCGGCGAAGCCGATCACCAGGCCTTCGGTCTCCTCGGCATATCGGTCGGAGAGCGTGTCCCATGCCTGCACGTGGGTGGTGTCGAGTTCCTCCGGTTCGAAGCCGAAGTGTTGGGCGAGGGCGTCCACCACGAATTCGTTGCCGAGGAAGTAACCATTGAGCTGGTGCCCAGCGGGAGTGTCCTCCAGTACTTGGAGGCCGCGCGACTCTCCACAAGCTCGTGCCAGAAAGCGGTTGGGCACGGGCTTGTCCACGCCGTCGAGCTGGGACCGAAAGGACCAGAAGGCACGGTGGGGGCCACGGTCCTCATTGGTGACCGAGTTTGCCCCCGCAAGATTCTCGATGTACTTCAGAAGACCCGGCCCCGGCCCGACCTCGTTCGGTGGGAGCGTCGACAAGTAGTCCCTGTAGAGCCTGCCGGCTATCTCGGCCCCGGCTTGCTGGTCGCCCGGTTCCGCCTCGGCATGTTCCTGCTGGAAGGCAAAGGCCCTGGCTATCTCTTCCGGGGAGGGGGGAGCGTCAGGTCTCACAGCTTTCTCCGTGAGCCTTCGGGGGCGTTCACGGTCAGCCGGATCCGTGAGCCGCCCGGGGTGTCAGTGGTCCACGCTGCGAACGACACCGACTGCACCAGCACGATGAAGGCCTGCCCGGGGTGGTCACCCACCGGCTTCCAGTACGCCATCCGGTAGGGGGTGCGGGTCTCCAGGCGGTATTCACGGTTCTCCCAGAACCCCGGCTCCGGCGGTTCCGGGAAGTCCGGTGCATCCCAGGGACCGTTCCAGACTGCCGGTCCCAGCACGCCTTCGGCTGCCCTGACGAACCCCGGCCACTCTTCGGCCGCGCGGGCCAGGAGACCGGGGTTCTGGGACGCCTCGTCGGCCTTGAGGTGCCACGCCCAGTGGGTCAGCCGCCTGACCGGATCCCAGTTTCCACCTGCTTCGAACGTCCACCTGCCCCCGCCGCGGCTGTGCACCACCAGGTTGCGCTCGGCTGTCTGCGGCTCCCAGCCGTAGCGTTCACACCACTTGCGGAACTCCGGAGAGCCACCCTGGGGCGGGCCTGCCCATACGGAGGCCCAGTCGACTCCGCGCAGGCCTTCCAGCTCGGCGGCCAGGTCCTCGGCGGTGCGGCCCGTCGTCTCCGTCAGCATCGTCTTCAGCTCCTTGATCGGTACGTGCGTTCGTCTCGTGGCAGACGCTTCAGGACAGGATGATCCCGAGGATCAGCAGGCCGACCACCACCGCGCCCATGATGAAGCGGACCTTCGGGTCCTCCCGCTCCCACAGTTCGTGGACCACGGCCCAGCCCGTCATCCGGGCGGCGCGGCCGTCGTGGATGCTCGTGCTCTGGGCCGGATCCTGGCCACCTTGCGGCTCGTCTTCGTCCGGGTCGGGCATCCCGGTCGTCCCCTGCTGGGCCTGGGCCACCAGGACCAGCCCCTCCAGCAGCTCGGGCATCGTGTGCGGGGTGAGGGGGTACGAGACGGTGCCCTGCGGGGTCTGCAGGCAGAGCTTCGACTGCCAGGGGTTGCCGGGCTCGTAGCCGTCGATCCACGCGTGCTGGGCCTCGATCATGGGGCCGGGCACCGCGTCGGCGGGCGCCTGGGGGAGGGCGTACTGGTCGCTCAACTCTCGTCCTTCGCAGGGTCGGGGACGGCTCGGCGCCCGTTGCCCGGGCACAACCGCTCATTCTGGCGGAGCGCCGGGCGGTCCGGCCCGTTCCTGGGCCCCGGGACTCCCGTCCGAGGATTCCTCACTCTTTCCCCGGCTTTCCTCACTCTTTCCCGAAGGGGAAAAGGGCAGAGGCGTTGTCGTCTTCATTTGCCACACTGCCGTTCCGCACCTGGCCTCACCAGGGGCCCGCCAACCGGTCGGCCGGCGGAGGGGATCACACGCGTGGGAGAGACGGACTCGATGACGGACCACAACAGCTCTGCTGGCGGGGTCGGCGGGGGCCAGCCTTCCGGGCAGCGAGGGCAGTTCGGCCCCGCCGGGCACGCCGACGCGCAGCCGCAGCCGCCGCAGCCGCCGCAGGCGCAACAGGCGCAGCCACCGCAGGTGCAGCAGACTCCGCAGTTCCAGCAGCAGGTGTCCGCTCCCTACGGCTATCCGGACGGCCCCGCCGCGCCGCCGCAGCAGTCGCAGCAGTCCTCGGACGCGGCGCGCGCGCAGGTGGCCGCGGCCTGGGTGCGCACCGCCCGGCCCGGCACCGTACCGCCGGGCGAAGCCGCCGTGCCGGTTCTGCCGCCGCGCGTGAACCAGCTGGCCCGCGACTCGAAGAAAGACAGGCGGGACCAGGCGAAGGCCGAGCGCCAGGCCGCTCAGGAAGCCAAGCGGGCCGGACGCAAGGCCGCGTACGAGCAGAAGAAGGCCGAGCGCGAGAACCGCAAGCAAGGCGGCGGCGGCAGCAGGGGCTCCGCGCCCCTGCCCGCCCAGTCCACGGGTGTCCCCACGGCCGCTCAGCCCGCCCCCGCCTCCGCCTCCGCCGCCACCCCGCTCACCGCGGCCGCGCAGCCCAAGACCCCCGTACGCGCCGGTGCCGACGCCGGATTCGACGTGCCGCGCCCCGGCGGGCGGCTGCCCGCCCAGGGCCGGCGTACGCATGTGGCCCTCCGCGCGACGCTGCTGATCACCACGTGCGCCCTCGCGCTGGGTTCCTGTGGCGTCGCGGGCCTGGTCATCGGCAAGTCGTCCACCGCGGTGCAGAGCGCCGACCTCAACGACGAGGACGTTCAGCGGTACCGGCTGACCGAATTTCCGACCCAGGCCGCGGCGACCTTCGCGGAGGAGTACGTGACGCTCTGCATGACGTACTCGCCGCAGACCGCCGACAAGCGCCGTGAGGCCTTGACCCGCTACACCTCGGCGGGCGTGGACCGCGACTGCGGCGTCAGCGGCCAGGGCAGCCAGGGCGTCCGCGAGGCCCAATGGGACGGGACCCTTGAGGAACTCCCCGAGTACGGAGCGAACGGGCGCTACCTGGGCATCCAGGTCAAGCTCTCGACCGGTCGCACCACCACCCTCTCCGTACCGGTGTACGTGAAGGACCTGGCCACCGGGTCGGGCCTGCGCATCGCGGGCAACGTCGGCGAGATGCCGCTGCCTTCGCGCGGGACCGTGCCCGCGGTGAAGCAGGACGAGGAGGTCGTCGACCAGCCGCTCTCCGACCAGCTCAAGGGAAAGGTCCTGCCCGGTTACTTCAAGGCCTGGGCCGCTTCCGACGCGACGGGGCTCACCCGCTTCACCAGCACCGACGCGACCCTGTCGGCGACCACGGGACTGGCCGGCGCACTGGCCGCGCCCGAGGTCCAGGAGGTCGTGGCCCTCGCCCCGGCCGGCAGCGAAAGCGGCAAGCCCGTCACGTACGGGGTGGGCCAGACGGTACTGGCGCGGGTGACGGTCGTCTGGGGCAGCGGCGCGACGCCCGCCGCGCAGGGGACCGGCACCACCCCGGGTCCCACCCCCGCCCCCACCGTGAAGCGCTCCTACCGGGTGACGGTGGTGAACACCGCCCAGGGCTGGTTCATCAAGGACATCCGCGGCGGTGTCCTCGACCCGACGGGCGGAAGCGCGGACGCCGGAGCGACCGGACCCGCCGCCCCGGCCCCGGCCCCCGAGGCGAGTACGCCGGCCGCCGGCCCCGGCGCCCCCGGCGCGGTCAAGACTCCCTGACCGCGACCGACCCATCGACGTATCCCTCCCCACGCACCCTCAGCGAAAGGACAACGCCATGTACCTGGCGGCTACCACCCTCAACGGCATGTTCGGAGAGATCCAGAAGATCCTCCTGGGCATCGGCACCACCGTGGCGATCTGCTCCCTGCTCATCCTCGGCATCCGGATGCTGCTGTCGATGAAGCGCGGCGACGGCATGCGCGAGGCCTTCCAGGGCTTCGGCATCATCGCGCTGGCCGCTCTGATCATCGGCGGCGCGACCGGCCTCGCCGGTCTGCTCATCGACCTGGGCAGCCAGATCGGTGGCGGCGGCGGCAAGAGCTGAGCCCGGGAGCGGCCGGCGCAGACGTCCGGCCCGCACCCGTAACTCACTGCCCGCAACCACGTCAGAGAGGGGGACTGGCTGATGGCACAGGACACACCGGACGGACCCGAGCCGATGGTCGCCTACGACCACACGGATCTGCTCAACCGGCCCAAGCGCATCTGGAACTGGGGCAACATCCCGCTCCCCGGCCTGCTGCTGCCCGCACTGGGCGCGGCCTTCGGCTTCGGTGTCCTGTGGCTGGTGACGCTGCTCTCGCTCTCCGCCTTCCTGCCCTTCCTGGGCATATCGATGCTGACGTCGGTGCTCTACATCGGGCCGCCGGTCGGCGTGTACTTCGTATGGGGGCGGCCGCTGCCCTCCGCCCTCACCCTCAGCCAGCAGCTGGTGGTCTGGGGCGACTACTGGCTCCAGCCCAAGCGCCTGCAGGGGCTGGCCGCCGACCGGGAACCCGAGGAACTGCACTGGCAGGTGATCCTCTGGCAGCCGGGTTCGCAGCGCTGGCAGCGGCAGTACGACGAGGCCCTCGCGATGGCGTCCCGGCACGGTTCCTCGTACGCGGGGCAGCCGTACGCCGCCCAGCCGTACGCAGCGCAGCCGTACGCGGCGCACTCCGGAACCACACACCGTGCAACCGCAGACTCCGCACCCGCTCACTCCGCACCCGCTCACCCCGCACCCGCACACTCCGAGACCGCAGGATGACTCCTTCATGATCATGATGATCCTTCTGGGCGGGGCGGTCGCCTTCTTCGTGATCGCCATGATCATTGCCGCCGCCGGCTCCAAGAAGTCCAAGGGCGGCCAGGGTTCCGGTGGTACGCGGAGCTCGGGCGCCTCCCGGAACCAGGCCCAGGCCGCGCGCCGCGAAGAGATGCGGCTGCCCTACCGCTACGCCGACGACATGATCTTCGTGCACGGCGAGTCGGTGTGGACCGGGCTCGTCCTGCCCACCGCCATCGACGAGTACCTCAACGCCACCGAGCTCCAGGCGATGGCCGAGGGCCCCGCCCGCGGGCTGCTCAACCTCGCCCGCGGTGACCGCAACGTCGAGTGCCACTACCGCAAGGTGTACCGGCCGATCACCGCCCTCGAATGGGCCGACCAGCTCAACACGCTGGCCTGGGACCCGACCGAGAACTACAAGGCGTACAACCTCCGCAAGGCGGAGTACCAGGAGCGCATCGGAGCGACGCGCGAGCGCAACATCCTGCTGGTCAAGCTGGGCTCGCTGAAGCGCGGCTCGAACGGCAGCGGGGTCCTGCCCGGCGGCGACGACCCGGTCGAGGAGCCGGACCTGACCCGCGCCCTGCGCGGCACCGCCGACAAGGCTGCCGCGGGCGCCACCGGCGTTCACGACGAGTACCTGTCGCCGGGCGTACTGGCCCAGTGGACCCAGGTCGCGCGGGAGGTCCACGAGAGCCTGGAGGGTCTGAACGGCGCGCCGCTGGCCCGTGAGGAGCTCGTCTGGCTGATCCGCAAGCCGCTCCACGGCGACCTCGCCGTGCCGCCCGAGCCGGTGCTCGGGTCCCGCTCCTGGGGGCCCGACCAGTTCGACCTGGTCGTCGACTTCTCCGGCGAGAACCACAAGACCCACATCGTGCTGCACCAGTACGACGAGGTCACCGGCGAGCAGCACACCAGCTACACGACGACGCTGGTGGCCGCCAGCTGGCCCACCGAGACCCGCTTCCGGCAGTCCACCGCCTGGGCACGCTACACATCGCAGCACGTCGACTTCCCGGTGGAGATCGACATGCGGTTCACCCTGATCCCGTACCTGAAGTTCAAGGACCGGGCGAAGAAGATCAGCGGCAACCTCGTCGACGAGATGAACGACATGGCCAACTCCGGCCGTTCTCCCGGCACCCAGCTCGCCAACCAGGTCACGCGTGCCCAGAACCTCCTCGACGACGTGGAGGAGCACAAGATGCCGGGCATGGAGGCGCAGATCCGCTTCACCATCTCCGCGCCCGACATCGCCGAACTGGAACGCCGGCGCCGCGTCCTTGAGATGCAGTTCAAGCAGGACCTGAAGGTCACCCTGCTGCGGCCGACCCGCCAGCAGTGGCGGCTGCTCCAGTCCCAGCTGCCGGGCGACGCGCCCAAGCTGCCGATCGCACCGTACCTGCGGCTTCAGGAGGTCGAGCAGCTCGGCGCCGGGCTGCCCACGGCGGGCACCGAGCTCGGTGACAACCCCGAACACCGGTCGGGCAAGCAGCTCGGCTGGGTGGGCAACCTCGTCGGCTGGGCCGGCAAGATGCCCGTCCACTACTCCCTGCACGTCGGCCCGGCCCGCAACGACGGCGGTGGACTCGCCATCGTCGGCGCGTCCGGCGGTGGCAAGTCCTCGCTCGCGCTGCAGAAGTTCTACGAGGAGTCGGAGTCGGGCGTGCGCTGCCTGGTCATCGACCCCAAGACCGACTTCGCGCAGCTCTGCTACTACCTGGCCTTCGGCTCCCAGGTGAACGATCCGGCCTTCGCGCACGACGCGGACACGGGCCTGCTCGGCACCGAGCACAGCCGCTTCCAGCCGGTCAACCCGGAGTTCTGGGCGGAGACCGAGGTCGTCGACCTCCTCAAGGGCCAGGCCGGCGTGCTCGACCCGTGGGTGGTCGCCCGCGACGTCCCCTCGGGCCGGCTGCTCGCCGAGTCGATGCTCCGCGGCTTCCTCGGCGACGAGGACTACCAGCGCGTACGTCTGCCCGTCATCGAGGCGATGGCCACCGTCGTCGGCTGGTACAACTCCGCGATGCGGCAGGCCACCGAACAGGGGCTGACCGCCCGGGAAGCCGAGCTGAAGGTGCCGCGGCCGACGCTGTGGCAGGTCGTCGACGAGGTCGTGAACGCCTACGAGCACGCGGTGTCCAGCGGCGACCGCGAGGCCGTCAAGGAGCTCAAGCTCGCCCAGATGCTCCTCACCGAGCTGCGGACCCTGCCGTACGCGCGACTCGCCTTCGCCGAGAACCCGCAGACGCTGTCCGCGATGCGCAAGCGCCGTACGGTCATCACCCTGCGCGGATTCCAGTCCCCGTCCTCCTCGGACCCGCGCAACTGGAACCCGGCGGAGCGCCTCGCCGCCACCGCGCTGATGGCGGTCGTGGAGCTGGGCAGCCAGATGCTCGACGTCGGCTACGAGAAGAACCCGGTGACGGGGGAGATCGGGCTGCGGCCCAAGGCGCTCTTCGTCGACGAGGCGTACGTCGTCACCGCGACCGAGAGCGGCCGCGACCTGATGCGGCGCGCGCTGAAGCAGGGCCGCTCGTACCTGGCGGTCACCGTCCTGATCACCCAGCAGGCCATCGACCTCGTCCAGATCGAGGACTCCGAGGCCCGCAGCGGTGGCGCCAACCAGATCCACACGGTCTTCGCCTTCAAGCAGAAGTCCGCCCAGGAGGCCTCGCTGGTGGCACCGCTGCTCGGCCGCCCCGAGAACGACGCCAAGGTCATCTCGGCGCTTCAGGAGCTCCGTACCGGCGTCTGCCTGCAGCGTGATGTCGACAAGCGGGTCGGCACGGTCGCCGTGGACCTGGTCTTCAAGGAGATCCTCGCCGCCACGGACACCAACGGCACCACCCGCCCCGCCCGGCAGGGGATCGACCCGCCGCTCAGCGTGTGGGACTGGACCTTCATGCAGGAGGCGGGCCAGGCGGCGGAGGCGGCGGCCGCGGCGGCTTCCGCGACCTGACGCCGCCGCCGCACCCCGAGACCCGTTCCGCACGCCGTACCGAAGGAGACACCATGCGCCTGTCCAGGACCCTCACCGCCGGAGCCGCTCTCGTAGCGCTCGTTTCCCTGACCGGCTGCGGGGGTGGCGGCGATGGCGCGACCGACGACCTCGGCCTGCCGTCTGCCGGTGACATCGCCTCGATCGAAAAGCTCGTCAACCAGTACGCGACGTGCGACAACCTGCGGCCCAGGGATGAGAAGGAAGATCGCTGGGGGACCTTGGCAAAGGACCCTGCCTGGGCCATCAAGGAGCGCGCCCGCTGTGATGACGACAGCAACCAGAACATCACGCTGTTGGCGATCTCCGACATGGCGAAGTTCCAGGCCGCTAACCGCAAGGCGTCTGAGGGCGGCAAGAACAACGAGGCACTGATCGGAAAGAACTTCGCAATCGTGGCGGAGGGCGACGAGACCGGTCAGGCGCTGATGAAGGCCAAGATGCTCATCCTGACCTGCTCGGGCGACTACCCGATCCCGGGCGGTTACAAGCAGCACAAGGGGCTGGCCGAGGGCTGCGTCCTGACCGACTACAACCGCTCGTAGTCACCGACTCCCCACAGCCCCTGTCGCGGAACTCCAGAAGGAAGCCGATGTCCGTGCGCCGTAGCGCAAAGCCACGTGGATCCACCTCCCAAGCCCCGTCTCCACTCGACCGGGTGCGGCGCGCCGGACGCGCCGTCCGGACCGGTGCGTTCCTCGTGCTCGCGCTGCTCGCACTGTCGTTCGCCGTTCCCAACTCGGCGCACGCCATCGACTTCTCCTGCGATTTCACCGGAGACGACACCTACATCCATGACAACCCGGGTGCCAGCGGTGAATCGATCATGCCTGCCGTCAACCAATGGGAAGACAAGGCGAAACGCGCCAAGAACCTCAACGACACGACCGGCATGGTCACCGGCGCGGTCAGGATGCCGGAGGCCCCCGAGCGATACACCTTCTACGAGCTCAACGCCATGCGCGGCCTGAACTGGACCATGACCCACAGGGGCAGGGGTAACGCCTCTGACACCAACGGGACATCGGGCAGCGGCGCCGACCACTGCTCGGTCATGGACCTCGTCAACAACGGCATGGCCAACATGGTGTTCAACGGCACCAAGATCCTCACCCGTACGTCCATCTCGATCAAGGAGCTGGCGTCCAATCCGAGCCCGCTGAGCGGTCTTTACGCGGGTCGCGACAACGTAGTGACGACACTGAAGGACAACGTCTTCATTCCCGCCGTACCGGTCATGATCACGCTCACCGGTCTCTGGGTCTTCACCAAGTGGCGGAAGAACGAAATGCGCGAGGCCTGGTCGGGTGTCGGTTGGGCGTCCCTGACGACCGTTGCCGTCGTCGTACTCCTGACTGGCGGCAACTACGGCAAGGTCATCACCGAGGCGGACACCGGCATCGGCAACTTCAACTCGCTGCTTACCGAGGCGGTGCTCTCGGGGACCGCGGGCCAGATGCAGTCGCCTTGTGATCTGCCCCCGGAGGTCAAGCACAACCGCGGTCTTCGAATATCAAGCTGTGCGATGTACGACACCCTGGCCTTCCGTCCTTGGGCCTTGGGTCAGTTCGGCGAACACGGCACGAACTGCATCTTCAAGAATGGTGCCGGCGAGATCAAGGACGGCGCGTGCGTGCCGAAGAGCGCCGGCACCGACTGCAGCTACGGCAAGGGCGCGCGCTGCGAGGACGTCCGGGTCAAACAGGCGGTGTCGCAGTCCACGACCAACATGGACGAGTTCCCCAGAAAGGGCGAGAAGAAGGAGATCAACAAGGAGGAGGCCGAGTGGATGCCCATCCGCATAGACATGGCGGGAGGAGAGGGCAAGGGCTACCCCGACCGCGACGAATCGGTCGCGGACAAGCACGTCTATCCGGTCGCCTTCGGCGAATGGGCGGGGCAGAACGCCGGGGGCCGCGTCGGGCTCGCCTTCTACTCGTTGATAGCTGCGCTGATCGTCGGCTTGATGGTGATCGTCCTCAGCGCGCTCACCCTGCTGTGGCACGCCGTGACCCTGATCATGATCATCCTGCTGCCATTGGTGGCCACGCTGGGCATCCATCCGTCCCAGCAGAAACTGCTCAAGGGGTGGCTGGAGACGTTCATCCACAGCTTCGTGCTGCGGGCCGGCTTCGGCATCATCCTCAGCGTGCTGCTCGTGCTGTACCAGATGATCCTGCCCGCGAAGATCTCCTTGGGTATGCAGCTGCTGATGCTGCTGTTGGTGACCGTGGCAGTCGTGATGATGCTGAAGAAGCTGCTCTCGGGTAGCTACAGCCCGAAGATCGCGGGCGCGGAGGACGCGCTGGGCGTGGGCGACATGGCGAACTCGGTGAGCAGCAAGCTGGGTGCGCAGGGCCAGCGCCTTGCGGGCAATGCCGCCGCAGGCGCGGGCCGGATGGCGGGGCGGACCGCCGGGCGGATCGGCGGGAACGTCGGCCGGGGCATGGACAAGGTCGTGCTCGGCGGGAAGCTGCAGAAGGGCGGCTGGATCGCTCCGAGCAACACCAAGCGGGGGCAGCGCAAGAGCCAGCAGATGTCGGCGGCTCTCCAGAAGGACCAATACGACAAGCTGCAAGAGCAGTCGGCCGAAGGGGCTGGGGAGCCCGCCGAGAAGGCATCCGCGCCCCGCCGCAGCGGGCGGGTCAGTGCCTCCAACGCACCCGTGCCGCAGCAGGGAACCCCTCCCGCACCTGCGCCGCAGCCCGCCCCCGCGCCTCACCCGGCACCGGCCCCGGCGCCTCAGCCGGCGCCGCGTCCGACCGGGCGGGTCAGCGGTGACGGCGGGCCCCCGCCGCGGGGGGCCGACCCGCGTACCCCGCAGTCGCCGACGCCGCCCACCCCGCCCCACCAGCCTCCGCCGCCGCGCAACGGCGACCGGATGCCCCGCTAGGAGACGCCGACCGTGGCAAGCGTCATCACCGACCACCCACCGCAGGAGCTCGCCGCCGAGCTGGGGGCTCTCCTGCGCGTGGATTGGCGCACGGTATGGGCCGGGAAGCCGGAGGGCGAGGCCGGGCTTGCCGACTGGTGCGCGGGCTTCGGCTGGAAGCCGCTGTGGCTCCAGTCGGGCCTGTGGGTGCGTACGCCCGGAGGCGGCCGCCTGCACCTGGCTTCCTCCGGTGGCCCCGGCCGGCCGGTGACCCGCGCGTCGTACGCCGCCTGGAGGGTCAGGGCGGACTCGACGTCCGAGGACACGGGCGTCATGGCGGTCGCCCTCGACCGTTACGCGACCCACCTCGCCCAGATGACCACCGCGTTGGGCCCGCCCGGCTGGGAGGGCGCCTGGGACAGCCCCGACTTCCCGGCGCCGCCCGCTCCCGGCCGGTGGGGTGACGCCGAGGAACGGCTGGAGCGCAGGGCCCCGTATCGGCTCGCCCAGTGGAAATACTCCAACCCGCTCGCCCCGGTGATCGTGCTCGATCTGTACTGCCGGGCGATGGGCCCGGGCCCGGTCCCGGGCCCGGGTGGTGGGACGATCACTCTGACCTTCCACGGCCCGGCCGATCCCGATCCGGTCGGCGGCCCCGGCTGGCGGCTGTGACGTACGAGACGCGAGAGAGAGACAGCCACATGTCCTTTGAACCGCCGGTGAACCGGACTCCGCAGGAACTGATCACCGAGCTGCGCGGGCTGGCCGACGTGCACTGGGAAACCGTCTGGAACGGCCCGCCCCTGCCCGGAAAGGGCCTGGACATGTGGTGCGCCCAGTTCGGCTGGACGCCCACCCAGTTCGAGTACGTCCTCAATGTCCTCACCGAGACCGGCGGGGTGCTGACGCTGAACGCCAGGGGCGGCAGCTGGGCCCCTGTGCAGAGTGTCCGCCACTGGGTGTGGAGCGATTCGGCAGTCGGCGGCCCGGAAGGTAATCCCCGGCTACTGGCCGAGGCTGATGACGTCTGGCCCATCTACCGCGATGCCGTGTCCTCGGTGCTCGGTGAACCGGCCTGGGACGGCGGCTGGGACTCGGCTGATTTCCCTGACGAGCTCGGGGAGCTTGCCGTTCCGAAGCTAGAGACCCGACTCACACAGAAGCGCCCCTATCGCATCGCCTACTGGGAGCTTGCCGCTCCGGACGGCGCCCTCGCCAGCCTGACCATCACCCCTGCCACGGGTACCGCTGACGGGTCCCGTCACGGAGTGGTCAACATGAGCCTCCGCGTGTATCCGCGTCCTCTGAAGGTCAACTGACAGTGAGCGCGGAACCGATTCCGAAGCACATAGAGGAAGGCGCCCTGCGCCGGGCGCAGGCCCGGGACACGGCATCCAAGGACGCCGCAGGTGACCCGGACTCCGTGACGGCACGCATCACGGCCGCCGCCGAGGCGGCAGGACTGAAGGACAAGCTGGCGAAGGACGGCAAGCTCCTGGAGTCGAAGGAGAAGCAGTACATCGACATGCTGGCCGAGGACAAGGCGAAGCTCACTCCGCCCGACGGGACGAAGCCGATCAGCGCCTTCTGGTCGTACGGCATCGAGCACCCGGACGCGCCGCTGAACGAGTGGGGCGACCCGTTCCTGTCCCAGCGCTTCATCGCGGAAGAGTGGGCGGCCGAGCAGAACGAGACCCATCCAGGTGCGGCACAGACGCTGGAGACGACCCAAGGCGGTCGTGAGCTCGACGACATGTTCCTCTGGGAAGAGGAAGTCATCGAGGCCCTCGGTGGTGAGGGCGCGGGCTTCCAGCCGGGCTATGCCAAGGCCACCTGGGCCAAGATCTCCGAAACATACGCCGGGCTGGCCGAAGGCCGAGTCATCGTGTTCGGGCAGAGCGCCGACACCCGGTCGATCCTCCACCAGCAAGAACTGGGCGCACTCTGTAACAACCCCAACGTCGGCCTGCACAACATCCACTTCGCCTACGAGCCGGATCAGACGTGGCCGGAGGTGACCCGGGCCGAGGCCGGGACCGACGCGGTGCGTGCCGTCGCGCAGTTCGACAACCCGACCCTTCCCCGGTACATCGACCCGAAGGCCTTCGCGGCCGAGGCCCCCGAGGTGCGAAAGGCGCAGATCGACAAGATCACGGAAGTCTTCGCCCCGGGGCAGGCCGAGGCCGAGGCCGTCAAGGCGCCCGAGCTGCAGGCCCCGCCGAAGAGCGTGAGCACCCCGCTCTGGCAGGTGGGCTTCAAGGTCACGCCCACCGCGGCCCAGCCCGCATCCCCCGCACCGGGCGCCGGTACCAGTCCCGCAGCCGCTCCGGCCCTCGCACCCCGCCCCCTCGCCACAGGTATGGACGGTCCGGCATGACCCCTCGCCCTTCCCTCGACTCCGTCCGTCGCTTCCTCCGCCAGGAGCGCGACGACGCGTGGGCCGTGCGGCTGCTCCGCCGGATCGTCTTCGGCCTGGCCGGCGGCTACACCATCTTCGCGCTCGCCTCGACCAGCATGTCCTCGTTCGTCACGATATTCGCGATGCTGGTCCTCGCAGCGCTGCTGTGGCTGCTGCGCCGCCGCGGGCAGTTGCTGCTCGCGCTCGCCTCGACGATCGTCACCGCCGCGGTCGCCGGATACTTCGCGGCCGCGGCCGAGATCGCCACTGGCGGGGCGAGCGGCCTGCTCAGCGGACAGGCCGTGTTCGGGTACTGGGCGCTCGCCGCGATGGCCTTGCTCGGGACCTGGATGGTCAAGGACCACCCCGGCCGCCGCGGCGTCACCGTGGTGATCGCCGACCTCGTCCTCCTCGTGACTTCCGGTGTGGGAACGGTTCTCCCTGCCGCCTCCGTCCCTCTCGGATTCCTCGGCCTGATCCTGGTGCTGGCGGCCCGTGGGGGCGGAATCGCCTCAGCCCGGCGGCGTACCAGGTGGCTGAAGCGCCGTTTCGTGCGACGCGCCGTATCGACTGCCGACACGAACCGTTAGTTGTCTGATGAACCATCACTCCTGCCGCCGACCAGGCACATTACGTCTTTTGAGACAACTTTGCCGTTGCCAACTCGCCTGCTCTAAGGTCCCCGTGAGTCTTGATCGCCTCGGGGGAGTTCTTTTATGGTCACGACAATTCACAGAACGCCGGCGACGTCCGTTCAGGCGGCCAGCGCCTCCACCCTTCTGCCATGCCAGCGACGGCCGGACATCTTCGGTCAGCCGCTGCTCACCAACCCGCCGGCCAGCGTGACCGGCCCCCCGCTCCAGACGCGGAGGCGCCAGGCCCTCACCCACGCGGCCCGGCAGCTCTGCTCCTCCTGCCCCCTGTGGGCTGAATGCCTGCGGGACTCCGTCACCCGGTCCGATCCCGGTGGCTACGCGGCGGCCACCACCCGGCAGGACCGGCGGTGGATGCGCCGACGGATCGGAATCGGCGACGCGGAGGGACGGCTGGCCCCTTGGCCGGACGATGGGGACAGTTCCGTGGACATCGATGTCGTGCTCGACGCGTTCGATGCCCTTCAGGAGCACTGGGCGAGCCGGCCCGCTCTTGCGGCGGCGGCCACGGGGACGCGGGCGGGTCCACGGGTTGACCCCCGAAAAGACAAGGCACACCGCGTCGCGGCAAGTGGACAGCCGTACGTCGGTCAACAGCGAGTCAACACACACGAGGTATCGATGGCGGCCGCGGCAGGCGAACGGATCACTTTCTCGCTCGATGATCCGGCCCGCGCCATACAGAAGGCCGTACTCGGCCCGCTGGTGCGCTCCATGCTGCCCACCCTCGAAGTCACCGAGCAGATCGCGGCGATGCTGGTCCGCATGCCCTCCACGGGGCTCAGGCCCCGCCTCCTCGACGCTTTCCGGGAGGCGCGCCGGTGCCTGGAGGCGTGGCATGCGGCGTCGGGGGACGAAGTCGCGTACCGCGCGGCGGGCAGTGGACTCACCGGATCGGTGAGTGTCGAGCTCGCGACCAGCGACCCGCTCACCGCGCTGCAGCAGGACATTTTCGAGCCCCTGCTGCACCGGCTTGCTGAATCGATTCGCCGCATCGAGGTGCTCACGGCGGTGCTGAGTGCCGCCCCGGACGACAACGCCTCGGACGACAACGCCCCGGGCGGCGAAGCCACAGGCGGCCGTGCCCCGCACGGGCCGGAACTGGCCGCCGTGCACACCGCGCTGTGTGAACTCGGCCTCCACATCGAGCAGTACGACGCCGTCGCGCCGCGGGCTCGGGTCCACGCCTGGCCCCACGACGCCGCTCGGCGTGACACGCCGCTGAGGTCCGTACCCGACACCACTTCCGGGAGCGCGCTCCCGCCTGCCGCGTGGAGCACGCAGAGTCTTCGGCGAGCCGTGGAGCAGGCAGTGACCTCTTTTCCGGGGCCCTTCACCGGCCGGGACGTCCTGCTGGCGCTGCCCCCAGGGGCGTACCACGATCCGGCGAAGTCGGTCAGCAACGCCCTGTCCGCCATGGCCAAGTCCGGCCGCCTCCTGCGCATATCCCGCGGCACGTACGCCGTGGCCTCCCCGCCCTCCGACGTACTCGCCGCGAGTTCCTGAAGGGATCCGCCATGCATCCCACGCATCCCACGCACCCGGTCGCCGAAGTCCGTGTCTTCTCTCACAGCGCGGGCCTGATCGACGGCGTACCCGTGACCGCTCCGCCCTTCGTCGACATTCAGGAGGTCGTCATCGCGATCCTCCAGCAGCGCGCCCAGCAAATGGGCGGCCCGGCCTCGGCGACGATCAGTGACGACCGCTTCGGGGGCGCGATCCGCCTCCTGATCCACCCGGACGGAACCACCGAATCGGCGGAGTGAGAACCGCTCGCCGGCCGCCGGCCGCCGAGCGCCGGGCCCCGCTCCACCGGGCCCGGCCCTCGGTCGTACTCCCGCGTCGCAGTCGGCTCCCGCGTCGTGGTCGGCTCCGGCGTTGTGCCGTGCCGCGGTTGGCCGTCTTCCTCTGCCTTCCCCGCGTGTCGGCCGTGGCGGAGACGAACGGCCTACGCGTCGGACTCGCCCCTCCAGGCGAAATCGAGCAGGGACTCGGGAAGGTAACCGGACTGGGCCTCGACCGGGACGCCGTTGGCCTTCGCCAGGCAGGGGACCGCCAGCGGAGCAATAGCCACGACGCCCTGGATGTTCTGGGTGCGGTCCTCGTCCGCGGTCCAGTACTCCTTGTGCCAGCGCAGGGCGTCGGCCAGGGCCTCGTTTGAAGCCGGCGGGGTCGTTGCGCAGGTAGCGGTAGAGCATCGTGATCGGCGGGTACCGGAGCTTGGTCATCGTCTGCGCGTCGAGGACTCGGGCCTGCTCAGGAGCGCTCAGGTCCACGGCGCGCACCAGGTGCGTGCGCAGGTCGTCGCGGCGGAACCAGAAGCTCTGGAGGGTCTCCACCCAGGCATAGGCGTACTCGTCCAGCGTGCCGCCAAAGTCGCGCAGCAGGGACACCGGGATCCGCACCAGCATGTCGAAGCGGGCCGTTTCCCGGCAGATCAGCGCGAGGCAGAAGGCATCGACCCAGGTACTGGCGTTCAGGTAAAACTGCGGCCCGGTGGTGGCCAGCCGGCGCTCCTCCTGACGGATCTTGCAGGTCACCGTCTCCTGGTCGGTGGAAGCGGCCGCGAAGACCGCCGAGTGCACCTGCATGGCCAGCAGCCAGGATTCCCAGGTCTCCAGCATCACCGCATCCGGGTCCCCGATGCAGCGGACGCGTGCCACGTTCAAGGACGTCGTCAGCGACGCACTCCTGGCGCCGGGCGAGGTCTCGACGGTCTACAGCGAATCGGCCAGGGACTTCTCCATGACGGGAACGACTGTCTCCGTCCCAGCCGTCGGGTAGCTGCCGGGAGACGTTCACGCGGCCTCGATCCACGCGGAGGCGGAGCTCGTCACGTGGGGAATTCGCCGCACCAATTGCGGGTCACGAAGACGGTGGGCAGGTAGTCGGACTCGACCTCGATCGGGATGCCCGCGTCGTGAGCGAAGCAGGTCATGGCGAGCGGCGCGAGGGCGACGAGACCAGAGATCAGCTCCGACCGCCCCTCCTGGGTCCAGTACTCCTGGTGCCACTGCAGGGCGGCCGTGAGGGCACGGTTGAAGCCCGCGTGGTCATCGCGAATGATTCGGTGGAACATTTCCATCGGCGGGTAGAACAGCCGGCCCACCGTCTCCGGGTCCGAAGCGGTTTCGGGGTCGGTCCCGTCGATCGCGGTCACCAGCTTCTGGCCCAGGTCGGGGCCACCGAGCCAGTAGGTTTGGAGGGTGTCGATCCAGGCGTACTCGAACTCCTGGGAGACGCCGCCGTTCTCCCGCAGTAGCGACAGCGGCACCCGGCACAGGGCGGTGATCCGGTCCCGCTCCCGGCACACCACGGCCAGATAGAACGCGGTAAGCCAGGCCGCTGGGGTCACGTAGGGCTGTGGACCAGTGGCTTCGAGCGTGCGGTCCTTGTGTGCGATGCGGCACTGGACGTGGGTCTCGGTCGTGGTCGCCGCGGCGAAAACCGCGGAGCCGACCTGCATCGCGGTCACCCAGGCGTCCCAGGTGCGATAGATCGCACCTCTCGGATCCATCAGGCAGCGCGCCTGGGCAACGATGAACGTACTGTCCAGGGCCTCACCGAGAGCCGTGGAGCGTCCGTCCAGACGGCCGATCCACGCCTCCGCGCTCTCCTCGAGAAAGGCGAGGCCGGCTTCCGCGTTCCCTGTGGGAAAGGGGTGACGGGGGATGATCGCGACCAAAGCATTTCTCCTATAGACCATGCCGGTCGACTATCACGGTCACGGACGGTTCGGTATCCGCTTCTACTGCCTTCTCGCTCTGTGGCATCACGTGTCGAACTCGCCCAGCCAACCACGGGTAAGCAGGTGATGTGGCAGGTAGCCCGATTCCACCTCGATCGGCATTTTGCCGTCGTAGGCGAGGCAGGCGATGGCCAGCGGGGCCAGAGCGAGGTGGCCGGCAGGGTCCGCGGCACGCTTCTCATCGGCGGTCCAGTAGGCCTTGTGGAGTTCCAACGCTTGGACGAGTGCCTCGTTGAAGCCGTCCCGGTTGTGCGTGACGAACCGGTAGAAGAGCTGGATCGGCGGGGCGAGCACGGTCTGCAGGAGACCGCGCGGTGCGATGGCGACATCCGGGTGCGACGTCTCGACGGTCAGGGTCAACTTCTCTACGAGGTCGGGCCCTTGGAGCCAGTACGTCTGGACCGTGTCCACCCAGTGCCGAACGAACTCGTCGTATCCGCTGGATGCGATGCGGTCGAGCGGGACCTGGCACAGTTCGGTCATCCGCTTCTGGTCCCGGCACACCACGGCAAGCCAGAACGTGGTCAGCCACGTTCCGAGGTCGGCGTAGCTCGCCGGTCCGGCGGTCGGCAGGGTGCGCATCTCGCGGTTGATGCGGCACTCCACCGTGCCCTCGTCGATACCCGTGACGGCGAAGACGGCCGAACCCACCTGCAGCGTGTTGACCACCGCCTCCCAGGTCTCCAGATTCGCTGCCTGCTGGTCGACGGTGCATCGCGCTCCCAGATGGAACAGCGCGTTCTTGAAGACCATGGGAAGCGAGTGCGGGTACTGCTCGAGGTCCTGGATGTCCTCGACCAGATCACGGCCGAGTTCCTCAGCCCATTGCTCTTCCTTGAGTCCGGCAGAGTAGTGGCGAGGGACGGTTGTGGTCACGGCAGAGTCCCCTTGGAGATATCGAACCGCTTGTAGTGGTACCCATTCTACTTGAACCCGTTTTGGTCGCCCTTGACGACTACGTGCTCTAGTTTGCCCTGCTTCCAGGCACTGAAAAGCTCCCTGGCCAATCTTGCTCGGAATGTCCTTACCTCGTGACTTCATCTACTCGATCATGTCGAGGAAGTATTCCTGTGAGCCCTGGGACGCTCTGCGCCCGTCTGCGAGGTTGCGGGCGCCGAGCTTTGTGGTAACGCTGCTCTTTGCCTCGACTACGACATAAATCCCATCGGGGCGGCGCCACACCTGATCGAACTGGTCCTGGCGAGGTCTTTCTGGATACCCGACGCCAGCATGTCCGCCACGCTGCTCTTGGTGTCGACGACGAAAACCTTGACGTCGGCACCGGAGTCCGCGAGCTGCCCGATGTTCTGCCACTCCAAGTTCGTGCCCTCGTGCCCGTTATGCGCTCAGCCCTGCCCGACGTTGGAACAGTCGCAGTGTCCCTTCAGCCTTCCGTGAGCGTCCAGGCTCTTGTGGGGCGGCCCGTCTCATCCCACTCATACTCCTCCTTGAGGACGAGCCCGGAATCATCGAAAATCTGCCTCGATTTCAGCACTCCATTGGGATGCCATTCCATAAATTCGCCTCGCGGCCGACCTCGCCGCACGGTCCCTTCAGAGCGCAAGGTCCCGTCCTTGTACCATTCACGCGAAAGGCCGTCCTGGAGACCTGAGACATAGCTGTCCTGACTCACAAGGACCCCGCTCAGGTATTCTATGACTTCACCTGTGTACAACTCTCCCCGGTAAAGCAGGCGCTGTGCGTCATCCATGTCCACGTCGGGGTCATCTACATCGATCTTTCTCAAGGCATCCATCAGGGGATCAAATTCTCCTCACTCGGCGGATATCCCGTAAACCGCTTATTGCTGCTTTCGACCCCCAATAGCATACGGTGACAGTTCGCACAGAACGGCGCAGGGCGTCCGGGAAGGCCTGTCACCTTGTGTGCCGCGAAGGGGAACTCAACCGAGGCCCTCATCTCCGCGAGGACATCGGGGCCATCGGGCAGTCCCTGCCTCGTCCGCATCCACAGTAGCTCGTTCGTCGCCTTGACCTCCGCATGCCCCAGCGGATGGTCCATATCAGGGTGTACCGGGTTGGCCACCAGATCGTCGTACCGGGATTTCAGCGTGGGGTGGAGTTTGTCGAGTGGGATGACGACGTTGGACTTCCCGTTGATTCCCTCGATGACCGTGCCGGTGCGCAAGTCCATGACGGCACCGACACAGGCGCCTGTCTGCTTCCGCGCGAATTTGCCGCTTTCCTTGGCTGCCAAATAAGCGGAAGAGCGTTCCCTGGCGAGGTCGCCGAGGTAATCGGCGACCGGCCTGCCGTCGACATGGGTGATGACATCGCCGGCCTTCGTCACGCGCGGCCCATCGGCGTCGATCTGTTCCAACAGTTTCTGACCACGACCGGGCAGCGGCGCGGTTCCGTTCTCTCCGACATGTGTGTCGGGAGAGAGTGCTTCATGTGGGGTGGCCGCCGAACCTGGCGAATTGTGGTCTGCGGCGGTACGCGGACCTTCATGAATACCGACTTGCTCACCTTGGTGGGGGATGCCCGGCCCGTCATGACCACCGGAGGAGGTGTCGCCGTGGCCGCCGCCACCCGTGGACGGGGTGTCCGTGTGAGTGGGACTACCTGTGGTGGTGGGGTCGGTGTGGCTGTTGTGGATGCCGTTGTCGGCGGTGCCACCGATCGGGTTCCTGTGGCCGGTCGTGGACGGGGTTTCCGTGTGTCCACCGCCGTGGGGGGTGTTGTCCACGCTGTTGCGCGGCATGTTGTCCGGGGCGTGGCCGCCGGGGGTGGTGTCCGGGCGGGCTCCGGGGGTGTGGTCGCTGACGTGGACGGGGTCGGAGATGTCGCTGTCGATGCGGGTGATGTCGTCGCCGCCTCGGCCGCCGACGCCTGCCAGTTCGTGCGCCGGGGCCTTGACCGGGGCGGGGGTGTCCGCCTTCGGGACGTCCGCCTTCGGGGTGTCCACGATGTCGGTCTTGGCGTCCTTGGCGTGCTGGGTGATCGATCCGTTGTGGTCGTAGATGTTGCCCTTGGGGTCCATGAACTGCGACGGGCCGTCCACCGGCAGTTTGACCGTGCCGGGCGGGAAGGTCGTCGTGCCCTCGGGGAGTTTGATGTTGCCGTCGGAGAGCTTGAGCGCGCCCTCCGGGACCACCGCGCCTGAGGGGAGGTGGATCGTCCCGTCGGGCAGTATCTTCCCGCCGTCCGGGAGGGCGATCGCACCGTCCACGTTGATGTTGGGGATCTCGATGTTGCCCAGGCCCTTCAGGCCGGCCATCACATCACCGATCTTCGTGATGCTCGCGCCCGCGCCCTTGAGGATGTACGTCATGGGGTCGACGACCCTGCCGGTCTTGCCCGCCACCGACAGTGCCTTCGCCACCGCGTCGGCCTTGCCCGCACCCGAGACCGCACCGGCCGTGCCACCCGTGGTGATGGTGGTGATCACGTTGAAGGTGACCGCGCCCGCCGCGCGGCCCGGGTTCGAGCCCCACTGGTCCCACGCGAGGAGCGCCTTGCCGGTCTCCTTCATCGCCGTACGGGATTCCCGCAGCCAGGAGGGCAGCTTGTCGGCCGGGGCGGCCATGAACAGCGCTCCCGCGCCCGGGACCGACATGATGGCAAGACCCGTGGCGAGCTTGGCCAGGCCGGTCCAGGACTGCTTGAAGGTGTCCCAGCCCTGGAATCCGACCAGGCCGCCGAGGCCCTTGAGGGTGCCCCACACGCCGTCGACGAAGAAACCCTTGGTGAACTCCCAGGCGTGTTCCCACACCTGCCAGGCAGGAATGGACTCCTCCACCGCGTCGCCCCACGGCAGGGACTTGGACTGCTTGAGCGTCTCGGCGTCGTAGCCGTACATGCCCTCGCCGTGGGAGCCGTCGTCCGTCTTCAGGGGCGTGCCGCCCACCAGGGCGACGATCTTGGCGTGAGCGGCCTTCTCCACGTCCTGGAACTGGGTCCAGACCTCGGCGATCTTGTTGCGGCGCTCGAGGTTCTCATCGATCAGATCGCCGTCCTCACGCCACTTCTCGTCCTTCGCAACCTTCGAACGAAACGTTTCCGCTTCCTTCTTCAGCTGATCCAGCTTCTTCGCGATCGGCTCCGCGTCCCGTGCGTACGTCCCCAGCGCACCCGCGATCGTGCACATGTCCGAGCTCAGCTTCAGACCCAGGTCCGACACCGGCTTCGTCGTCGCGAACAGCTGGTCCGCCTCCGGCGCCTGGTAGAACGCCTGGAGCCCGCCGAAACTGGAGTGGACGTCCGAGGCCACGGTCGAGATCTTCGCCCCGCCCGCCGAGATCGCCTTCACCTTCGCGTCCAGCAACGGGAAGTCCCCCGTGAACACCGGCACCTCAGCCGGATCGACCGGCGCGTCGCTCACTTCTTGCCCCCCGGCTGCTCACGCAGAACTTCAAGGTTCACGGCCCGGGCAGCGTCCTGAGCCGCCTTGGCCTGCTCCAGATCGCCTTCCAGGTACTCGTTGGTCGCCTTCACGGCACCGAGGATGCAGGCCTCGATCCGCTCCGTCATCGACTTGAGTTCCTTCTCCGGCCTTCTCCCGCCGCGCGGTGGACCTGGCGGGCCGCTGAGCCTCCCGGCTGGCGGTTGGCGGCCCGCCACGCCCCGGAAGGCGGCGGCCGCATGCTGTCCGCCGGGACATCGCAGGCCACTCTTCTAGCGGAGGCCCTTCTCCCTTCGGGTGATCCAGGATTGCCACGCCCAGCGGGTGAGTGCTCCGACGGCGACGGACGTGAGGATCGCGCCCCAGTCGATGACGTGGGGCAGGCCGGGGAAGAAGGCGAAGAAGGCGAAGGACGCGGCCGTGCCCGTGACGAACGCGGCGATGCCGGCGCGGCGGCGCCTGGCTTCCCAGGCCGCGTCTTCTTGGGTGTTCTTCGTGGTCATGTGCGGCTCACTTTGTGATGTGGTGGCACTGGCTGACCCGGCGCACGCCGTTGATGTTGAGGTGCGCGCATGCCTTGCCGTAGCGGGGCAGTTTCTGAGGTGCGTTGTCACGCATTGGATTGATCTTGCACTCGGTGTGGGTCTTGCCTCGGGAGGTCCGGTAGGTCTTGCTGTCGGTGTCCGCGTAGGTGAAGTCGATGCGCCAATTGCAGAAACCCGAGTTGAGGGCGCCGACGAAGCCGCAGTCAACGCCGGCGTTCTGGTAGGTGATGTTCTTTCCCTCGCCGCGGATGATGTGGGTGAACATGCAGCCCGTCGGGACCTTCATGGTGACTCCTCCGACCTGGTAGTCGAAGGTGGCGACCGGTGTGGAGCCGATGGCACTGGCGTGCGCCTGACCCGGAGCGAGGAGGCAGAGAACGCCCGTCGTGGCGAGCGCAGTGATGATCCGGGCGGTGAAGCGTGTGCCCATGTCCGTCCCCCTCTGGCGAAGTATCTGTGCAGAACGGAACTGCCGATGCGGACGTGTGGTTGTGGGCAGGAGCACTGTCCACTACGAAGAGTGATCAAGGTCGGCATGCTGACCAGCCCGGTCCGGCGTCGGGTGCGGGGCCTCGTCCACAATGGTCTTCGGCGCGCGGGTGGACGAAGGAGACGGGCTGTATGACGTACGCGAGTGGCAGTGATCGGGTGACGGCGGCGCGGGAGTCGGACGGGTCCCGGGAGCGGGACGGGTCCCGGGTCGTGGTGCGCGTCGCCGGTGAGGCGGACCTCGAGACGGCGGCCGCGCTGTTCCGCGGGTATCTCGACTTCTACGGCGTGGCCGTCGAGGACGCCGACCGTCCGCGCGCCTTCCTGGCGGAGCGGATCGCGAACGGAGAGTCCCTCGTCCTGCTCGCCGACGTGCCGGAGGCCGGGACGGTCGGTTTCGCGCAGGTCTACCGGACCTTCTCCTCCCTCTCCATGCGGCCCGCCTGGATCCTCAACGACCTGTACGTCGCCCCCTCCGGCCGCCGCACCGGCGCCGGCCGGGCGCTGCTGCGCGAGGTGCTGCGCCTGGCCCGCGAGGCCGGGGTGGCGGGCGTGCAGCTGGAGACGGCGTACGACAACCACGTCGCGCAGGGGCTGTACGAGGCGGAGGGGTTCGTCCGCGAGGAGTTCCACCCCTACTTCCACGACCTCGGCTGAAACCGCTTCCCGCCGGGGTGAAACATTCCCGCACCGCCGTCGCGTCAATGGGGTGAGACGGACGCGAGGGGGAGCACATGCGGCAGGGGCGCAGGGACGGGTTCCGTGAGTTCGCGGCGGGCCGGTCGGGGCACCTGTACCGGTCGGCGTGTCTGCTGGCGAGCGGGGACACGCACCTTGCGGAGGACCTGGTGCAGGAGACCCTGGGCCGGATGTACCTGCTCTGGGGGCGGATCTCCCGTATCGACAATCCGGCGGCCTACGCGCAGACGGTGCTGGTTCGGGTCTTCCTCACGCACCAGCGCCGCCGGTCGGCGGGGGAGCGTCCGGTCGGGAAGCTCCCCGACGGTCCGCGGGCGATGTCGGCCCGGGACACCGGAGCGGCCGATCCGGCGCTGCGGCTGACGCTGCTCGATGCGCTGGGCCGGCTGGCCCCGAAGGACCGGGCGGTGCTGGTGCTGCGGTACTGGGAGGACCGCAGCGTCGAGGAGACCGCCGACGCGATGAACGCCAGCTCGGCGGCGGTCCGCACCCGCTGCTCGCGGGCGCTGGCCCGGCTGCGCGAGCAACTGGGCGGCACCCTGGCCGAGTACGCGGAAATCTGACGCCTCCCACCCTTCCCGGCGGGGTCTTCGTCCTCCCGCTCCGTCCTGCCCTTTCCTCAACCATTCAGCGGAAGGTCTGGTTCCCCATGCCCTTTGAAGATGAGCTCGGTGAAGCCCTCCGGCGCGCGGGGGACGGTTTCACGGCCGACCGGCACGCCCTCGCGGACGCCGGTGAACAGCGCGGACGGCGGCTGGTGGCCCGCCGCCGGGCCGCTGTCGTCGGCGGATCGGTGCTGGCCCTCGCCGTGATCGGCACGGTCGGCGTCCATGCCGGCGGCCTGCTCGACGGCGCGGGCGGCTCCGGCGAGGTCAACGTCGCGGCGCCGCCCCCGCTGCCGACCGGCGGCGACGACCCGAAGAAGCCGCGTACGGGCACGGGCGCCGTCTCCGCCGACCAACTGATCGCCGTGTACAAGGAGCTGCTGCCGCGCGGGAAGGTCTCCGAAGCGGAGGCGCGCGGCACGGGCGACCGGCCGGGCCCGATGGTGCACGGCGTGTACGACGACGGGAAGGGCAAGGCGGCCATCGGCGTCGGCCTCTCGCGCACCGACCCGGACGGCACGAACGCCCGGCAGATGCTGCAGTGCCCCGACGAGAACCTCCAGCAGTTCGACGGCTGCACCGTGGAGACGCTGACGGACGGCTCGAAGCTGCTGGTCTACCAGGGCTACGAGTACCCCGACCGGCGCGAGCCCACCAAGCTGTGGCGGGCCACCCTGGTGACGCGGGAGGGCTTCCAGGTCGACGTACAGGAATGGAACGCTCCGGCCGAGAAGGGCGCGCAGGTCTCCCGGCCCCAGCCGCCGCTGACCCCGGCGCAGTTGAAGGCGTTCGCCGTCTCCCCTCTGTGGCACCCGGCACTGAACGACCTGCCGGCCGCGGAGCCGGAGGCGCCCGTTCCCCCTTCTTCGGGACCGGCGGGCGCTGCGGCCGTGGACACGCTGGAGGGGCTGCTGCGCCCGTACGGGATCCCGGTCGCCGCCAAGGGCGGTGAAGGGCCGCGCGGTTACGTCGTACTGGACGACGGCAAGGGGAAGTCGCTGGTCGAGCTGGAGATCCAGACCCGCGCGGGTGGCGGTGACGGAGCCGTGGCCGCTTACCTCACGGCGGACCCGGCCACCGTCACGCTGCCCGACGGCACCAAGATGCTGGCCGGCCAGCGGCCCGGTGAGAAGGGCGGCGCGGGCGTGGTCTGGTGGAGCGTGGACACGCTGCGGCCGAACGGCGTGCGGGTGATCGTCTCGGCGTTCAACGCGAAGAACCAGCAGAGCGCGGCGGCGCGTACGGCGCCCGCGCTGACGATGGAGCAGCTCAAGGCCATCGCGACGCACGGGATGTGGAAGGACTACCAGTAGGTACGGGTAGGGGTACGGGTACGAGAGCAGGCACGGGAGCGGGAGCCGGGCTGTCGGCAGGACGTCCGGAAGGAGGCGGAGCCGGAGCCGGAGCGGGAGCCGGAGCCGGAGCCGGAAGTCATTTGGCGTCCGCGTAGCACTCCACCACCGCCGTGGTGAACGGGAACCGGACCGGGGTGTCGCCGAAGGCGATCCGGCCGGCCCGGTCACCGGCGGCGCGGATCGCCTCCGCGACCGCCTCGGCCTCCTCGGCCGGGCAGTGCACGATCACCTCGTCGTGCTGGAAGAACACCAGCTCGGCCCGCATCCCGGCGGTGGCCTGCCGCAGCGCCGCGAGCAGCAGCAGAGTCCAGTCCGCGGCGCTGCCCTGGACGACGAAGTTACGGGTGAACCGGCCGCGGGCCCGGGTGTTGGTCGAGGCGTAGCTCGGGGTCCAGCCCTCGTCCTGCTGGGGCGCGGGGATGCCCGCCTCCCCGTCGTCGGACTCGCCGGAGGTGACGGGCGGCGGGCAGGTGCGGCCCAACCAGGTCCGTACGAGCCGGCCTTCCTCCCCGGCCCTGGCCGCGTCGTCCACGTACGCGACGGCCCGGGGGAAGCGGCGGCGCAGCGCGGCCAGGTTCTTCAGGCCGTCCCCGGAGGTCTGCCCGTACACGGCGCCCAGAACGGCGAGCTTCGCCTTGTCCCGGTCGCCGGCGAAGCCCTCGCGGGAGACGGCGGTGTAGAGGTCCTCGGGCCGCCCGGCCACCTCCATGAAGGCGGGGTCGCGGGAGATGGCGGCGAGCACGCGCGGCTCCATCTGGTCGGCGTCGGCGACGACGAGCCGCCAGCCGGGGTCGGCCACGACGGCCCGGCGGATCACCTTGGGGATCTGCAGGGCCCCGCCGCCGTTGGTGACCCAGCGGCCGGTGAGGGTGCCGCCCGGGATGAACTCGGGGCGGAACCGGCCGTCGTGGACCCAGTCGGCGAGCCAGCCCCAGCCGTGGGCGGTGTAGATCCGGTAGAGCTTCTTGTACTCGATCAGCGGCCGGACGGCCGGGTGGTCGAGCTCCTGGATCTCCCAGCGACGGGTGGACTTGAGCTTGATCCCGGCCTCCCCGAACGCCTTGATCACATCGGCGGGCAGCTCCGGGCGGACCCGCCGCCCGAACGCCGCCGACACCTGATCGGCCAGCTCGGCCAGTCGCCTGGGCTCCCCGCCGCCGGCATACCGCTCGCCCAGCAGCTCGGTGAGCAGCGCCCGGTGTACGTCGGCCCGCCAGGGCAGGCCCGCGCGGTTCATCTCGGCGGCCACGAGGAAGGCCGCGGACTCGGCGGCGGTGAGCAGCCGCATGCGGTCGGGGTGGGCGGTGGCGTCGAGCCGGCGGGCCTGGTCGGCGTGGACCGCGAGCAACGCCTCCAGGGGCAGCGGCGCGGGCTGCGGGTCGAAGAGCGAGGACTGGCTGCCGGGCTCGGCGGCGCGCTGCGGTGGATCGGCCGGTACGGGGCCACCGGTGAGCCGTGCCCACGCGGCGGCGGCGGAACGCGGTTCGCCGATGCGGCCCTCGTGCCCGAGCAGCAGGAGCTCGGCGTCCTCCACGTCGTAGCACCGCTCGACGCGGACGCCGGCCGCGAGCAGGCGGGGGTAGACGGCGGCGGTGGAGCGCCACACCCACCGCGTGCCGGCGGGCGCGGCGCGCACCGCCGTGGCCGGGTCGCGGACGGTGATCCGGGCGCCGCCCGCGGGGTCCACGGGGGCGGCATGCCACCACCCGTCGCCGTCCTCGGCGAGGGCCCACCGGGGGGTGCGGTCGCTCATGGGTGCGAGTGTCCCACCGGGGTCTGACAGGCCCTTGGCCTCGCCGCCGGTGGTGTGGCGTGCGGGTGGTGGCGTGCGGGTGCGGGGGTGCTCCGGCGCGGCTTGCCCTCAAACGCCGGGCGGGCTGGAAGGCCTGGGGCTCCGCCCCGGGGCCCCGCGCCTCAAGCGCCGGCGGGGCTGGGCGGCCGGGCGGGCTGGAGGGCCCGGGGCTCCGCGCCTCAAGCGCCGGCGGGGCTGGGTGGCCGGGCGGGCTGGAGGGCCTGGGCTCCGCCCCGGGGCCCGCGTCTCAAACGCCGGGCTGGCTGGAAGAGATGGGGGTCCGTCTCCGACCTCGCGGCTCAGACGGCGGGCGGGGTTGGGTCAGGGTCAGGGTCAGGGAGAAATTGAATTCGCGTAGACCGCCAGGGCGGGACGCGGGGCGCGGCCCAGTAGCTGCGGGAGGGTGCCAGCGTCGGGGGTGGCGAGGAAGCCCGCCGCGATGGCCGAGTACGTGCCGACCAGCATGGGTATCTCGAAGGCCGTCGCCCCCGTGCCGGACAGGGCGGTACGGGCCTGCGCCAGGCTGCCCGGGGCGTAGCGGGCGCCGACCGCCGTGGCCAGGTCCGCCCCGCCCAGCGGGCGGTCGCCGACCAGCTCGTAGGTCCGCCCCGCGTGGGCGTCCGGCGCGAGGGACACCCGTACCGCCACCTCGGCGAGGTCCTCACGGGCGACCGCCGCGAGCCGCCCCCCGCCCAGCGGGGCGGTGATCAGTCCGTCCGGGCCCGGTGCGCCCAGCGCGGCCAGCAGCTCCGCGTACAGGCCGTTGCGCAGGACGGTCCAGGCGAGGGAGGAGGCGGCCAGGCGGCGTTCCGTCCAGCGGTGCGGCAGCGCGTAGGGCAGGTGGTCGCCCGCCTCCGTGAGGCTGGTGTAGACGATGTGGCCCACCCCGGCCCGCTCGGCCGCGGTGATCGCCGCCTCGTGCCGCGCGATGACCTGGTCGTCCTCCCCGTAACCGGCGGAGATCAGCAGCAGCGTGTCCACTGCGCGGAAGTCGAGGCTCTCCGGGTCGTCGAAGTCCACCCGTACCTGCCCGGGCCCGGTCGGCTCGCGGGTGCCGAAACGTACGCCCGGCCGGTCCGCCAGCCGCCGTGCGACCAGTGAGCCGAGTCCGCCGGAGGCGCCGGTGATCAAGAGCATGGGAAGTCCTTCGTCCGTGGGCCGGCCGTCGTGGTTGGGTTGCACGGCCATCATGTGCGGATCGGCGCACGGAGCGTAAGGAGGCACATTCATGTCAGTAGGGCACACCGGGATAACCGACCCGGGCCCCGACCCCGACGCCGACGCCGACGCCGTCCCGGGCCCCGACCCCGACCCCGAGCCGGGCCCCGACCCCACTCCCGCCCCCGTCTTGAGCTGCGACGACGACTGCGGCATCCGTGACGTCCTCGACCGGCTCGGCGACAAGTGGTCGGTCCTCGTCGTGGTCGAACTCACCGCCGGGGTCCAGCGGTTCAAGGAGCTCCAGCGCGCCGTGGACGGCATCTCGCAGCGGATGCTGACCCTCACCGTCCGCCGCCTGGAGCGCGACGGACTGGTCACCCGGACCGTGTACCCCACCGTGCCGCCGCAGGTCGAGTACGAGCTGACCGAGCTCGGCCGCAGCCTGAGCCGCGTCGTCCAGGGCCTCGCCGAGTGGTCGCTCGCGCACCGCCCGCAGATCGCGGCCGCCCGCCAGGAGTGGGACGCGAAGGCGGACATGCCAAGCTGAGAAGCGTGAGAGACCTTGCCGAAACCGTCGACCGAGCCTTCGCCGCCGCCCTCTACGCCCAGGACGACGCCGGCCTGGACACCGGCGCCTCGCTGCTCGTCGCCGAGCCGGGGCAGTGGGCCGGGGTCGGGCAGGAACTGCTGGCGCGCGGGGAGGCGTACGTACGGCAGGGCTGGGAGCGCGGCTGGCAGCCGGCCGATGTGCTGCGGCTGGTCCGCCGGGACCTCGACGAGCGGCACGTGCGGATCACCGGGGACCTGATCGCCGCCGAGGCGCGCCGCTACGCCCGGCTGCCCGACCGTTGGACCGGGGCCGAGGTGTGGTGGGACGAGGACACGACGTACGCCGACCGGCTCGCGCAGCGGGAACGGACGGACCGGTTCACGCTGGCCACCGCCGTTCTGGAGGTGCTGCGGCTGCTGATCCGGCTGCCCTCGATCGAACCGGTGGGGCCGCTTCCGGGCGACCCGGCCGAGATCGCGGGTCTTTCGGCGTCCGCGCACATCGAGCCGCGCATGCTGGGCCGGATCCGCGCCCTGCTCGCCAAGGCGGAGGCCACCACCTTCCCGGAGGAGGCGGAGGCGCTCAGCGCCAAGGCCCAGGAGCTGATGGCCCGGCACACGGTGGACGAGGCGCTGCTGGCGGCGCGCGGGGGCGGTTCGGCCCGGCCGCCCGGCGCCTGCCGGATCGGGGTCGAGCCGCCGTACGAGGAGGCCAAGGCGGTGCTGCTGGACGCGGTGGCGACGGCCAACCGCTGCCGGGCGGTGTGGAACAGCGGCTTCGAGTTCTCCACGGTGGTCGGCTTCGAGAGCGACCTGGAGGCGGTGGAGCTGCTGTACACCTCGCTGCTCGTGCAGGGCACGGCGGCGATGACCCGCGCGGAGGCCGCGCAGCGCTCCGGCGGACGCAAGCGGACGAAGACCTTCAGGCAGTCCTTCCTGCTCGCCTACGCCAGTCGGCTCGGTCAGCGGCTCGCCGAGACCGCCGAGCACACGGCGACCGAGGCCCCGGACAACCTGCCGGCCCTGGTGGCCCGCGACGTGGCGGTGACCTCGCGGGCGGAGGAGATGTTCCCGCGGACCACGACCACCCGGCTGCGGGGCGCGACCGACCACGCGGGCTGGGAGCACGGCACGGCCGCCGCCGACCGGGCGCGGATGGGCGGGGAGCGCCGCCGGCCGCTGCCGTAGCCCTGGCCGGGCGTTTGCGGCGGCCCCGGCCCCGGCCCCGGCGCCGGGCGGGCGCGGCGGCCCCGGTGTGGTGGGGTGCGGCGGCCCCGGCGCCGTGCGGTGGGGTGCGGCCGTGCGGGGCGGGTGCGGGTGCGGTGGGATGCGGGCCTCCGGCCCGACCCGACGGGGCTCCGCCCCCCGGGCCCCGCGCCTCAAACGCCGGCGGGGCTGGTTTGGGCGGGGCTCCGCCCCCCGGGCCCGCGCCTCAAACGCCGGCGGGGCTGGGTTTGCCCCCGGGCCCCGTGCCTCAAGCGCCGACGGGGCTGGAACCGCCCCCGCCGGGCCCGGCGGCCGGTTCGGGTGGGGCGGGGTGGCTCACGGCGGGGTAAATGGGGGCGTACCGGGCAGAGCGGATACGCTCGGCGTCATGAGCTGGCCCCGGGCGCTGAAGGACACCGCCCGGTCGGGCATGACGGTGGAGCGGGCTCGCCTGGAACCGCTCATCGCCCTGCGCGCCGCCGTCGGCCTCGCGATCGTCATCGCCGCCGGGCTCGCCCTCCTCGGGCCCGGCTCGGCCGCCAGTTCCGCCTTCGGTGCCTTCACGGCCGCCATCGCCACCTTCCAGAAGAGCTGGCGCCCGCGCCCCGTCCTGGCCCTGGCCTCCGGCCTGACCCTGGCCGTGTCCACCTTCGTCGGCTACCTCGTCGGGTCCTCGCACACCGCGCTCTTCCTCGCCCTGCTCGCCGTCTGGACCTTCGTGGCGAGCCTGATGTGGGCGGCCGGACCCACCGCCGGGATCATCGCCTCGGGCAACGTCGCGATCATGCTGGTCACCGTCACCCTGCCCACCTCCGTGCCCCAGGCCGCCGGGCACGCCGCGATGATCGCCGCCGGCGGGGTGGTCCAGGCCCTGCTCATCGTGGTCTTCCCGGTCCGCCGCTGGGGCGCGCAGCGCGACGCCCTCGCCGACGCGCTCGCCGCCGAGGCGGACTACGCCCGCCGCCTGCGCCACGACCCGGTCGCCCCCTTCGATCCGCAGCCCCTGATGACGGCCCGCGCGGCCGCCACCGTCACCCGCCGCCAGGCCCGCCGGCGCCCCGCCGAGCTGCACGGGGCGCGGGGGCTCGCGGAGCGGATCCGGCCCGTGCTGGCCTTGCTCGCCGACCCGGCCGTCGGGGCCCCCGCCGAGGGACCGGGCCGGGACCGGGTACGGGAACTGCTCGCCGCCGCCGGGTCGGTGCTGGACGCGGCCGCGCGGGTGATCCGGTGCGGGGAACCGGTACGCCTCCCCGCACCGGACCTGGCCGTCCTGAAGTCCCCCGACACTGCTGATCTCCTCACCGGCGCGCCACTTCGGGCCGCGCGCCGTCTCGCCGCCCTGCTGGACGACGTACTGGAGACGGCCGAGCCGGGCTCCGGCCGCACCGCCGATCCCGGTGAGTCGATGCTCCGGCCGACCCTGCCGGGGCTCGTACCGCTGGTCCTGCGAGCGGTGCGGGCCGAACTGCGCCCCGGATCCGCGATCCTTCGCCACGCCCTGCGCGTGACCGCCGTGGCCTGTGCCGGCTACCTGATCGGCCACGCGCTGCCGCTGGGGCACGCGTACTGGGCCCCGATGGCGGCCGTGATGGTGATGCGGCCGGACTTCACGCAGACCTACTCCCGCGCCGTCGCCCGCTTCGGCGGCACCCTCGTCGGGGTCGGCGTCGCCACCGGCATCGTGCAGCTCGCCCGGCCCGGCATGTACCTGTCCGGCTTTCTCGCCGTGGTCAGCGCGGGCCTGATGTACGTCCTGATGCGCACCGGTTACGCCGTCGCGCAGCTCTTCGTCTCCGCTTACGTCGTCTTCCTGCTCGGCATGGGCGGGGTCCGCTGGGAGCAGACCGCGCCCGACCGGGTCGCCCTCACGCTGGTCGGCGGGGTCCTCGCGATGATCGGGTACGCCCTCTACCCGGCCTGGGAGACCCCCCGCCTCCGGACCCGGCTGGCCGACTGGATCGCCGCCGACGGGCGGTACGCGGCTGCCGTGCTCAGCCAGTACGCCGACCCGGGCGGCGCCCGCCGCGCCGATGTACGGGAAGCCCTGCTGGCCGCGCGCGACGCCCGGGTCGCCTGGCAGGAGGCGGTCGACCGGGCCGCGGGGGAGCCGGTGCGCCACCGCGGGCTGTCCCGTGCGGCCGCGGAGGAGGCGGGCGACGCCCTGGCCGCGCTGGGCCGCGCGGCCATACTGCTGGAGGCCCATCTCCCCGACCGCGCGCAGGCCCCGGTGCCGGGCGCGGCCGAGCTGGCGCGGGCGCTGCGCGCCGCCACGGACGCGGGCGCGAAGGCGGTACGGGAGCGTCGCGTCCCGCGCTGGGACGGGGTGCGGGACCTGCTGTCCGACTGGGACGCCCCGGAGTCGGGCGTGCTGCGCGGGGCGGCGGAGCAGCTTCTCGACCCGCTTGACCAGGTGTCCGAGGCCCTTCGCCCCTGAGGGTGACCGGCACAGCACCGCGCGTGCACGTGCATCTGCCCATGCAGGCGCTGAGGAACACAGCTATGATCCGGTGCAGTTGACATCTGCACTATCGGGGGCTTCCTGTGGACCACGCGTACAACGGGATAGCAGCTGCAGAACTCGCTTCCTTGTATGAGCTGACCTGGCAGAAGAGCAGACACAGCAATTCGCAGGGGTCCTGTGTGGAGTTCGCGAAACTGCCCGGCGGCGACGTCGCCATGCGCAACTCGCGCTTTCCGGACGGTCCGGCGCTCGTCTACACGCCGGCCGAGATAGAAGCACTGCTCTTGGGCGTCAAGGACGGCGAGTTCGACCACTTGATCAGCTGATACATCAAGCCGTGCACGTGCACTGGCCGGTACCGATCGCCATGATCGGTACCGGCCAGTCCTCGTCCGTGCGCGCGTCCGGATTCCGCTCCGCGCCCCTCAGTCCTGGAGCAGGAACAGCGCCCAGACCACCTTGCCGGTCAGCCGCCCCGCCAGCGGGTGCCAGCCCCAGCTGTCGCTGTACGAGTCCACCAGGAACAGCCCGCGCCCGGACTCCAGGTCGAAGTTCTCCTCCGTGCGCTCCGGTGAGAAGGCCCCGCCGGGCCGGTCCTCGCTGGGGTCGCGCACCGCGCACACCAGCCGGGTGCTCCACCGCATCAGGTGCAGCCGTACCGGCGGCTCCGCCTCGCCGCCCGGACCCCGCGCGTCGTCCGGCAGGGCATGGCGCAGCGCGTTGGTGACGAGTTCGGAGACGACCAGCGACACGTCGTCGAAGCGTTCGTCGAGACCCCACTGGGCCAGCGTCGACCGGGTGAAGGCGCGTGCTCCGCGCACCGCCTCGAAGCGGGCGGGCAGAGCGCAGGACGCGGAGCCGGAGACAGCCGTGGGATCGACCGGGGGAAGCCCCTGCCGTAACGGCTCGAGCATGGTCGATCCATTCGTCCCCATGCGAGGCACTCCCGGGATTCGCGGACGAAGCGGCGGCTGCGTCCAAAGAGAACTGCGGGGTGGGTCCGGCGCCGGCGCGAACAGAACGCAGGTGCGCGGCACCATCGTTCCGAATGGCCGAGCCGGATGCAAGGGCAGATGCACGTGCACGCGTCGGACCTGTCCGCTCCCGTGATGGTTCTTGCTCATTTCTTCCTACGCATCCTTACGGACTTCTTTTCCCGAAGGCGGGATTCCGTTACAGAACGAGTACGAGCCAATGCGTTTTGGTGGCAGACTGCGGCCCCTGGGGTACGGGGGCCCCGCGCACACCATGGCGATGGGGAGGGCAGGACAAGTGACCGCAGAAGCGAGCGGTTCTGTGGTGCGCCGCATCCTCCTGGGTTCACAGCTCAGGCGATTGCGTGAATCCCGCGGCATCACCCGTGAGGCGGCCGGCTACTCGATCCGCGCATCAGAATCGAAGATCAGCCGCTTGGAGTTGGGAAGGGTGAGCTTCAAGTCCAGAGACGTCGAGGACCTCCTCACGCTCTACGGAGTCACGGACACCGCTGAGCGCGAGTCCCTGCTGGGACTGGTCCGGGAGGCCAACGCGACGGGCTGGTGGCACAGTTACGGTGACGTGCTGCCCGGATGGTTCCAGACGTACGTCGGCCTGGAGGGTGCGGCGTCGCTCATCCGGATCTACGAAGTGCAGTTCGTGCACGGACTGTTGCAGACGGAGGCGTACGCCCACGCCGTCGTGGCCCGCGGCATGGCCGGCGCCACCGCCGCCGAGATCGACCGCCGCGTCGCACTGCGCCTGGAGCGGCAGAAGGTGCTCGTCTCCGAGAGCGCGCCCGTCTTCCACGCCGTGCTCGACGAGGCGGCGCTGCGCCGCCCGTACGGCGACCGCGATGTCATGCGCGGCCAGCTGGAGCACCTCATCGAGGTCTCCCAGCGGCCCAATGTGCAGCTCCAGGTGATGCCGTTCTCCTTCGGCGGACACGCCGGTGAGAGCGGAGCCTTCACCCTGCTGCGCTTCCCCGAGTCGGACCTCCAGGACATCGTCTATCTGGAACAGCTCACCAGTGCCCTCTACCTGGACAAGGGCGAGGAAGTGGGGCAGTACGAGCGGGTGATGGAACGGCTCCAGGCCGACTGCCCCGACCCCGACCGGACGCGGGACCTTCTTCGCGGACTGCTCCAACTGTCTTGATTCCCACGTAGTATGACGTCCGATCAGTGCATGACGACCGATCGGTCTCCGGTGCAGCGCAGGGGTGCGCGCTCGCAGTAAGGGATGGCATGTCCATATTCACCGACCTGGCTCACCAGTACATCGACGGCGAATGGCTGGCCGGCACCGGTTCGTGGGACATCATCGACGTCAACCCGTACAACGGGGAGAAGCTCGCGGCCATCACCGTGGCCACCGTCGAGCAGGTGGACCGGGCCTACCGCGCCGCCGAGCGCGCGCAGAAGGAATGGGCCGCCACCAGCCCCTACATGAGACGCGCGGTCCTGGAACGCGCCCTTCGGATCACCGAGGAGCGCGGTAAGGAGATCGTCGAGGCGATGATCGACGAGCTCGGCGGGACGCGTCCCAAGGCCGAGTACGAGGTCTACCTCGCCATGGAGTTCATCCGCGAGGCGATCCAGCTCGCCGTCCGCCCCGAGGGCCGCATCCTGCCCTCGCCGGTCGAGGGCAAGGAGAACAGGGTCCAGCGGCTCCCGGTCGGGGTCGTCGCCGTGATCAGCCCCTTCAACTTCCCCTTCCTGGTCACCCTGAAATCGGTCGCCCCCGCCCTGGCGCTGGGCAACGCGGTCGTGATCAAGCCGAACCAGAACGCCCCCGTCGTCGGCGGCGGGGTCATCGCCAAGATCTTCGAGGACGCGGGCCTCCCGGCAGGCCTCCTGAACGTCCTGGTCACCGACATCGCCGAGATAGGCGACGCGCTCCTGACCCATCCCGTACCCAAGGTCATCTCCTTCGCCGGCTCGGACCGGGTCGGCCGGCACGTCGGCGCGGTCGCCGCCCGCCACTTCAAGCGGACGGTCCTGGAGCTCAGCGGCAACAGCGCGCTGGTCGTCCTCGACGACGCCGACCTCGACTACGCGGTGGACGCGGCCGTCTTCAGCCGCTTCGTCTACCAGGGCCAGGTCTGTATGGCCGCCAACCGGATCCTGGTCGACGCCGCGGTCGCCGAGGAGTTCACCGAGAAGTTCACCGCCCGCGTGCGGGCCCTGAAGACGGGCGACCCCCACGACGCCGACACCCAGATCGGCCCGCTGATCAACTCCTTCCAGGCCGACGCCCTGACCGCGCTCGTGGACCGGGCCGTGGAGGGCGGCGCGCAAGCGCTCGTACGGGGATCTACGCGCGGCAACCTCGTGGAGCCGACCGTCCTGGCCGGGCTCCCGGAGGACTCCCCGCTCCTGGGCCAGGAGATCTTCGGGCCCGTCGCCCTGCTGCTGGTCTTCGACGGCGAGGACGAGGCCGTACGGCTGACCAACGCGACTCCCTATGGTCTGAGCGGCGCGGTCCACACGCGGGACGTGGAACGCGGTGTCCGCTTCGCGCAGCGGATCGAGACCGGGATGATCCACGTCAACGACTCCACGATCGGGGACGAGCCCCTCCCGGCCTTCGGCGGCGAGAAGGCCTCCGGCCTGGGCCGGCTGAACGGCGAGGCCACGGTCGAGGCCTTCACCACGCAGAAGTGGATCTCGGTACAGCACGGCCGGACGCGCTTCCCGTTCTGACCGCGACCGGCTCTACGGGGCAGCCTCTAGACTCGGCCGGGCGAGTACGGCAGCCGCCCGGGGGAGATCAGAGTTGAGCAACATACCGGAGACCGGCCGGACCCCTCGGGTCCAGAACCGGCTCGTCGTCATCCAGATCGTGGTCTTCTCCCTGCTGCTCACTCTGGGCGGCCGGCTCTGGTACCTCCAGATACGCAATGGCCAGGAGTACACGGACGAGGCCAAGAACAACCACGTCCAGCAGGTCGTCCAGCCCGCCGTGCGCGGCTCGATCCTGGACGCGCGCGGGGTCCCGCTCGCCGACAACGCGACCCACCTGGTGGTCTCCGCCAACCGCACCGAGCTGCTCACCATGAAGGACCGCGGCAAGGGCGTCCTCACCCGCCTCGCCGGAGTCCTCGGTCTGAACCCCCAGGACGTCATCGACAAGGTCCGGCTCTGCGACGCCAAGACCCCGCAGCCCTGCTGGAACGGCTCGCCGTACCAGCCCATCCCGGTCAGCGACGAGGCCACCACCGAGCAGGCCCTGCACCTACGCGAGCACGCCGAGGACTTCCCCGGCATCACCGCCGAGCCGACCGCCCTGCGGCGCTACGCGGCGCCCGACCAGGCCAACACCTCCCAGGTGCTCGGCTACCTCTCGCCGGTCACCGACGAGGAGATCGCCAAGGCGAAGAACTCCGACTCGCCCTACCTGCGGTCCGACCAGGTGGGCCGCTCGGGCCTGGAGCGCACCTACGACAAGGAGCTGCGCGGCAAGGCGGGCGTCACGCGGTACGAGGTGGACAACCTCGGCCGCGTCATCGGGCAGGCCCGGAGCGACAAGGCCCAGGCCGGCTCGAACGTCGTGACGTCGATCGACTCCCGCGTGCAGGCGGTCGCCGAGCGCGAGCTGAACAACGCGATGATCGACGCGCGCAAGGTCTACGACAAGAACACGCACCGGAACTACGAGGCGGACTCGGGCGCGGTCGTGGTGATGGAGTCCAAGACCGGCCGCGTCGTCGCGATGGCCTCGAACCCCACCTACGACCCGAACGCCTGGGTGGGCGGTATCTCCGCCAAGGACTACGCGGCCCTCACCGACAAGGGTTCCAACTATCCGCTGCTGAACCGGGCGATCCAGGCCCAGGCGGCTCCCGGGTCCATCTTCAAGGTGGTCACCTCGACCGCCGCGGTGAATGCCGGCTACCCCTTCAACGCCCGCTACCCCTGCCCCAGTTCGTACACGGTCGGCAATCAGACCTTCACGAACTTCGAGTCGCAGGGCTACGGCGACATCACCATCGGCCGGGCCCTGGAAGTCTCCTGCGACACCGTCTACTACAACCTCGCGGACAGGGAGTGGAAGAAGGACGGTGGCATCAACCCGAAGAAGAACCCCTCCGACTGGTTCTTCAAGACCGCCCACGAATTCGGGCTCGGCAAGCGCACCGGCATCGACCTGCCGAACGAGGTGCCCGGCCGGGTCCCGGACCGCCAGTGGAAGCAGGACTTCTTCGAGGCGAACAAGGCGGCGTGGTGCCGGGACGGCAAGAAGAACGGCACCTTCGCCGAGAAGATCGCGTACGAGAACTGCCGCCAGGGCAACCAGCTGCGTGAGGGCGACGCGATCAACTACTCGATCGGGCAGGGCGACACGCTCGTCACGCCGATCCAGATGGCCTCCGTCTACGCGGCGATAGCCAACGGCGGCACGCTCCACCAGCCCAGCGTCGGCAAGGCGGTCGTCAGCGCCGACGGCACCTCGGTCCGCGAGATCGCCCCGAAGGTGCAGGGCAGGCTGCCGATGGACGCCAAGACGCGCGACGACATCGACGGCGCCCTCGCCTCGGTCGCCACCACGGGCAGCGCCGCCTGGCGCTTCGGCGGCTGGCCGCACCAGCAGATCCCGATGCACGCCAAGACGGGCACGGCCGAGGTCCAGGGCAAGCAGACCACCTCGTGGTTCGCCTCCTACACCGCGGAGTACACGATCGTCATGACGATCTCTCAGGGCGGCACCGGCTCCGGCGCGTCCGGGCCGGCGGTGCGCAAGATCTACGAGGCGATGTACGGGCTCGACGCGACGGGCAAGCAGGACCTCTCCAAGGCCCTCCTGCCGAAGCCCGCCACCGCACTGCCCGCGATCCGCCCGGACGGAGAGATCGCCGCTGATTGAGGACAGGAGCTGACCGCAAGCCTCCGTAGCGTGGTGGTCGTCAGCAGGGGAGAAACCCCCGGCGACGCTCCGAGGAAACCCACACAGCGAAGGCGGCCGGTCATGGCTCAGATTTCCGCAGAGGTCCCCGGTGACGAGCGGGGCACGCTCCTCGCCTTCGTCGAGGCCCAGCGCACGGCGATCCGCGAATCGCTGCTCGGGCTGAGCGAGGAACAGGCGGCGAGCCGTCCCAGTGTCAGCGAACTCTCGCTGTCGGGGCTGCTCAAGCACGCGGCGGAGGTCGAGCTCGGCTGGCTGCGGATGGCTCAGCAGCGGCCCAATGAGCATCAGCGGACCGAGCAGACCTGGGAGGAGGGCTTCCGCCTGGCCGAGGGCGAGTCCATCCCGGCCCTGCTGGACGGGGTCGCCGAGCAGACGGCGGCCTTCATCGCCGCCGTCCCCAGCCTCGACGAGACGTTCCCGCTGCCCCCGGCGCCCTGGTTCCCGGAGAACGGCAAGGTCTCGATGCGCTGGATGCTCCTGCACTTGGTGGAGGAGTTCGCGCGGCACGCGGGCCACGCGGACATCGTCCGCGAATCCCTGGACGGCACCCGCGCCATGGCCGCATAGCCTGGCCCGGTGGGCGAGCTGACGGAGGCGGGCGGCGCGGATCGCTCCGGCTTTCCGCGCTGGCGACTTGCACCTCACGCCACGTGAGGGACCACAGTGAGGGGCGTACCCGAGCAGAGGAGCGGAAGGCGATGAGCTACTCCGTGGGCCAGGTCGCCGGATTCGCCGGAGTCACGGTGCGCACGCTGCACCACTACGACGAGATCGGACTGCTCTCCCCGAGCGGCCGCAGCCACGCAGGACACCGGCGGTACGACGACGCCGACCTGGACCGGCTGCAGCGGATCCTGTTCTACCGGGAGCTCGGCTTCCCCCTCGACGAGGTCGCGGTCCTGCTGGACGACCCGCGATCGGATCCACAGGAGCATCTGCGCCGGCAGCATGCCCTGCTGTCCGACAAGATCACCCGGCTCCAGCAGATGGCCAAGGCCGTTGAGCACGCCATGGAGGCGAAGAAGATGGGCATCAACCTCACGCCCGAGGAAAAGTTCGAGGTCTTCGGGGAGTTCGACCCCGACGAGCACGCCGAGGAGGCCGAGCGGCGCTGGGGCGGCACGGACGCGTACGAGGAGTCCGCCCGCCGGGCCGCCGCTTACACGAAGGAGGACTGGAAGCGGATCCTCGCCGAGGCCGACGGGATCAACCGGCGGCTCGCCGCGCTGCTGGACTCCGGTGCGTCCCCGGAATCCGAGGAGGCCATGGACCTGGCCGAGGAGCACCGCGGCTGGATCGACCAGAACCACTACACGTGCTCGTACGAGATGCACACCTGCCTCGGTGAGATGTACGTCGCGGACGAGCGTTTCGCGGCCTACTACGACGCCGTGAGGCCGGGCCTGGCGGTGTTCCTGCGGGACGCGATCATCGCCAACGCCGTCCGCAAGGCGTAGCGGCGGAGTTCCGCGAACGGCCCCCTCCGGTACCTGGAACCGGGTGGGGGTCGTGTGCGTTGATAATTGAGACCGCTCGCACCGCCCAGCACACAGACACATCACCCCGATCCAGGAGAGTCCGGACACGTGAACACGATTGCGCTCGGCCCTGAGTGGCTGACCCCGGACTATCTGATCTCACACTTCGGATTGATCGGCATCCTGGTCATCGTCTTCGCGGAGTCGGGACTGTTCGCCTTCCTGCCGGGCGACTCCCTGCTCTTCACGGCGGGTCTGCTCGTCGCGGACGGCCAGTACATCAAGCAGCCGCTGTGGCTGGTCTGCACCCTGATCGTGGCGGCCGCGATCATCGGTGACCAGGTCGGGTACATGATCGGCAAGTTCTTCGGGCCGAAGATCTTCAACCGGCCGAAGTCCAAGCTCTTCAAGCGGGAGAACCTCGACAAGGCGCACGAGTTCATGGACCGGCACGGTCCGAAGGCCATCGTGCTCGCCCGCTTCGTGCCGATCATCCGCACCTTCGCCCCGATGGTCGCGGGCGCGGGCTCGATGAAGTACCGCACCTTCCTCACGTACAACATCATCGGCGGCATCGGCTGGGGCGCGGGTGTCACGATCGCGGGCTACTGGCTCGGCCAGATCGAGTTCATCAAGACCAATATCGAGCCGATCCTGGTGGGTATCGTCCTCGTCTCGGTCATCCCGGTGGTCTTCGAGGTCGTCAAGGCGCGCAAGGAGAGCAAGGCCAACGCGGCCCTCGCCGCGGCCGAGGCCCTCGCTGAGGACGGCCCCGCCGGCCCGCAGGCCGCGGGCCAGCGCGGCCGCCACGCCAAGCGCTAGCACCGCCCCGGCCGCACCACGGGCACCACCCGTACCCGCCCGTACCGCCCCGGAGACTCGCGAGAGTCCCGGGGCGTACGTGTACCCGTACGCGGCCGCCGTAGGCCCCGGTACGCCCGCGGCCTAGAAGCCGCGGGTCCGCTTCGCCGCCCGGCGTTTGGCGGCGCTCGCGGCTCCCGGGATCCGCATGAACAGCCGCGAGGTCTCCGAGCCCAGGTTGACCCCGATCGCGATGGCGAGGGCGATGGCGGCGGCGTTCGTCAGCGAGCCCAGCCCCTCGTTCAGCCGGTTCTCGGCGATCAGCAGCAGCCCGTAGTACGTCGCCGAGCCGGGCAGCAGCGGGCCGATGGCCGCCGTCACGTACGGCAGGGCGGAGGCGAAGCGGTAGCGGGAGAAGAGCTGCCCGAAGAGGCCCACCAGGCCCGCCGCGACGGCCGTGGAGGGCACGGGCGGGATGCCTCCCGCGTAGTGCAGGGCCCCGAAGGTCACCCAGGCGACCGCGCCGTTCAGGGTCACGATCCACACGGTCGAGCGCTCCTGCTGGAGCAGGATCGCGAAGGTGAACACCAGCACCATCGAGGCCGCGATCTGGATCAGCGGCCGCTGCGTGATCTGGAGGACCTCCTCGGGCCTCGGGGAGGCGTCGAACTGGAGCCCGATGTAGAGCACGACCAGCACGCCCATGATGATCCCGATGAAGAGGTACATGACCTCCAGCAGCCGGGCCGAGGCGGTGATGTAGTAGCCGGTCAGGCCGTCCTGCACGGCCGCGACCAGGGCGCGCCCGGGCAGCAGCGCGAACAGCCCGCCGGTGATCACGGCGGAGGCGCGGACGTCGATCCCCGTCATGTTCAGCGCCACCCCGATCGCGGCCGGCGGCATGGCGGCGACCACGAACTGGTAGAACTCCGGCAGCCCGCGCCCGGCGCACAGCCATGCCAGCCGGTCGCCGAGCACGGCCCCGAGGGCCGCCGCGAAGAAGACGAGCACCCCGCCGCCGACGAGGGTGGAGGCGGCCCCGGCGAGCAGCCCGGCGGAGGCGGTGAGCATCCAGCCGGGGTACGGGTGCCGGTTGCGGCGGATCTCGGCGAGGCGCCGGTAGGCCTCCTCCAGCGAGACGTCGATCTCGTGCGCGCTGATGTCGTCCACGAGCCGGTACACCGCCGACAGGCGGTTGTAGTCGGTGCCACGGCGGCGCACGGTCCGGTTCGCCGAGACGGGGTCGTCCACCAGCGAGGGCTGGTGGGTGATCGACAGCATGGTGAAGGTGACGGTGGGCTCGCAGCGGTCCAGCCCGTAGGAGCGGGCCACGGCGAACATCGCGGCCTCCACGTCCTCGGCGCCCTCGCCGCCCGCGAGCAGCAGCTCGCCGATGCGCAGGGTCAGGTCGAGTACGCGGCCGACGGAGGGCCCGGTCTCGCTCGTCCTCTGCACGGCCTCCGGGACGGGCCGGACGTCGACCGGCATGCGCAGCATCGTGCGCATGCGGTCCTGCCAGGGGGATTCCTTCATCCGGGCGACGGGGAAGCCCTGGCTCGGGGTGTAGGCGGGCGGGGAGTGCTGGGCGCGGTAGGTGGCCGGTGCGGCGAAGGCGGAGCCCTCGGGCTCGGCCGCGTGGGCCTCCATGCCGACGGGGACGGAGAACTCCGAGGTCGGCTGGTCCTCCTCCGGCGCCTCCGGTTCCATTCCGGGCGGAGGTGTGAAGGCGCTGTGCGCCTCGTCGGACGTGGGCTTCCTGTCCTCTGCCCCGTCGGCCTCCGCCACGCGTCCTCCAGTCCCTGATCACCTGCGGTATCAGTATGCGGAACCGTTTCCTCCCCGTCGAAACCGAGTCGCCGGAACCGTGCCGTACCGGTGCGGCGCCGCACCGGTAGCGGAGCCCGGGAACCGCCCCGCAGGCAGCACCGGCAGGGTCGGGGAACGACAGCGGGCGGCGCCCCCGGATGGGGGTGCCGCCCGCTGTCGAAGCCCAGGGCCGGGGGGGATCCCCCGACCCGCTCACCGGCGGAGCCTAGTGGTGGCCGCCCTGCGCCTCCAGGCGCTTGTACGAGGCCTCGATCTCGGCCTCGGCCTCGGTGCGGCCGACCCAGTTCGCGCCCTCGACCGACTTGCCCGGCTCCAGGTCCTTGTAGACCTCGAAGAAGTGCTGGATCTCCAGGCGGTCGAACTCGGACACGTGGTGGATGTCGCGCAGGTGCTCGACACGCGGGTCGGAGGCCGGCACGCACAGCAGCTTGTCGTCGCCGCCCGCCTCGTCCGTCATGCGGAACATGCCGATGGCGCGGCACTTGATCAGGCAGCCCGGGAAGGTCGGCTCGTCAAGGATGACCAGCGCGTCCAGCGGGTCGCCGTCCTCACCGAGGGTGTTCTCGACGAAGCCGTAGTCGGCCGGGTAGCTGGTCGAGGTGAAGAGGCGACGGTCCAGACGGATCCGGCCGGTCTCGTGGTCCACCTCGTACTTGTTCCGCGAACCCTTGGGGATCTCGATGGTGACGTCGAACTCCACGTCCTGCTCCTCCATGATCAGCTTCATTGCTTTGAGCCTGCGTTGATCCAAAAACGTGCGCGTCCGGCCCAGCCCTGCCGGGTGGGGTGCCATGCTCGCGGCAAGACGCAGTGGTTAAGTGTCCCTCACGCATATGTGTGATCGCGAAAGGGGCTGGTCCGAGGTGCCATTGGTCAAGACGTGGCAGCTCATCGCGGGGTCGGCCGTGGCCGGCCTCGCCCTGTCGGTGGCAGCGGTGGCCGCCGCCGGTCCTTGGGACTCCGGCCAGCGTAAGGCCGAGCGGGACAGGGTCGCCTCCTGGGGCCGTGCGGGTGGCGCAGATCACGGCGCCGGGCCCCTGCCGCAGGCCGCGCCCAGCGCCCCCGGAGTGCTCGGCGGCATCGGCCCCGGTGGCACCGGCAAGCAGGCCGCCGCCGCCCCGGAGAGCCTCGCCGCCGCACTGAGGCCGCTGCTCGCCGACCCCGCGCTCGGCAGCGTCCGTACCGCCTCGGTCATCGACACGGCCACCGGCCGGGTGCTGTACGAGTCCGGGGCGCGCGACGCGATGACCCCGGCCTCCACCATCAAGATCGCCACCGCGGCCGCCGCGCTGGCCGCCCTGGGCCCCGAGCACCGGATCCGGACCACGGTGACGCCCGGCGCCACCCCCGGGCAGATCCTTCTCGTCGGCGGGGGAGACCCCTCCCTCACCGCGAAGAAGAAGAGCCCCGCCGGATCAGGCGGCAGCCTCGTCGCGCTGGCGGCCGACACCGCGCGGGCACTCAAGGCCGCCGGCACGCAGAGCGTGACCCTCGGCTACGACGACACCCTCTACACCGGCCCGGCCCGCCACCCGATCGGCGTCAACCCCAACATCGCGTTGGTGACCGCCCTGATGGCCGACGAGGGCCGCCCCGACGACTCGGCCTCCGGCCCCGTCGAGCGGGCCGAGGACCCGTCCGGGGAGACCGCCCGCGCCTTCGCCGCCCTGTTGGCCGAACGCGGCATCAAGGTCACCGGCGAGCCCGCCAGGGCCAAGGCCGCCGCAGACGCCCAGCCGCTGGCCACCACCCACTCCACCCCGCTGGCCGGCCTCGTCGAGCGCATGCTGACCAACAGCGACAACGACATCGCCGAGGCCCTGGCCCGACAGACCGCCCTCGCCTCCGGGCAGCCCGCCAGCTTCGAAGGCGCCGAGAAGGCCGTCACCGCCCGCCTCGCCGGCCTCGGCGTCGACATCGCGGGCTCCCGCTTCGCCGACGGCAGCGGCCTGAGCCGGGCGGACAAGGTCAGCGCCGGCCTCCTGACCGGCCTCCTCGCGAAAGCCGCCGATCCCCAGCGGCCGGAGCTGCGGCCCGTCCTCACCGGACTGCCCGTCGCCGGATTCACCGGGACCCTGCGCTCCCGCAACTCCGCCGGCTCCCCGGTCGCGGGCCTGATCCGGGCCAAGACGGGCACCCTGACCGGCGTGAACTCCCTCGCCGGGACGGTCGTCGACTCCTCCGGCCGGCTCCTCGCCTTCGCCTTCCTGACCGCGAACAGCCCCGGCCAGGAGGGCGCCGAGAAGGCCCTCGACAAGGTGGCGGCGGCCGTCGCCGGCACCTCGTAGGCAAGGCCCGCCACGCAGCGCCGGGCACGGCGGGGTGGGCGGGGAGCGGCAGACCCGGCCGTGGGGGGTCCGTCGCCGGGCCGGTCCACGTACGGTTGACGCATGACGAGCATCGGTGGTGCGGAGATGGTCGACTGGAACCTCGCGGTGGCGACCGCGACCCGGCTTGTGCGGCCCGGCCCGGAGGTCAGCCGGGACGAGGCCCGGGCCGTCGTCGCGGAGCTGCGCGGGCATGCCAGGACCTCGGAACGACACGTACGCGAGTTCACCCGGATGATCCCCGAAGGCGCGCCCTTCCAGGACACCCCCGTGCTCGTCGTCGACCGGACCGGCTGGATCAGGGCCAATGTGGCCGGCTTCCGGGAACTGCTGGCGCCCCTCCTGGGCAAGTTGCAGGAGCGACGCGGCGCCATCCCGGGCGGGGCGGTGTTCAGCGCGGTCGGCGGCAAGATTACCGGCGTCGAGCTGGGCATGCTGCTGAGCTTCCTGTCCTCCCGCGTCCTGGGCCAGTACGAGACCTTCGCCCCGGTCAGCCGTGACCTGCCGGGCTCCGCCGCCGGCGGCGGACGGCTGCTCCTCGTCGCCCCCAACATCGTGCACGTCGAGCGCGAGCTGGACGTGCACCCGCACGACTTCCGGCTGTGGGTCTGTCTGCACGAGGAGACGCACCGTACGCAGTTCACCGCCGTTCCGTGGCTCCGCGACCACCTGGAGGGCGAAATCCAGACGTTCCTGGGCGCCACCGAAGTGGACCCGATGACGGTACTGGAGCGCCTCCGCGAGGCCGTCCAGTCCTATGCGGGCGCCCGCCCCGAGGCCGAGCAGGGCGAGGAGGGCCGGTCGCTGGTCGAGCTCGTGCAGAGCCCCGAGCAGCGGGAGGTGCTGAGCCGGCTCACCGCCGTCATGTCCCTGCTGGAGGGCCACGCCGACTTCGTGATGGACGGGGTGGGTCCCGAGGTGGTGCCCTCGGTCGCCGAGATCCGGGAGAAGTTCCAGCAGCGCCGGGCCAGCGGCGCGGGCCGCCTCGACCTCGCCCTGCGCAAGCTGCTCGGCCTCGACGCCAAGCTGCGCCAGTACCGCGACGGCGAGCGCTTCGTGCGCGCCGTCGTCGGCCAGGTCGGCATGGACGGCTTCAACCGCGTGTGGACCTCCCCGAACACACTGCCGACGAAGGCGGAGATCGCCAGGCCGGCGGACTGGGTGGCCCGAGTACACCGCAAGGGGAGCGAAGAGAGCGAAGAGGGGTGACGCAGGGGGCGTAAAGATGTCTCACTGGGGGAAGCAGCGTCACCCGTCCGAGGGACCGTGGGCCGCGCATGGCCGTGCGATGCTCAGGGAACGGCTCGGTTCTGTCACCATCGACGCACTCTGAGTGACAGTCCTCGTCCCGCGGGGGCTCCTCGCGGGACTCCTCGCGCGCGGACTCCTTCGCATGGGGAACCTGCGGGACACCGGGCAGCACCACCGAACGCGCTCCAGCAGCCGGCCACCCCGGCACGACACCCCCAAACGCCTTCGAGGCATCCGAACACCACCGAAGGGCACCGGACATGGGTCCCCATCCTGCGGTCGCGGCGATACGCCTGGCGGTCCGCCGCGTACTCCACGACATCCTCACCGAGCTCACCGACCCCCTGCCCCGGACTCCGTCCGGAGGGGCGGCCCGCACCGGCCCTCGCACCCCCCGGGGGTACCTCCCGGCGGCAGCCGGGGGAGACACCGCACCACTCGTGCTCGTCGCCTGCTCCGGTGGCGCCGACTCCATGGCGCTCGCCTCGGCCCTCGCCTTCGAGGCCCCCAAACTCGGCATTCGGGCCGGCGGCATCACCGTCGACCACGGGCTCCAGGCCGGATCCGACCTGCGCGCCGCCGAGGTCGTCTCCCGCATGACCGCGCTCCACCTCGACCCGGTGGAGTCCGTCGCCGTACGCGTCGGCCGCGACGGCGGACCCGAGGCCGCCGCCCGCGACGCCCGCTACGGCGCGCTGGACGAGGCCGCCGACCGGCTGGGCGCCGCCGCCGTGCTGCTCGGCCACACCCGCGACGACCAAGCCGAAACCGTCCTGCTGGGCCTCGCCCGCGGTTCCGGCATCCGCTCGCTCTCCGGCATGCCGGAGGTCTCCCGGGGTCCCGGGGGGTCCGGCCGCACCCACCGCTACCGCCGTCCCTTCCTCCAGCTGGACCGGCAGACCGCCCGCAAGGCCTGCATGGTCCAGTCCCTGGCCGTCTGGGACGACCCGCACAACATGGACCCCGCCTACACCCGCTCGCGGCTGCGCCACGAGGGACTGCCCGCCCTGGAGAAGGCGCTGGGCAAGGGGGTCGTCGAGGCGCTGGCCCGTACCGCCCAGCTCTCCCGCGACGACGCCGACGCCCTGGACGCCTGGGCCGCCGAGGCGGAGACCGGCGTACGGGACGCGGACGGCCGGCTGGAATGCGCCAAGCTGTACGCCCTTCCCCCGGCCGTCCGCCGCCGGGTGCTGCGCAGGGCCGTGGTCGCCGCCGGTTCCCCCGCGGGCTCCCTCTTCGCCCGCCACATCGAGGAAGTCGACCGGCTCATCACCGGATGGCGCGGTCAGGGTGCCATCAATCTGCCCGGCCGGGTCGAGGCCCAGCGGCAGGGTGGCAGACTGGTCATCCGGCAGGGCTGATTGGTGCTGAAACACGGCTGAGTCCTCCGGGGGTACACCCCGGAGCCCCGGCCGTCGACGAAAGTGATGCGGGTGGACGAGAAGGACATGGGCGGCGACCTCCAGTCGGTGCTCATCACCAAGGAAGAGATCGACGCGAAGCTGGCCGAGCTGGCCGCGAAGATCGATGCGGAGTACGCGGGCAAGGACCTGCTCATCGTCGGTGTCCTCAAGGGCGCGGTGATGGTGATGGCGGACCTGGCGCGTGCCTTGTCCACCCCGCTCACCATGGACTGGATGGCGGTGTCCTCGTACGGCGCCGGGACCCAGTCCTCGGGTGTGGTCCGGATCCTCAAGGACCTGGACACCGACATCAAGGGCAAGCACGTCCTGATCGTCGAGGACATCATCGACTCGGGCCTGACGCTGTCCTGGCTGCTGTCGAACCTGGGATCGCGCGAGCCGGCCTCCCTGGAGGTCTGCACGCTGCTGCGCAAGCCCGACGCCGCCAAGGTCGCGATCGACGTGAAGTGGGTCGGCTTCGACATCCCCAACGAGTTCGTCGTGGGCTACGGCCTCGACTACGCGGAGAAGTACCGCAACCTGCCGTTCGTCGGCACGCTCGCCCCGCACGTCTACGGCGGCTGATCCCGCCGCCGCTTTTCCGGGCCCCCGGGAACCGAGAGGGAACCTGGGGGACGCTCCCGCCGTTGGAGCAGGGGAAGGCGGGTATGTCAGCCGTCCCACGAGGCCGCGGGTGACAATACAGGGGTACATTCCGAAGAACAGTCTTTACTCACAGCAGCATTTACCTACGGGCAGGAGGGACGGGGTGCCTAGCGCCCCGTATGGATGGACGTGAAGCGATACTTCCGTGGGCCGGTCATGTGGATCGTGCTGGCCGTCCTCGCCGTGGTCGTGTTGATGAATGTCGTCGGCTCCGGCGGCGGCTACAAGTCGGTGGACACCAGCGAGGTCATCAAGGCGATCAACAGTGGCCAGGTGGAGACAGCCAAGCTGACCACCGGCGACAGCCAGATGATCAAGATCGAGCTGAAGGACGACCAGAAGCTCGGCAAGCATGACGGCACCAAGTTCCAGGCCAACTACATCGGGGATCAGGGCGTTCAGCTTGCCCAGAACCTCCAGACCAAGTACGAAGCCGGTCAGATCCAGGACGGGTACTCCGTCACGCCGGACAAGACCAGCCCGTTCCTGAGCGTGCTGCTCTCGCTCCTGCCCTTCGTCCTCATCGTCGTTGTCTTCCTGTTCCTGATGAATCAGATGCAGGGCGGCGGCTCCCGGGTCATGCAGTTCGGGAAGTCCAAGGCCAAGCTGATCACCAAGGACACCCCGAAGACGACGTTCGCCGATGTCGCGGGTGCGGACGAGGCCGTCGAGGAACTCCACGAGATCAAGGAGTTCCTCCAGGAGCCGGCGAAGTTCCAGGCCGTCGGCGCCAAGATCCCCAAGGGTGTGCTGCTCTACGGCCCGCCCGGCACCGGTAAGACCCTGCTGGCGCGCGCCGTCGCGGGCGAGGCCGGTGTCCCCTTCTACTCGATCTCCGGTTCCGACTTCGTCGAGATGTTCGTCGGTGTCGGTGCCTCGCGTGTCCGTGACCTGTTCGAGCAGGCCAAGGCCAACGCCCCGGCGATCGTCTTCGTCGACGAGATCGACGCCGTCGGCCGGCACCGCGGTGCGGGTCTCGGCGGCGGTCACGACGAGCGCGAGCAGACCCTCAACCAGCTGCTCGTCGAGATGGACGGCTTCGACGTGAAGGGCGGGGTCATCCTGATCGCCGCCACGAACCGTCCGGACATCCTCGACCCGGCGCTCCTGCGTCCCGGCCGCTTCGACCGGCAGATCGCGGTCGACCGTCCGGACATGCAGGGCCGTCTGGAGATCCTCAAGGTCCACCAGAAGGGCAAGCCGGTCGCTCCGGACGTCGACCTGGGCGCGGTTGCCCGTCGTACGCCCGGCTTCACCGGTGCCGATCTCTCCAACGTCCTGAACGAGGCCGCGCTGCTCACGGCCCGCTCGGACAAGAAGCTGGTCGACAACCACGCCCTGGACGAGGCGATCGACCGCGTCGTGGCGGGCCCGCAGAAGCGGACCCGGATCATGTCGGACCGGGAAAAGAAGATCACCGCGTACCACGAGGGCGGACACGCCCTGGTCGCGGCGGCCTCCCCCAACTCCGACCCGGTCCACAAGATCACGATCCTGTCCCGCGGCCGGGCCCTTGGTTACACCATGGTCCTGCCCGACGAGGACAAGTACTCGACCACGCGTAACGAGATGCTCGACCAGCTGGCGTACATGCTGGGCGGGCGCGCGGCCGAGGAGCTGGTCTTCCACGACCCGACGACGGGCGCGGCGAACGACATCGAGAAGGCCACCGCCACGGCGCGGGCCATGGTCACGCAGTACGGCATGACCGAGCGTCTCGGTGCGATCAAGTTCGGCGGCGACAACACCGAGCCGTTCCTGGGCCGCGAGATGGCCCACCCGCGCGACTACTCGGAAGAGGTCGCGGCGCTGGTCGACGAAGAGGTCAAGAAGCTCATCGAGACCGCGCACAACGAGGCCTGGGAGATCCTCGTCGAGAACCGCGACGTTCTCGACAACCTGGTCCTCGCGCTGCTGGAGAAGGAGACGCTGAACAAGGAGCAGATCGCCGAGATCTTCTCGACGATCGTGAAGCGTCCGGCCCGCCCCGCGTGGACCGGCTCCTCCCGCCGCACCCCCTCCACCCGTCCGCCGGTGCTCTCTCCCAAGGAGCTCCAGCTGACGAACGCGGCGAACGGCACGTCGGCGGCCACCGCCGTCACGCCGGTCACCACGGAGAAGGGCATCGAGGTGGTCCCCGAGGACCGCACCGAGTAATCGGCGCCTCGACCCACCCGGAATGCGTGCCGCGCCCCCCAGGTTCTAGCCTGGGGGGCGCGGCACTTTCATGCGCGCGAACGAAAAGAAACAGGAACGAGGCAGTGATGACCGACCCGGTGACCCTGAGCGGTGGCGAGGGCACGATCGGCGAGTTCGACGAGAAGCGCGCCGAGGCGGCGGTTCGCGAGCTCCTGATCGCGGTCGGCGAGGACCCGGAGCGCGAGGGCCTTCGGGAGACGCCCGGGCGCGTGGCGCGGGCGTACCGGGAGATTCTGGCCGGTCTGTGGCAGAAGCCCGAGGATGTCCTGACGACGGTGTTCGATCTGGGACACGATGAACTGGTCCTGGTGAAGGACATTGAAATCGTATCTTTGTGCGAGCATCATCTGCTGCCATTCCATGGCGTCGCCCACGTCGGCTACGTCCCGGCGGACAGCGGCAAGATCACCGGCCTGTCGAAGCTGGCCCGCCTCGTGGACGTCTACGCGCGCCGCCCGCAGGTGCAGGAACGTCTCACGACGCAGATAGCCGACTCCCTCATGGAGATTCTGGAGGCTCGCGGGGCCATCGTCGTGATCGAGGCCGAGCACATGTGCATGTCCGTCCGCGGTATCCGCAAGCCGGGCGCCAAGACCATCACCTCCGCGGTCCGCGGTCAGCTCCGCGACCCCGCGACCCGCAACGAGGCCATGACCCTGATCATCGCCCGCTGACCCCGTCCGGGCGCCGGTCACCGGACGCTGGACGCGAAGCCGCCCGGCGCGGAGTGATCCGGACGGGCCCCGAGACCCCCGGCTGACGGCTCAGGCGCGGGCCGGGGCCTCGGGGGATTGGTCGTCGTCCTCCGGGAGCTTGAGGACGTGTTCCAGGAAGAGGGCGGCCGCGATGACCGCCACGCCCGCCAGGACCGAGAAGCCGGCGTACCAGGCCTGATCGCGGCGGGCGGGGATGTCGAGGGAGTCGGTCAGCAGGAAGACGCCCACACCGCCGTACATGCCCGCGACCAAGGCCGTCACCAGGGCGCTGGCCTGGCCGAACACCACCGCACGGGCCGCCATCAGCGGCTCCACGCCCTTGGCTCCCGGCCGGCGCTCGCGCTGCGCCTTCAGGCGGGCCCGCAGGGACAGGGCCGTCGCGAGGAGCACCACGGCGATCACCGCCAGGACGATCGGCGCGGCCAGCGGAACACCGGGCAGGCTGCCGTACGCGTTCCACAGGCGGGCGCCCGCCCAGGACAGGATCCCGGCGACCGCGAAGATGCCCGCCAGGACCGCCGGCCTCAGTTGCTTCACGTGCCTGTTCCCCGCTTTCCGCGCCGATCCGTCGATCTGCCGATCCGCCGATCCCGATCCGCCGGTCCGTCAGCAGTCCACAGGTTAACGACTACTCGGGCAGGCGGAGTTCCAGGTCCGGGCGCGGCGTGACACCGGTCAGGCCGATTCCGGCCAGGAGCGCCGCCACCGGGCCGTGCCCGGGGATCTGCGCCTCGGTGTCGACGTCGTGCCAGGGGGCCAGGACGAAGGCCCGCTGGTGGGCCCGCGGGTGCGGGAGGGTGAGGGTGGGGTCGTCGGAGACCACGTCGGCGTACGCGACGATGTCGACGTCGATCGTGCGCGGGCCCCACCGCTCCTCGCGGACGCGGTCGAAGGCTTCCTCGATGGCCTGTCCGCGCTCCAGGAGCGACGACGGCGGCAGGGTGGTCTTCACGGAGACGACCGCGTTGAAGTACGCGGGCTGCGAGCCGGGATCGACGCCCCAGGGCTCGGTCTCGTAGACCCGGGAGACGGCCTTGACCCGCAGGCCCGGGGTGTCGCCGAGGGCGTCGATGGCGCCCTGCAGGGTCTCCAGCCGGTTGCCGAGGTTCGCGCCGAGCGCGATGACGGCCCATTTCGGGTTGGACAGGGTGACGTCCGCCGCGTCGACCGTTTCGACGACGGAGGCGGGGACCGGCTGTACGGTCGGGTCGCTCTGTGTGTTCAGGCCGTTGTTCATGCGCGGCTCCGGGTGATCGTGATGGTCACGTCGTCGAAGGGGACGGTGATGGGCGCGTCCGGCTTGTGGACGACCACCTCCACCTGCGCCACCGCTTCGTGCTTGAGGCACTGCTGGGCGATCCGCTCGGCGAGCGTCTCGATCAGGTCGACGGGCTCTCCCTGCACCACATCGACGACCTCCTCGGCCACGACCCCGTAGTGCACGGTCTTCGCCAGGTCGTCGTCGGCCGCCGCGGGGCGGGTGTCGATGTGCAGCACGAGGTCGACGATGAAGGTCTGGCCTTCCTCGCGCTCCCGGGGGAAGACGCCGTGGTGCCCGCGAGCCTTGAGGCCGCGCAGCGCGACACGATCCACGCGAATCACTCCTGCTTTCGTAGGTACATCCGGTCCCGGGACTCCCCGGGGCCATGGGCCTACGCCGAGTGCGGTCGGCGTCGTCCGTCTTCGAATTTACCTGCGAAACACTCCGGTCCCCGCCGGAGGGGTCAGGAGGCCTCGTCCTCGTCGCCCTCGTCGGACTCCGTGAGGACGGGAGAACCGTGGTGGGACCAGAGCCGCCAGCCCTCGGATGTGCGTCGGAACACATTCGTGGCGACGACGAGCTGGCCGACCAGCGGACCCAGCTCACCGCCGTCCTCGGCGGGCCCGCCGCTGAGGATGTTCTCCGTACAGGTCACCAGGGCGGTGTCGCCTATCACGGTCACCTTGGTGTCCGTGAGGAAGAACTGGATGTAGTCGGTGTGGGACATGATCAGCGCATACGAGCGCAGCACCTCGCCGCGGCCCGAGAGCACGGGCCAGCCGGGATGTACGCAGGAGATCTCGTCATCGAGCCAGAGCGCCGACAGTAGGTCGAAGTCCCCCTGCTCCATGGCCTCGTAGAAGGCCGTGTTGACCCCTTCGACCGCTTCGATGTCGGTTCTGCTCACTGGACTCCTTCTCGGTCGGTGCGGATCACAGTGCCCCTTCCACGGCGCGGGCCACCCGAACCGCGTCCGCGGTCGCCCGTACCTCGTGGACCCGTACGGCCCAGGCGCCCTGGTGGGCGGCGATGGCGGAGACGGCGGCCGTGGCGGCGTCGCGCTCGCGGGCGGGCGGCGGGGCGGTGTCGTCCCCGCCCGCCAGGACCCGGCCGAGGAAACGCTTCCTCGATGCGGCGACCAGCAGCGGGAAGCCGAGGGCGCGCAGCTCGGGCAGGTGCGCGACCAGGGCCAGGTCGTGCTCGGCCTGCTTCGCGAAGCCGAGGCCCGGGTCGACGACGAGGCGTTCGGGGGCGATGCCGCCGGCCACGACGGCGTCGATGCGGGCCCGCAGTTCGGCGGTGACCTCCGCGACGACGTCCTCGTAGACGGCGAGGCTGTTCATGCCGGCGCTGAAGCCGCGCCAGTGCATGACCACGAACGGCACCTCGGCCGCCGCGACGGCCGGGATCATGCCGGGATCGGCGAGCCCGCCGCTGACGTCGTTGACCAGCACCGCTCCGGCGGCCACGGCCCGGGCGGCGACGGACGCGCGCATCGTGTCGACGGAGACGGCGATGCCCTCGGAGGCCAGGCCGCGCACCACGGGGACGACCCGGCGCAGCTCCTCCTCCTCGTCGACGCGGGAGGCGCCGGGGCGGGTGGACTCGCCGCCGACGTCGACGAGGTCGGCGCCCTGGGCGACGAGGTCGAGGCCGCGCTTGACGGCCGCGGTGGTGTCGAACCAGCGCCCGCCGTCGGAGAAGGAGTCCGGGGTGACGTTGACGACGCCCATGACCGCGCAGCGGTCCCACTCCGGCAGACCTGCGACCCGGCCCCTGCTGGCGGCTCCGCGCTTCGTGTTCATAGCTCCAAGGGTAGGGCTGACCTGGATACGGAAGGGCCCCGGCGCCTTTCGGCTGCCGGGGCCGGCCCCCTTCGTACGGGTGGCTACGCGGCCTGGACCTCGCGCTCCGGCTGCTTGGGCACGGTCGTCATCTGGTGGTGGGCGCAGGTACGGACCGGCTTGGGGCGGCGGCGGCCGGCGAAGAGCCGGGGCAGGGCCAGGGTCACGAAGCCCTCGGCCTGCATCGCGGCGAACCCGATGCGGGGAAGGTCGCGGGTGGTGCGGAAGACGACGAAGCGCGGCTCCCAGCGGGGGCGGAACTTCGCGTTGAACTTGTACAGCGACTCGATCTGGAACCAGCGGGACAGGAAGACCAGCAGGCCGCGCCACATGCGCAGGACCGGGCCGGCGCCGATCTTCTCGCCGCGGGCGAGGGCCGAGCGGAACATCGCGAAGTTGAGGGAGACCTTCTCGATCTTCAGGCCGGGGGCGGCTTCCAGAGAGGCGACGATCAGCAGTTCGTTCATGCCGGGGTCGGCGGCGCGGTCGCGGCGCATCAGCTCCAGCGACATGCCGTCGGCGCCCCAGGGGACGAAGTGGAGAACGGCCTTCAGGTCGCCGAAGGGGCTGGTGTCGCCCTCCTCCACCCGGTGGGCGGTCGCGATGAAGCAGTCGCCGTCGCCCGGGTCGCCGACCCGGCCGAGCGCCATGGAGAAGCCGCGCTCGGTGTCGGTGCCGCGCCAGGCGTCGGCGGCGCCGCGTACCTGCTCCAGCTCCGTCTCGGTCAGTTCGCTGACGCGGCGGACCTTGGTGGTGTAGCCGTTGCGCTCGATGCGCTTCACCATTTGGCGGACATTGCGCATGGCACGGCCAGAGAGGGAGAAGTCTTTGACATCGACGATCGCCTCGTCACCGAGCTCCAGGGCGTCCAGGCCGGTCTCGCGGGTCCAGACCTCGCCGCCGGTCTCGCTGCATCCCATGACGGCCGGGGTCCAGGAGTGGGCCTTGGCCTCCTCCATGAACCGCTCGATGGCGCCGGGCCAGGCCTCGACGTCGCCGATGGGGTCGCCGGAGGCGAGCATCACGCCGGAGACGACGCGGTAGGTGACGGCGGCCTTGCCGCTGGGGGAGAAGACGACGGCCTTGTCGCGGCGGAGCGCGAAGTGCCCCAGCGAGTCGCGGCCGCCGTGCTTGGCGAGGAGCTCGCGCAGCTTGGACTCGTCGTCGGCGGTGAGCCGGGCGGCCGGGTGCTCGGGGCGGAAGGCCAGGTAGATGGTGGTGAGCGCGGTCAGCATGCCGAGGGCGCCGAGGGAGTATCCGACGGTCCAGGACACGCGGCCGGCGTAGTCGACGGGGCCCTCGAAGCCGAAGAGGCCGTAGACGACGTGGGTGATCTGCTCGTACAGGCCCGGGTTGCCGACGACCTTGCCCGGGTGGACGTTGACGATGACCAGACCCAGACCGATGGAGCCGGCGCTCATCAGGACGAAGTTCGCGAGCGCCTTCCAGCGGCTGCGCGGGTCCGGCAGCGCCTTGAATTCACTTTGGTGGCGCAGCAGCAGCGCGAGGAGCACCGCCCCGAGGATCACCCCGAGGATCGAGTGCCGGTACGCGAACTGCGCCGCGGCGCCGGCCGGCAGCAGCACGACGGCGGCCCTCCAGGCGCGGCGCTTGCGGCGCTTGAGGCCGTGGGCGAGCAGCAGGAGCAGGACGCCCGCGCTGATCGCGAGGGCCGCCGCGAAGGGGCCCAGCGAGAACGGCAGCACCTCGGTGACCGCGTGGATCCGGCTGTGCCGGAAACGGGGGAACACCCCCGCCGCGATGTCCAGAAGGCCGACGATCATGACGGCCGTACCTACCAGGCCGGGCACCGACTCCGGCTGTGGGCCTCGGAGGATTCGGCGGACCCTGCTCGGAACCTGTCCCGACTTATCGCCATCTATCCTGCTAGACATCGCTTCCCGTTGCTCCGCGAGAGATCATGTGGCCGAAGGCTGCGACAGCCTCCGGTGTGTGGTGCGTCCATTAGGACGACATCGAGGAGGAGCGGGTTCACTCTTCCGTCGGAAAAAAACAGTCCTGCCATCAGAAAGTCGACTGACTGCTCATGGGTCTCACCAGTTATACGGTTCTGGCGCTGGCCATTTTCGCCGGTGTGCTGCTCTTCGCGGCCACGGTCTGGTTCTGGCCGAAGCTCTCGGGCCGCACGTGGCGCGCGTTCGCCGGGCGGATCGGTCTCCTGCTCGCGACCCAGCTGGCACTGTTCTCGGCGGTGGGCCTCGCGGCCAACAAGTCGTTCCTCTTCTACGGTTCCTGGGCCGACCTGTTCGGCCAGGAGACGTCGATCGGCAAGGTCGTCGACCACTCGATGAGCAGCAAGGACATCAAGGTCGTCGACAAGCAGGCGCTGGACGTGCCCGGCGGGAGCAAGCCTCAGGTCGGCGGCCAGATCCTGAAGGTCTCCATCGAGGGGCAGAAGTCGAAGATCACGAGCCCGGGTTACGTGTGGCTGCCGCCGGAGTACTTCCAGCCGCAGCACAAGGACGAGAACTTCCCCGCGTCCATCGTCCTTACGGGTTACCCGGGTACCGCCGAGAACCTCATCAAAGGGCTCGACTACCCCATGAAGGCCTTCAGTTTGTCCAAGGCGGGCAAGATGAAGCCGATGATCCTGGTCATGCTGCGCCCGACCGTCGCGCCGCCGCGGGACACCGAGTGCGTGGACATACCCGGCGGACCGCAGACCGAGACCTTCTTCGCCGTGGACCTCCCGAAGGCCATCACGGACACCTTCCGGGTCGGCAAGAAGCCGGAGAACATGGGCTTCATCGGCAACTCCACCGGCGGTTACTGCGCCCTGAAGATCGCCGCGCACTACCCGCAGACCTTCGGCGCCGCCGCGGGTCTGTCCGCGTACTACCAGGCTCCGGACGACCCGACGACCGGCGACCTCTTCCACGGGGACGACAAGCTGAAGCAGCGCGCGGACGTCCTGCACAGCATCGAGAACAAGAAGCCGACCGGCACGTCCTTCCTCGTCACCAGCAGCGAGACGGGCGAGCCGAACCTCGGCGACACCAAGAAGTTCATCAAGAAGGTGAAGAGCCCGGACCGGGTCTCCTCGATCATCCTCGACAGCGGCGGCCACAACTTCAACACGTGGCGACGCGAGATCCCGCCGATGCTCGCGTGGATGAGCGGCCGCATCCAGGCCTGACAAGGCCGGTGAGCAGAGGTCAGGAACGGTGCGCGAGCACGAGGGGGAAGGGCCCGGCTCCGGCCGGGCCCTTCGTGTCAGGCCTCCTGGAGGTGGGCCCGGCGCAGCGCCCGGTGCACGCCCTCCGGCGTCAGGACGCCGACCAGCGCCCCGGAGTCCGGGTCGGTGACCCCGATCCGGCCCGAGTCCTCCTGGAGGAGGGCCGCCAGGGCTTCGCGCAGCGACGCCCCCAGCTCCACCGCCGCGGCTGGGGCCGCGTCCTGCCCGTCGGCCACCGCCAGGTCGGCCGCCTCGACCGGGGTGACGGCGAGCCGTTTGAGCCCCCGGTCGGCGCCGACGAAGGAGGCCACGTACGCAGTGGCCGGCGCGCCGAGCACCGCGGCCGGGCGGGCGAACTGCTCGATGGTGCCCGTTCCGTAGACCGCGATGCGGTCGCCGAGCCGGATCGCCTCCTCCAGGTCGTGCGTGACCAGGAGGATCGTTTTGCGCACCGTCTTCTGCAGCGTCAGGAACTCGTTCTGCAGGCGCTCGCGCACCACCGGGTCCACCGCGCCGAACGGCTCGTCCATCAGCAGGACCGGCGGATCGGCGGCGAGCGCGCGGGCCACGCCGACGCGCTGGCGCTGCCCGCCGGAGAGCTGCTCCGGGTACCGGCCCCCGTAGACGGCCGGGTCGAGCCCCACCAGTTCGAGCAGCTCGGCTGCCCGGGCGCGGGCCTTGGCCTTCGGGGTGCCGATCAGCTGCGGCACGGTCGCGGTGTTCTCCAGCACCGTCTTGTGCGGGAACAGTCCCACCTGCTGGATCACGTATCCGATCCGGCGGCGCAGCTCGACCGGGTCGGCGGCGGCGATGTCCTCGCCGCCGAGCAGGATCCGGCCGGAGGTCGGCTCGATCAACCGGTTGACCATCTTCATGGTGGTCGTCTTGCCGCAGCCGGACGGCCCCACGAGCGTGACCAGTTCACCCTCCGCCACCTCGAAGGACAGGTCCTCGACGGCGGTCGTCCCGTCGGGGTAGCTCTTGGTCACGTGCTCGAATCGGATCACGGGCCCATCCTTCCGTACGGGTGGCCCGGTTCGACGAGGGGCGTGTCGCCCGACTGCTGAGGCTTCCGTCGCATTGTCGGTGCCGGGGGATAGGGTCGTTCTGGGTGTGCTGTCGCACGACTGTGCTGCCGGAGGAGCGAGTGTTCGGTGAGGGGGTGAGGAGCATGGCCGGGCAGAACTGCCTGGTGGCGAATGACTGGATCTGCTGGGAGTACGTCACTTCCCGCTCCCAGGAGCTCACCGACGCCACCCTGGAACACGTCTGGATCACGGGCGTGTCGGTCCTGATCGGTCTTGCCGTCTCCGTCCCGCTGGCCCTGCTGGCCCGCCGCGGCCGACGCTGGGCCGCGCCCGTGCTGGGCGTCACCACGCTGCTCTACACGATTCCCTCGCTCGCCATGTTCTCCCTGCTGCTGCCGGTGTTCGGCCTGCCGGCGTCGCTGGTGGTGACCGGCCTGGTGCTGTATTCGCTGACCATCCTGGTCCGCAATGTGCTGGCCGGCCTGGAAGCCGTCCCCGAAGACGTACGGGAGGCCGCTCGCGGCATGGGGTACGGCCCGCGGCGGCTGTTGTGGCAGGTCGAACTGCCGCTGGCGCTGCCCGCGGTGCTCGCCGGGGTGCGGATCGCCACCGTCTCGACGGTCGCGCTGACCACGGTCGGCTCCATCGTCGGCAAGGGCGGGCTCGGCAACCTCATCGCGCCCGCCGTCAGCAGCTCGTTCAAGGCCCAGGTGCTCACCGCCTCCGTGCTGTGCGTGCTGCTCGCGTTCGTGGCCGATGTGCTGTTGCTCGGCGCCGAGCGGCTGCTGACGCCGTGGGCCCGGGCCGCCACCCGCGCGGCGAAGGGAGCCTGAGGCCGTGGGCGTGCTGGGAGCGGCCTGGGACTGGCTGGCGGACGGCGCCAACTGGTCGGGCGAGAGCGGTGTCTGGCACCGGCTCGCCGAGCACGCGTACGTCAGCGGGACCGCCCTCGCCATCGCTTGCGCGGTGGCGCTGCCGCTGGGCCTGTGGCTCGGCCACCTCGGCAAGGGCGGCGCGCTCGCGGTGAATGTGTCCAATGCCGGCCGGGCCGTCCCCGTCTTCGCGGTGCTGGCGCTGTTCATGGTCTCGCCGCTGCGCAACGCGGGCTATCTGCCCACCATCGCCGCGCTGGTGCTGTTCGCCGTACCTCCCCTGCTGACCAATGCGTATGTCGGCGTGCGCGAGGTCGACCGCTCGGTCGTGGAGGCCGCCCGCGGCATGGGCATGTCCGGCGGCCAGCTCTTCTGGCGGGTCGAACTGCCGCTCGCGCGGGGGCTGGTGATGACCGGGCTGCGCTCCGGCGCCGTGCAGGTCATCGCCACGGCCACGATCGCGGCGATGGTCGGCCAGGGCGGCCTCGGCCGGATCATCACCGCCGGCTTCAACACGTACAACACCGCGCAGGTCGTCGCGGGCGCCCTGCTGGTGGCGGCGCTCGCGCTGCTGGTGGAGGGCGCCCTGGTGGCGGCGGACCGGCTGCTGCCGCGAACCGCGCCCCGCTGAGAGCCGTCCCGTCGGCCGCTGCTCCTCCGAACGCCGTCCCGCCGGCCGCAGCCGCTCCGAACGCCGTCCCCCGCCGATTTCCTGTCCCTCGCCTCGAACGGAGTACCTCCATGAGCAAGACCACGCGCGCCCTCGGCGCGTCCCTGGGCACGCTGGCCCTGTCGGTGTCGCTGGCCGCGTGCGGCGGCGAGAGCCTGGAGAAGAGCAAGGACGGTGGCTCGTCGTCCTCTTCCTCCGCTTCAGCGGCGGGTGCCAAGGGCAGCCTGGTGATCGGCGCGGCCGGTTTCACCGAGTCCAACGTGCTGGCTGAGCTGTACGCACAGGTCCTCAAGGACGCCGGCTACGGCACGTCGATCAAGACGGTCAGCAACCGGGAGCTGTACGAGCCGTCGCTGGAGAAGGGCGAGATCGACGTCGTCCCGGAGTACGCGGCGACGCTCGCGGAGTTCCTCAACGCGAAGGTGAACGGCCCGCAGGCGCCGGAGGCGAAGCCGGTCGCGTCGAGCGATGTCGCGGCGACGGTGGCGGCACTGGAGAAGCTCGCGGCCCCGCTCGGTCTGAAGGCCCTGCCGGCGGGCGAGGCGGTCGACCAGAACGCTTTCGCGGTGAGCAGGGAATTCGCCGAGAAGAACAACCTGAAGACTCTTTCCGATCTTGGTAAGTCCGGGCTGAAGGTGAAGATCGCGGCGGGTGACGAATGCGCCGTCCGCCCCTTCTGCGCACCGGGATTGAAGAAGACATACGGAATCGATGTTTCCGGTATTGACCCGAAGGGCGTCGGCACCCCGCAGTCCAAGCAGGCGGTCAAGGACGGCGCCGACCAGCTCGTGCTGACCACGACCACGGACGCCACGCTCGACAGCTTCGGCCTGGTCCTGCTGGAGGACGACAAGAAGCTCCAGAACGCCGACAACGTACTGCCGGTGGTCAACGCCAAGGACGCGGGCGCCCCCGAGGTCGCAGCGGCCCTGGGGAAGCTGACCAAGGTGCTCACCACGGCCGATCTGGTCGGCATGAACCGCGCGGTGGACGCGGAGCGGGCCAAGCCGGCGGACGTCGCGAAGGCTTACCTGGAGTCCAAGGGTCTGCTCAAGAAGTAGTGGTTACGCGATTGATGGAGAAATGACGGGTAACTGCCCGGGAAGAGATTGCCGGGCAGCTACCCCACTCGCCGTCTACGCCCTGTAAATTTCAGGCCATGCCCCGTGGACGCCACCGCAATCCCGAACCTCTGCACCGGCTGCTCACGCCGACGGCCGTCGCTGGTGTTTCCCTCACCAGCGCCGCCGCGGCCTGGCTGCTCGCGGGCCCCGACGACGGCACTGCGCTGCGCCTGCTCGTCGCCCTCGCGGCGGCCTCCGGCGTCACCGGCGCCGTCGTGATGCGCGCCTGGGACCGCTCGGCGGGCCGCCGGGTGGCCGAGCTCGCGCGCGACCGGGTCAGAGACGAGTGGAAGACGGACGAGCGGATAGCCGAGCTCGAATCCGATCTGGAGGAGGCGCGCGCTCTGCGTGCCAAGCTCGACACCAAGCTACGCGCCAAGCGGGTCGAACTGGCCGGGCTGCGCGGCGAGCACGCGGCGCTGCTGAGGCGGTACGCGACGGCCGAGACCGAGCGCGCCAGCGCCCTGGAAGGCCGCCGGCTGCTGGCCATCGAGGCCTCCGCGACCCCGGCCGCCGCGCCGAAGGAACTGCCGGCGGCCTCGGCGGAGCGCACCTCGGCCGGCGCGCCCACCCCGGTCGGCTACGCCCGCGCCCACGCGGCGCTGGGGGCGTTGGCCCGCAAGGCGGCGCTGCCCGCGACACCCGCGGGGCTCACCGCGGCCGAGGGCCACGGCCGCCCGGCGATCGGCGGCGGCAGCCCCGCGGCAGCGGTCCCGGCCCGCCGGCTCCCGGCCGCGGTGGCCCCGTACGCGTCCCAGCGGCGTACGGCCTCCCGCGCCGAGGGCGGCTTCGACTTCTTCGGCACCAAGAACGCGGCGCAGGCCCGTGCGGCCATCGAGGCGGTCCAGAACGAGGACTTGGCCGACGTGGTGGGCGAGGAGGCCCTCGCGGCCCACAAGGCGGAGTCCGGCCGGACCCCCGCCGAACCGGCGCCCGATGCGGACACGAGCGGGCCGGCGACCTCCGAGACGCCCGACACGGGGGGTCAGGTCATCGATCTGACGGCCCATGACGAGACCGAGCGGATCGAGGTCCTCCGGCTGCGCACCGCGATCTCTTAGGTCCTGTCCGCCCGGACAGGACCTGGGCGGAGAGCGCCCCAGGCGCGTCGGGGAAGTCCCCGTATGAGGAGATGAGCCGGGCCAGGTGGCGGCCCGCCACCAGGAGCGGGGTCCGGCTCGCGGTGACCTGGGAGGTCATCTCGGCGCCCTCCAGGGTGTTGATGACGGTCATCGCGAGATCGCGGGCCTCCGGTTCCGGGTAGCCCGAGGCCAGCAGTTTCGCGGCCACCAGGTGCTGCCAGCTGGCGAAGGCCTGCGCGCAGGCGGCCTGGAGCTCCGGAAGGCGGCCGACCGTCTCCAGGGCCGTGGCCGTCACCGGGCAGCCGTCCCGCCAGTCCGAGTCCGCCAGCGCCTGTGCGAGGAGTGCCGCGACGGCCTCGACGGCCTCCGCCGGGTCGGGGTGCGTGTCCAGCCCGGCACGGAGCATGTGCGCGAACTCCTCGTCGCCGAAGTGGATCGCTGCGACGGCGAGCTCCTGTTTCCCGCCCGGGAAGAAGTGGTACAGCGAGCCGGCCATGGCCGCCGCCTACCTCGCCGCCGGATACGAGGTCACCGTCTGGAACCGCAGCTCCGGCAAGGACACCGACCTCGTGGCGCGGGGTGCGCGGCGGGCCGCGACCGCGGCCGAGGCCGTCGCCGCGAGCGGGCTGACCCTGCTCACCCTCATCGACGTGGACGCCGCGTACGGGGTGCTCGGCGACGCCGACCTCACCGGGCGGGCGCTGGCGAACCTGTCCTCGGACCTCCTGGACAAGGCCCGCGCGGCCGCGCGGTGGGCGCAGGGGCGCGGGGCCGCGTACCTCACCGGCGGGGTCAACACGGACCCCCACGGCATCGGGAAGCCGGAGTCGTCGATCTTCGTCAGCGGCCCCGAGGAGGCGTACCGGCAGCACCGCGCCGTGCTGGACGTGCTCGCCACGACCGACTACCGGGGAGCCGACCCCGGCCTCGCGCAGAGATCACCGAGATCACCGAGATCACCGAGATCACCGAGATCGCCGCGATCGAGGAGGCGGGAGGGGTCGGGGAGGAAGCGGGGGGACGGGAGGAACGCGTGCTGCGGGGGCTGGTCGCCGCCTCGCTACGCGTTCTTCTCCTGCGCCTTCTTTTCCTTCATCTCCTTGATGCGCACCGCTTCCTTGCGGACCTCGGCCTGGGTGGCGCGCTCCTTCTGGAGCCACTCGGGAGACTCGGCCTTCAGGGCCTCGATCTGCTCGGTGGTGAGGGGCTCGGTGATTCCGCCACGGGCGAGACCCGCGATGGAGATGCCGAGCTTCGATGCGACCACCGGCCGGGGGTGGGGGCCGTTGCGTCGCAGTTCCTGCAGCCACTCCGGCGGATCGGCCTGCAGGGCACTCAGCTCGGTGCGCGAGATGACACCCTCCTGGAACTCGGCGGGGGTGGCCTCGAGGTACACACCCAGCTTCTTGGCAGCCGTGGCGGGCTTCATCGTCTGGGTGGTCTGGTGCGACGTCATGGTGCCAAGAGTATCGAGCGTGTGCGATTCCGCCGACCACGACCGGTAACCTGGCGGAGTGACAGGCTCGGAAGTATCCCCTTCGTTCCGGCTCGCGTACGTCCCGGGGGTGACGCCCACGAAGTGGGTGCGGATCTGGAACGAGCGGCTGCCCGACGTCCCACTGACCCTCGTGGCGGTGCCCGCCGCCGAAGCGTCCGGCCTGCTGCGCGGCGGCGGCGCCGACGCCGGTTTCCTGCGGCTGCCGGTCGACGGGGCGGACCTCAGCGCGATCCCCCTCTACACCGAGACGACCGTGGTCGTGGTCCCCAAGGACCACATCGTGGCGGCCGTCGAAGAGGTGTCCGCCGCGGATCTGGCCGACGAGATCGTGCTGCACCCCCTCGACGACACCCTCGGCTGGGAGAGCCTGCCCGGGCGGCCCGCGATCGAGCGCCCCGCCACGACGGAGGACGCCGTCGAGCTGGTCGCGGCGGGGGTGGGAGTGCTCGTCGTCCCGCAGTCGCTGGCCCGCCTGTACCACCGCAGGGACCTCACGTACCGGCCGCTGTCGGACGCCCCCGAGTCGCGCATCGCGCTGTCGTGGCCCGAGGACGAGACCACCGACCTGGTGGAGGAGTTCATCGGGATCGTCCGCGGCCGGACCGTCAACAGCACCCGCGGGCGTCCCCCGACGCCCCCGCAGCCGAAGGGCAGGCACGCCGGTACGGGTGGTGGCGCTCGGCAGAAGCCCGGGGCCGCAAAGGCGGCCGGCAAGAGCGCCCGCGGCGGTTCGGGCGGTGCGAAGGGCGGCGCGAAGGGTGCTTCCAAGGGCGGCGCCAAGGGCGGTCCCAAGGGCGGCGCCAAGCGGGGGAAGCCCCGCGGCCGGTAGGACGCGCGATCGGGTAGGACGCCCGGCCGGTCAGGGATACGACAGGACGACACCCACGGCCACGACCTCCAGCAGCAGCTGTACGGCGAGCGCGGCGCGGCGTACCCGGTCCGGCGCGGCCATCGTCACCGCGACGGACACCGCCACGGCGACGAGCAGCGCCTCGAAGGCATCGTGCGGAAAGGGCGCGCAGCCGCCCTGCACCAGGCAGCGTGAGCCCGTCTCGGTGGTCAGCAGCAGGACCTTCGCGACGACGAGGGCGGGCAGGAACAGCGCGGCGGCGATCCCGGAGTGCTTGCGGATCCGCATCGCGGTCTCGGACGACGGCGCCGTACCGGTCGTACCGGTCGTGGCGGTCGTCCCGGCCGGGGCCGTACCGGTGGTGGAGGCGGCAGGGGCGGGCCGTGGCGTCGAGGACATGCCGCCATCCTGTCGCGCGGCGGCCGTACGGGGATCCGTGCGGGTACTCAGTCCCGGCGGCCCCCGTACCTACGCGCCGAGCTCCCACGGCCTAGAACAGCGGTAGCTGTCCGGGGTGCTCGGACAGGACGAAGCCGTCCAGCGTCGGCGCCGACGCGCCGAGCATCACCCGGGCCCGGGAGCCCGGGCAGGAGACCAGCTCGCCGCGGCCCCGCCCGGCGGGAGGGTCGTGGCGGGCGATCCGGCCGGCGGTGACGGCGCAGTCGCGGCCGCAGGCGGGGCAGGCCCGACGGGGGGAGTGGGACATGCCCCAAGTCTGCCCTGCCGCACCGACATCAGCCCTCCCGGTCGGCCCTCCACGCCGCGTCGGCCCGGCATACGCGGGCCCACAGCGCCGACCGGTCCACTGGGGTGAGGTCGTCGAGCTCCCGCCCGAAGAGGCCTGAGATGACCTCGTAGAACTCCTCCGGTGTGGTCAGCTCGCGCTTGCTCGCCCCCTTCGCCGCGTCGATCCGGGTCAGGACCCGGCCGCGCAGCACGTCGATGCCGTCCGCGTCGCGGCGCAGCAGGGCCAGCGTGCCGATGAAGGGCGAGTCCTCGGCGGTGGACAGTCGCAGGTGCTCCGCCGCGAAGTCGTCCATCGAGGCGGGAGCGGACCGGAAGTTCATCACCGGGAAGGGGCCGTCTGCGTTGCGGTAGGTCCAGCCCGGCTCCGGGCCCGCCAACGGCTCCAGGCCGTAGGAGAAACCGCCCTGGTCGTATGTGCCCTCGCGCAGGGGCAGGGGGTCGTACGGCCCGTCGCCGAGCCCCGCGTCCACGAGGTAGGCGGCCGAGTCGACCCGGACGGTCAGCGCGAGGTGGTTGCCGTTGACGCCGAGGGCGTCGGCCTCCTCGTACACGCCGCCGAGGTGGAGGGTGACGTCGTAGCCGAGATGGTCGAGGAGCGCGGCGAAGGCCCCGTTGAGATGGAAGCAGTAGCCGCCGCGCCCGGCGGCGAAGCGCCGTACCGACAGCTCCGGGTCGATGCCGGGCGGCCGGCCGAGCTGGATGTCGATGTTCTCGTAGGGGACGCGCTCCAAATGGGCCCGCTGGAGGGCGAAGAGCGCCTCGGCGGAGGGCGAACCGGGATCGGTGATGCCCAGCTGCCGCAGATAGCCGTCGAATATGCCAGAGGTCATGCGCTCAGCCTAGGCGCGCTCGCCCGGATTTCCGGGCAAACGGCGTGGTGGGCACGCTACTTGTCGATGTCACCGACCACGAAGAACAGCGAGCCCAGGATCGCCACCATGTCCGCGACGAGCTGCCCCGGCAGCAGCACCGCCAGGGCCTGGATGTTGTTGTACGAGGCGCTGCGCAGCTTCAGCCGGTACGGGGTCTTCTCGCCCTTGGAGACGAGGTAGTAGCCGTTGATGCCGAGCGGGTTCTCGGTCCAGGCGTACGTGTGGCCCTCGGGTGCCTTCAGGACCTTGGGCAGGCGCTGGTTGACCGGTCCCGGCGGGAGTTCCGCCATCCGGTCCAGGCAGGCGACGGCGAGGTCGAGCGCGTTGTGGGTCTGGTCCAGGAGGACTTCGAAGCGGGCCAGGCAGTCGCCCTCGGTGCGGGTGACCACTTTCAGGACGTCCTGGAGTTCGCCGTAGGCCAGGTACGGCTCGTCGCGGCGCAGGTCGAAGTCGACGCCGGAGGCGCGGGCGATGGGGCCGGAGACCCCGTACGCGTGCACGGCCTCGGCGGAGAGGACGCCGACGCCCCGCGTGCGGCCGCGGAAGATCTCGTTACCGTGGACCAGGTTGTCGTACACGTCCATGCGGGTGCGGACGTCGGCGATCGCGGCGCGCGCCCGGCCGAGCCAGCCGGCCGGGAGGTCCTCCTTGAGGCCGCCGACGCGGTTGAACATGTAGTGGATACGGCCGCCGGAGATCTCCTCCATGACGGCCTGGATCTCCTCGCGCTCGCGGAACGCGTGGAAGATCGGCGTGATTCCGCCCAGTTCGAGGGGGTACGAGCCGAGGAACATCAGGTGGTTCAGCACCCGGTTCAGCTCGGCCAGCAGGGTCCGCATCCACACGGCCCGCTCGGGGACCTCCATGCCGAGCATCCGCTCGACCGCCATGACCACGCCGAGCTCGTTCGAGAACGCGGACAGCCAGTCGTGGCGGTTCGCGAGCATCACGATCTGGCGGTAGTCGCGGGCCTCGAAGAGCTTCTCGGCGCCGCGGTGCATATAGCCGACCACCGGCTCGGCGCTGACGATCCGCTCCCCGTCCAGGACGAGGCGCAGGCGCAGCACGCCGTGAGTGGAAGGGTGCTGGGGTCCGATGTTGAGCACCATGTCGGTGCTCTCCGCCGCACCGCCGATGCCGACCGTGGTCTCCGTCATGGAGGCATTGTCTCAGCCCTAGGGTGGACGTATGGAAACCGGGACAACGGGTGAGACGGGCCGAACCGACTGGGTGGGGCTGCCGGGCGGGCTGCTCACTCTGCGGCGGCTGCTGCTGGTGATCTGGATGACGCTGTTCGCCGTGGTGACCGGGGTCGTGACGGGGCTGACGGCCGGACCGGCGTGGGCGGCCCTCGGCGCGTTCTGGCTGGGCGTCCTGGCCTGGGGCTGGGTGCTGCTCGGCCGCAACTGGCGCTCCTGGCGCTACGCCGAACGCGCGGACGACCTGCTGATCAGCCGGGGTGTGCTGTGGCGGGAGGAGACGGTGGTCCCGTACGGGCGGATGCAGCTGGTCGAGGTGACCTCGGGCCCGCTGGAGCGGCGCTTCGGGCTGGCCTCCGTACAGCTGCACACGGCGGCCGCGGCGACGGACGCCAAGATCCCGGGGCTGGTGCCCGCCGAGGCGGAGCGGCTGCGGGACCGTCTCACCGAGCTCGGCCAGGCAAGGTCGGCGGGCCTGTGAGCGAGCCGGCGACCGAACCCGTGCGGGACCCTGCGGGCGCATCTCCGGGCGAGTCGCGGGGCGAGTCGCGGGGCGGGTCCCCGGGCCCGGCCGGGAGCGCGTCCCCGAGCGGGGCCGTGAACCTGCCGGCCGGGCAGCCTGCCCCGCGGCCCGCCGCAGAGCCCGCCGCGCAGCAGCCGGTCGCAGAGCCCGCCGCGCAGCCGGCCACCGAGTCCGCCACCGAGTCCGCCGCGGAGTCCGCCACCGAGTCCGCCGCGGAGTCCGCCACCGAGTCCGCCGCGGAGTCCGCCACCGAGTCCGCCGCGGAGCCGGCCTCTAAGCCGGTCGTCATGGAACGCCGGCTGCACCCCTTCACCCCGCTGCGCCGCGCCTGGGTGCCGATCGCGGCGACCGTCGGCGTGATAGCCCAGCAGGGCGACAAGGCGGGCGAGTGGATAGCGGACCTGTCCGTCCTGCTGCGCGTGGCCGGGCTGGCGGGGCTGGTCCTGGTCTTCGGCCTGTACGGATTCCTCAGCTGGTGGGTCACGCACTACGCCGTGACCGACACCGAGCTGCGCATCCGCAGCGGGCTGCTCTTCCGCCGCACCGCGCACATCCGGCTGGACCGCATCCAGGCGGTGGATGTCACGCGGCCGCTGCTGGCCCGGCTGGTCGGGGTCGCCAAGCTGCGGCTCGACGTCATCGGTACGGACGACAAGGACGAGCTGGCCTTCCTCGGGGAGAAGGAGGCGGTCGCCCTGCGCGCCGAACTCCTCGCCCGCGCGGCCGGCTTCGCCCCCGCCGAGGCGGTACAGCTGGGCGAGGCTCCCGAACGGGAGCTGCTGCGCGTGCGCCCGCGCGACCTCGCCGCGTCGCTGCTGCTGAGCCTCGGCGTCTGGACGGCGCTGATCGGCGGGCTCACCGGACCGGTGGTCGTGTGGTGGCTCAGCGAGAACCTGTGGGCGGCCGCCGTGACGCTGCTCCCGGTCCTCGGCGGGGTCTGGGCGGGCACCGCGGGCCGCTTCTTCGCCGAGTACGACTGGACGGTCGCCGAGTCCCCGGACGGGCTGCGCCTGGACCACGGACTGCTGGACCGGGCCCATGAGACCGTGCCGCCGGGGCGCGTGCAGACCGTACGGATCGTGGAACCGCTGCTGTGGCGGCGGCGCGGCTGGGTCCGGGTAGAGCTCGCGGTGGCGGGCTCGAAGAACGACGTCCTCGTCCCGGTGGCCACGCGGGCGGCCGCGTACGCGGTGGTCGCGCGGGTCCTGCCGGGGGTGGACCTGGCCGGCCTGGCCTTCACCCCCTCCCCGCGCGCGGGGTCGCGGTGGGTGGTCCCGGTGTGGTGGAAGGGCTACGCCCTCGCCGTCTCCCCGGACGTGTTCGCGGCCCGGCGCGGGCGCCTGTGCCGCCGTACGGAGATCGTCCCGCACGCGAAGGTGCAGAGCGTCCGGCTCAGCCAGGGCCCCTGGGAACGCGCCCGCGGCGTGGCCGACGTCCACGTCGACACCGGCGCGAACGGCACGGTCACCGCCCGCCTGCGCGCCGCGGCCGAAGCCGCCGAACTGCTGCCCGCCCAGGCGGCTCGCTCCCACACCTCACGGGCGTCGGCCCGGCCGGACCGCTGGATGACGTGACACCGGGGGCTGGGGCGCGGGCCGGACGCGCGAGCTGCCGGAGCAGGCGGGAGGGCGGCTGGACGAGTGATTGCCCCATCGATGGCCTCGGATCTGCCGCCGCGCACCGTTCGGACCCGCGCCGGGGCGAGCACCCCAGTGACCTGCCGGGCACGGTTCTCGTTCGGCAGGCCATGACCGCACGTAAGACCACCACCGTGCTCACTCTCACCGCACTGGCCACGGGTACGGCCCTGGCATCGGCCTCGCCGGCATCCGCCGGCGGCATCGGCGACTTCCTCTCCCCCGCCTTCGGCACCAGCTGCGCCAACCACCACGCCACCCACGCAGCCGGAACCACCGCCCACGGAACCGGAGCCGCCAACGGCAACCTCGCCGGACTGCCCCTCGGCGGCGCCCTCAACCAGTGCGGAGGCGCCGACCTGCCCGAAGTCGACTTGTCGAAGGGCGCAGAAGGTATTGCCCAGTTCCTCCCGACCACCTGGAAGATCAGGGGTGTGGACTAGGTACCGGCATGCGAGTGATCACCCTCCTCACCACCGCCGAATTTACGTACGCGTGACGGGATGATCACGGATGTGGGAGGCGCTGCAGCCCCGGGACCAGGCCGGCCCCGGCGGCCCGGCGCAACGGAGTCAGCACGTGCGGTTCTGGGGCGTGTCAGCGGTGGCTGCGGCGGATGAGCCGGGTGGAGGGGTGGTGTGTCCGCCCCGGAAGCTTGGCCACTTCTCGCCGGTGCTGTCCCCGGCGTTTCGTGTGTCCGGGCGGGTTCATCGGTCCGCATCTCACGGTGCGTCGGCGCCGTTGTGGGCGGTGGTCCGCCCTGATGCGGGCCGGCCGGTAACGATGCGCCCGAGGGGTGGGTCTGGTTGCGTTGTGCGGTGTATTCCGGCTGGTGAGCGTTCGGCCGGCTGTGGTCAGGCTTGCGGTTCGGCCTGCATGCGTCGTTGGATCTCTTGGGGGGAGACGTCCTCGATGTGGGTGGCGATGAACCAGTTGTGGCCGTAGGGGCAGGTGAAGCCGCCTGCGCGGTCTCCGTAGGGCATGGTGGTCATCGGGAAGGTCGGCTTGCAGCCGGCTTTGACGGCCTTGTCGAAGACGGTTTCGGAGTCGGGTACCTGGATCCAGACGGTCACCGGGGTGCCGCCTGCCGTCTTTGGGCTGAGGATGCCCATCTCGGGGATTTCGTCGCTGATGATGATGACGTTGTCGCCGACCATCTGCTCGGAGTGGATGAGCTTGCCGCCGGCCTCGATGCGGGTGCGCTCGCTCACTCCCAGCACGTCCTGGTAGAAGGAGATCGCCTCGTTGGCGGGTGTGACGGCCATCCAGGGGATGACCAGCTGGTAGTCGGTGTTCTGCCAGTGGACCATGATCGCTCCTTTCTCTGCGGGGGGTTCTCAGGCGTTGCCGAGGGCCTGGGTGATGGCTTGGTCCATCTCGTCTGGGCTGTATTCCTTGATGCGGGCGGCGATCCACCAGGTGTGGCCGAACGGGTCGGTGAACGAGGCGCCGCGGTCGCCCTGGTACATGTCGGTCGGGGGGTAGACCTGTTCGGCTCCGGCCTTGATCGCGCGCTGGAAGATGCCGTCGACGTCCTGGACCCACACGTGGATGGGCACTGGTGTGCCGCCGACGCGGGAGGGGTCGCGCATCTTCCATTCGGCGTTCTCATCGACCACGAAGATGACCGAGTCGCCGATCTGCAGCTCCGAGTGGTTGATCCTGCCGTCCGGCTGGGGAACGACGAGACGCTCGGCCGCGCCGAAGAGGTCCTTGTAGAAGGCGATCGCCTCCGCGGCCGGGGTCGCCACCAGAAACGGGCTGACCCGCGGGTATCCGTCGGGAATCGGATTCACCATGCTTGTCTCCTTTGGTGGATTTCGCCGCTCTTGCTGCGACATGTTCCACGCTAGAGGTCACGGAGGACAGAAGCTGTCCTCCACCACCGCAAACATGAAGGCATGACCAGTGATACCCCTGCCCGGCTCCTGCGGCTTCTGTCCTTGCTCCAGACGCGCCGTACCTGGCCCGGAGCGGACCTGGCCGACCGGCTGGAGGTCACCGTCCGCACCGTGCGCCGCGACATCGACCGGCTGCGCACCATGGGCTACCCGGTCGAATCCGGCTACGGCACGGCCGGCGGCTACCGCCTCACCTCCGGCACCGACCTGCCGCCCCTCCTCCTGGACGACGACGAAGCGATCGCCATCGCGGTGGCACTGCGGACCGCCACCAGCGGCCTGACCGGCATGGAGGACACCGCCCTGCAGGCGCTGGCGAAACTCGAACAGGTACTGCCCGCGCGGCTGCGCAGCCGCGTAACCGCCCTCCAGGACACCGTCACCGCGGTACACCGCCCACCCTCGCGTTCCCGTATCGACCCGGCCACCCTCGCGGTCCTGGCCTCCGCCTGCCGGGACCACGAGATCGTCACCTTCGACTACGCCTCGCGCCACGGCGCATCCGGTCCGCGCCGGGTGGAGCCGCACAGCCTGGTGACCGCGGTGGGGCTGTGGTACCTGATCGCCTACGACACCCATCGCGGCGACTGGCGCGTCTACCGCCTGGACCGGCTGACCACCGCGACCCCGACCGGACACCGTGCCCCCGCGCGCGAGCTGCCCGCCGCTGACCCGGCCGCCTACGTGATCAGCCGCATCAATGCGGCCCCCGCCCGCTACCACGCGACCGCCACCGTCCAAGCGGCGGCCGCCACCGTTCGCACCCGCACGCGAGGCGAACTCCTCGGCGCGATCGAAGTGCTCACCGAGCACACCTGCACCGTCGACCTCTCCGGCGACAGCCTGAACCGCATCGCGGTCTTTCTCACCCGCATCGACGCCGACTACACCCTCGACGCCGACCAGCCCGTCCGCGACTACCTCCAGGCCCTCGCCCGCAGAACAGCCCGAGCAGCGCAGCCATGACCCCCACCACACACAGAACCCAGCCGGCCGCCCCGCACCCGTCACGCAAAAGGCGGCCCCGCACCGCCCAAGGAGACCTCATGCGCTGGGACAACCTGGCCACGCGCCCCCAGGACGCCGCCCTCTTCGACGCGGAAACGATCACCACGCGCACCTTCGACACACCAGAATTCCGCGGCATCACCTTCCACGAGATACACGCCAGGACGATCCTGAACCGGATCCCCGAAGCCGCCGCCTCCCGCATGCCCTTCCGATGGACCCTCGCCCCCTACCGCGGCTGCTCCCACGCCTGCGTGTACTGCTTCGCCCGCGCCTCCCACAGCTACCTGGACCTCGACACCGGAGCCGACTTCGACTCCCAGATCATCGTCAAGGTCAACGCCGCCGAACTGCTGCGCCGGCAACTGGCCTCCCGCACCTGGCGCGGCGAACACATCGCCATGAGCACCACCGTCGACTGCTACCAGCGGGCCGAAGGACGCTACCGCCTGATGCCGGGCATCATCGCGGCACTGCGCGACCACGCCAACCCCTTCTCACTGCTGACCAAGAGCACCCTCATCCTGCGCGACCTGCCGCTGCTGCAACAGGCGGCAGCCGTCACCGACGTACAGATCGCGCTCTCCGTCGGATCCACCGACCGCGAGCTGTGCCGCACTCTGGAACCGGGCACCCCCGCACCGCAGCGCCGCCTCCAGGCCGTACGCCGACTGGCCGAACACGGCATCAGCTGCAGCGTCGTCATGGCACCGGTCATCCCCTACCTCGGAGACCACCCCGAACAACTGCGCGCCACCGTCCGGGACATCGCCGCCTGCGGAGCGGACTCGGTGACACCCCTGGTACTCAACCTCCGGCCCGGAGCACGCGAATGGTTCATGTCCTGGCTCACCCGCCACCACCCCCACCTCGTACCGCGCTATGAACAGCTGTACGGGGACAAGGCGTACGCGCCCGCCCACTACCAGCAGCGCATCACCCGGCAGGTGACGAAGCTGGCACAGGAGCACGGCCTGAACACCGCCCGTCCCCCCGGCTCGCGCTGCGATGCGCCTTCACCCGCCGGCCCTGCCCTCACCCAAGACGCCCTGTTCTGAGCGGCTCACCTACCTGATTTCAGGGCACTGGAAGTAGCGCCGAGATTATTCATGGGTAGCGAGCGGAGGGCGGATCCTCTACCGGATCCGCGCCCGCCGACCCGCAACGGCGGCTTCGGCCGGGTCGAATGCGGCTTCGGCTTCGATGTCGTCATCGCCGACCCGTCCAACCTCGACGCCGTTCTGCCGGGCTGCGAGTACGTCCGACGGTACTGATCCCCGCCGCAGCCGCACGAACACAGCGTTCCGCTTCGGGCGTCGGCCGGCGCCCGAAGCCGTCCGAGCGGGCCGGCCCCGGAAGTCAGCGGCCGCCCGCGCGGACCAGGCCCGTCTCGTACGCCAGGACCACCACCTGGACGCGGTCGCGGAGGTTCAGCTTCGTCAGGATGCGGCCCACGTGGGTCTTCACCGTCGCCTCGGACAGCACCAGCCGGGCCGCGATCTCACCGTTCGACAAGCCCTGCGCCACCAGCAGCATGACCTCGCGCTCGCGCTCCGTCAGCCGCTCGACCTCCTTGTTCTGCGGCTCCTGCGCGCTCGACGGCAGCATCGGGGCGAAGCGGTCCAGCAGCCGCCGCGTCGTGGACGGGGCGACGACCGCGTCGCCGCTGTGCACCGAGCGGATGGCCGAGAGCAGCTCGCCCGGCGGGACGTCCTTCAGCATGAAGCCGCTCGCGCCCGCCTTCAGACCCGAGAAGGCGTACTCGTCCAGGTCGAAGGTGGTCAGGATGATGACCTTCGGGTGCTCCTCCGGCTCACAGATCCGCCGCGTCGCCTCGACCCCGTCGAGCTTCGGCATCCGGACGTCCATCAACACCACGTCCACCTTCGTGGCCCGCAGCACCTCCAGCGCCTCCAGGCCGTTGCCCGCCTCGGCGACGACCTCCATGTCCGGCTGTGCGGCCAGCACCATCCGGAAGCCGGTGCGCAGCAGCACCTGGTCGTCGACCAGCATCACTCGGATGGACATCAATTACCTCGTCCTCGTCAATTCTTCTTCAGGGGGAGCAGCGCGCTGATCCGGAAGCCGCCGCCCGGGCGCGGGCCCGCTTCCAGGGTCCCGCCGACCATACCGATCCGCTCGCGCATGCCGATCAGGCCGTGTCCGGCGCCGTCCGCGCCGCCGTCCTCGTACAGTTCGTGGGCCGCGCCCCGGCCGTCGTCCTCGATCAGGAGACCGAGCCCGTCGTCGAAGTAGACCAGCCGGACGCTGGCCGTCGCGTCCGGGCCGCCGTGCTTGCGCGTGTTCGTCAGCGCCTCCTGCACGATCCGGTACGCCGTGAGCTCGACGCCGCTGGGCAGCCGGCGGGGGGCGCCCTCGACCTCGAAGTCCACCGAGAGTCCGGCCGCCCGTACCTGCTCGACCAGGACCTCGATCTGCTCGACGTCCGGCTGCGGTACGTAGTCCTCGGACTCCTGGGGCTCGCCGGTGCGCAGCACGCCGAGCAGCCGGCGCATTTCGGCGAGCGCTTGACGTCCGGTGCCGGAGATGGTCTGGAGGGCTTCCTTGGCCTGCTCGGGCGCCACGTCCATGACGTACGCGGCGCCGTCCGCCTGGACCACCATCACCGAGACGTTGTGCGCCACGACGTCGTGCAGCTCGCGGGCGATCCGGGCGCGCTCGGCGGCGACGGCCACCTTGGCCTGGGCCTCGCGCTCCTTCTCCAGCCGCTGGTTCCGCTCGACGAGCTGGGCGTAGTAGGCCCGGCGGGTGCGCAGGGAGTCGCCCATCACCCAGGCCAGGGCGAAGGGGACGACCAGGAAGAGGGTGAAGAGGAGGTCCTCGGTGGCGCGGCCCTTGTCGACGGGGAAGCGCAGGGCGTAGAGGGGGGCGGCGGCCAGGCCGATGGCGAGCGCGAGCCGGGAGAGGCGGCGCGATACGTCGGCCGCCGCCACCGTGTAGAGGAGGACGAGCATGGCGAAGTCGCCGAAGTGCACGGGAACGCCTGCCGCGAGCTGGTAGGCGCCGGCCCCGACGGCCAGCCAGAACATCTGCGGCGTCCACTTGCGGCGCAGCGCGACGGCCACGGACAGCGCGACCACCGAGGGGACGGCGAGCAGCCGCTGTGCCGCGCCGTCGATGCTGCCCGCGACCATCAGCATGGACAGCCCGAAGAGCAGGACAGCCCAGAAGCTGTCGACGCCCGTCGGGTGTCTGCGGAGGAAGTCGTAGAGGCGCTGCACGTAACCCAGAGTAGGGAAGGAAGATAGGTGCTGGAGTCAACCACAGGTGCGATCCGTGCCCGGGGGTGTACTCCGCAAGGTGGAGGCTGAGCATAGCCTTCGTGTGATGAGTGCTCAGGGCGAAGGCGAAGGCGAAGGCGAAGGCGCAGGTCCGGTTCGGTGGCGGGTGGCGATGGAGGCCGCGCTGTACGGACCCGGAGGGTTCTACGTGCGTCCGGGCGGGCCGGGTCCCGCCGGGCACTTCCGCACGTCGGTGCATGCCTCGGGGCTGTACGCGGGTGCGGTGGCCCGGCTGCTGCGGTGGGTGGACGGCCGGCTCGGGCACCCGCCGGGGCTGGACCTGGTCGACATGGGGGCCGGGCGGGGGGAACTGCTGGCCGGGGTGCTCGCCGCGCTGGAGCCGGAGGTGGCCTCGCGGGTGCGCCCGTACGCGGTGGAACGGGCGGAGCGGCCCGCCGGCCTCGACCCGCGGATCCGGTGGGTCGGCGCCGCACCCGAACGGACGACAGGCCTCCTCTTCGCCAACGAATGGCTGGACAACGTCCCCCTGGAGGTCGCCGAGGACGGGCGCTACGTCCTGGTCGCGCGGGACGGTACGGAGAGCCCGGGCGGGCGCGTGGACGGCGAGGACCGGGTGTGGCTGGACCGGTGGTGGCCGGGCGGGGGCCGCGCGGAGATCGGGCGGCCGCGTGACGAGGCCTGGGCGGCGGCCGTCGCGACCCTGGAGCGCGGGCTGGCGGTGGCGGTGGACTACTCCCACACCCGGGAGGCGAGGCCCCCGTACGGCACGCTGACGGGCTTTCGCGGGGGGCGGGAGGTGCCGCCGGTCCCCGACGGCAGCTGCGATGTGACGGCCCACGTGGCACTGGACGCCTGCGCGGCCGCCTGCGCCGGGCCGGGCGCAGGCACGGGAGCGAGCACGGGCACGGGCACGGAAGCGAGCACGGGAGCGACCCTGCTGACCCAGCGCGAGGCGCTGGCCGCCCTCGGCGTCTCGGGCGCCCGCCCCCCGCTGGCCCTGGCGTCGACGGACCCGGCGGCGTACGTCCGCGCCCTCGCCACGGCGGGCGAGGCGGCGGAACTCACGGCTCGCGGCGGCCTCGGCGACTTCGGCTGGCTGGTCCAGCCGGTGGGCATTACGCCCTGGCCCGAGCGGAGGGGCTGAGGCGGTCCGGCGGGGCCGTCGCCCTCCCGCCCCTTCCCGGCTGTGCCGGTCCGGCGGCTCCGCCCGGGGCCCCGCGCGAGAACGCCGGCGAGGCTGAAGACAGCCTCGCCGGCGTCGAGCCGTGGTGGGTTACTCCGTCACGTCGTGGTCGTGGCCCTCGTGCAGGCCGCCGCCGCTGCCCGTGCCGTCGGACGGCACCGAGACGACCGGCTGCGTCAGCGGGGCCAGGTCGTGCGCGTAGTGGCCGACCGCGTCCGCGATGACGTCGACGTTGATGTCGAGCGCCTTCTGGTCGATGTTGGTGATGTCGTCACCCGCGCCGTGGTAGTTCACGTCGTACGCGACACCGGCCTCGCCGCCGAACTTCGCGGCCTGCGCCGGCGTCTTGATGCCTTCGGCGCCCGTGAACGTACCGCCGGACGGGATGCCCACCTCGATGAACGGACCGTAGTCCGAGCGGCCCGAGAAGTCGGTGCCCTCGTGCGGGATGTTCTTCGAGTCGAGGAAGCTGGTGATCCCCTTCTCCAGCTGGGCGGAGCCCTCCGGGCCGGGGCCCGCGCCGGTGGCGTCCGAGTCGTCGCCGTCGTAGACGAAGTACGCGGCGTTCGGCGAGGCGATCATGTCGAAGTTCAGGTAGAGCTTGATCTGCTTCTTCTGCTCGTCCGTCAGCCCGGCGACGTACGCCTCGGAGCCGAGCAGCCCGAACTCCTCCGCCGACCACCAGGCGAACTTGACCTTGTTCTTGATCTTCGTCTGGCTGCTCGCGAGGCGCTGCGCGACCTGGAGGATGCCGGCCGAGCCGGACCCGTTGTCGTTGATGCCCGGGCCCGCCGCGACGGAGTCGAGGTGCGCGCCGAGGAAGACGGTGTTGTCCGCGTCACCGCCGCGGGTCTCCGCGATGACGTTGTACGTCTTGCGGTTCTCGCGCAGCTGCCGGATGTCGAGGGTGACCTCGACCGGGCCGGCCGTGGCGTCGGCGGCGAGCTTCTCGCCGTCCGCCTGGGTGATGCCGCCGGTGGGGACCTTGCCGGCGTTCGGGTCGCCGAGGGTGCCGTTCAGGGCGCCCTCGGTGTTGTTGTAGATGATCGCTCCGACCGCGCCGGCCGCCGCCGCGTTGGCCTGCTTCGCGGCGAAGGGGCAGCCGCCGCGCTTGACCAGGGCGATCTTGCCGGTGAAGGTGCCGGCGGCGAAGTCGCCGGGCTCGCAGCCGTTCGTACCGTCCGCGTCGACCGGGGCGACGGCGACCTGGGCCGTCACGCCGTCCGCCGGCCCGCTCGCGGTGTACGTCATCAGCTTGATCGGGATGTCGCGGGCGGCGGAGCCGTTCACCGTGAGCTTCTCGGCGATCGTCTCGACGTACACGAAGTCGAACTCGTTCTTCGTGACCGTGTAGCCGGCCGCCCGCATCACGGCCTCGATGTACTTGGCGGACTGCTCGTGGCCTTTGGAACCGGCCACGCGGTTGCCGTTGTTGTAGTCGGCGATCGACTGCAGGACCTTCAGGTGGTTGTAGGCGCCCTTACCGGTCGCCTCCTTGACCAGCTTCCTGGCCAGCGCGTCGCCCCGGGCGGCGTCGCTCTGCGGGCTCCCGGTGGCGCCGACGGGTCCGGCGAGCAGCAGCGGGGAGACGAGGGCCGCGGTTGCCAGGGCGGCGGTTGCGGCGGCTATACGACGTGAGGGCATCAAGATCCTTCCACGACAAGCACGAGAAGCATGAGAAGCACGAGAAGCACGAGAAGCACGAAGCGCGACAAATACGAGCAGACGGGCGGAAGTAGCACGCGATACGCGGTGCGCGGGAGAGTGGTGGACGCACGTTAAACAGCAAAGGGCCGCCCTGGCCAGAGTTTTCACTGATTCCGGTTTACGAATTCCGCATATCGGTGCGGACCGGCCGTCGGTCTAGCGGAGGATGCCCTCGATGAAGTCCGATCCGATGCGGGCGACCGCACCCAGATCCAACTGATGCTGGACATAACGCCCCTGGCGCCGCGTATGCAGCAGACCGGCCTTTTTCAGGACCGCCAGGTGCCGTGACACCTCCGGCGCGGTGATCCCGTACACGGTCGCCAGTTCGCTCGTCGTGTACGGGGCCCGGGCCAGACTCCGGCACAGCATCATCCGCATCGGATGCGCCAGCGCCTCCATCCGCAGCTGGAGCAGTTCCACCGAGCCGGGCGCGGAGGCCAGTTCGGGGGAGCCGAGCGGATAGTGGACCACCGGGCGCCAGCCCGGTGCGTGCAGCACCAGCAGATGGGGCCAGCCGAAGTGGGTCGGTACGAAGACCAGTCCGGCGCCTATTCGGGGATCGGTGGCGGTCGTCGACCCGTTGACCATCTTGTCGGCGGTGATGGTGGTGAGTTCCTCGTCCACGCTCAGCGCGGACGAGACCTCCTTCAGCGTGGTCCGCAGCCCCTTGTGGCGCAGCACCTGCGTCTTGTGCCGGGCGTCGGCGCTCTGGCCCGGCTCTATGCGCTTCCAGGTCTCGGCGAAGAAGGCCTCGTCACAGTCCTCCAGGAGCCGCCGCAGCCACACGCGGACGGCGGCGGGATCGTCCAGCAGCCGCAGGGAGAAGTCCAGCTGCCGGGGCCCGCGGGCGGCGGCCGTCTCCAGCGCCTTGGCCCGGGCGGCCGGGTCCTTGAGCGGCGAGGGTCCGCCGCCCTCGTTGTACAGCGCCAGCCAGCAGTGCTCCAGGGCGGCCATCACGAACTGCTCGTCGTCCATCCGGTCGAGTACGTCGAGCTCCTCCGCCAGGGTCGCGGCCGGCAGGCCGGTCCCGCCGGGGATCTGGGCGAAGGCCATGAAGATGTCGGAGAACGAGCTCCGCCACATGAAGTCGCCCTCCAGCAGCCGGTCGGCGAGGCACGGATCGAGGCCGGCGGCGGTGGCGTTGGTCCAGGAGCTGAGCCCGGGGTGATGCGCGGGCTGGGACAGCGCGTGCAGGGCCATGCAGAGCTCCGCGAGCGGCGAGGGCGCGAAGGCGATCCGCTCGGTGGGGAGCCCGGCGATGTCGATGGTGACGCTCATCGCCCCATTCTGCCGGGGCGACGCCCGCCCCGCGGCGGACGGTGCGCGGCGCGGCGTCCGGCCGGACGGGGGAGCCCCGGCGCAGCCGTCCGAGTGGGCCCGCCGGCCCGTGACCGCCTCCGTCGGGAGACCGCCCGGCGACCGTACGGCCCCGGGCGGCGCGGGCCCCCGGGGCCGATTGACGGGAGGCGTCAATCGTCGCGCGCCCATGCCGCCGACGGGGTGAGGCTGGGGCGTATGAGCGCGATCGAGCAGTACCTCATCGACACCTACCGGGCCTCCCAGCACGGCGCCCCGCTGCCCCCGCCGCCGGGCCGGGACGATCTGGCCGTGCTGCGCGCGGCCCGGTCGTACGAGCAGTTCCGGGCCGTCCTGGCCGGCCGGCCGGCCAGCCACCCCTGGCGGGCCGCCCTGCGCCGGCTCCTGGGACGCGCCCGTGCCCGGGCCCGCCCCCGCGCCAGCTGAGCCCCGCCCCGGCCCCGTCGGCCGGGCCGGGCGCGGTCGCCCCGCTACGCGAAGTTCGGCGCGTTGCGTTCGTAGACCAGGCGCAGGCCGATCAGGGTCAGCCACGGCTCGTGGTCGTCTATCACCGAGGACTCGCCGAGGACCATCGGGGCCAGGCCGCCGGTGGCGATGACGCGGACGTCGTCCGGGTCGCCGCCCGGTCCGGCCAGCTCCTTGGCCATGCGGGTGACGACCCCGTCGACCTGCCCCGCGAAGCCGTAGAGCACGCCCGACTGCATCGCCTCGACCGTGGACTTGCCGATCACGTTGCGCGGGCGGGCCAGCTCGATCTTCCGGAGCTGGGCGCCCCGTACGCCGAGGGCCTCCATGGAGATCTCGATGCCCGGGGCGATCACCCCGCCCACGTACTCGCCCTTCGCCGACACCGCGTCGAAGGTGGTGGCCGTACCGAAGTCGACCACGATCGCCGGGCCCCCGTAGAGCTCGACCGCCGCGACCGCGTTGATGATGCGGTCCGCGCCGACCTCCTTCGGGTTGTCCATGAGGATCGGCACGCCCGTCTTGATGCCGGGCTCCACGAGCACCGCGGGGACGTCGCCGTAATAGCGGCGGGTGACCTCGCGCAGCTCGTGCAGGACCGACGGAACCGTCGAGCAGATCGCGATGCCGTGGATGCCGTCGCCCAGCTCGTTGCCGAGCATCGGGTGCATGCCCATCAGGCCCTGCATCAGCACCGCCATCTCGTCGGCGGTGCGGCGCGGGTCGGTCGAGATGCGCCAGTGCTCGACGATCTCGTCACCGTCGAACAGGCCCAGGACGGTCTGGGTGTTGCCTACGTCGATGGTGAGGAGCACCGGTTACACCGCCTCGCGGAGGTCGAGGCCGATGTCCAGGATCGGCGAGGAGTGGGTCAGGCCGCCGACGGCCAGGTAGTCCACCCCGGTCTCCGCGTACGCCCGGGCGGTGTCCAGGGTCAGCCGGCCCGAGGACTCCAGCACCGCGCGGCCGGCCACCAGGGCGACGGCCTCCGCGGTCTGCTCGACGGTGAAGTTGTCCAGCAGGATCAGGTCGGCGCCGGCCTGGAGCACCTCGCCGATCTGCTCCAGGGTGTCGACCTCGACCTCTACGGGTACGTCGGGGAAGGCTTCTCGTACGGCCTTGAAGGCCTGCGCGACGCCGCCCGCGGCGACCACGTGGTTGTCCTTGACCAGCGCCGCGTCGGAGAGGGACATGCGGTGGTTGACGCCGCCGCCGCAGCGCACCGCGTACTTCTCCAGCGCGCGCAGGCCCGGGGTGGTCTTGCGGGTGTCGCGGACCTTCGCCCCGGTGCCGTCCAGGACGTCGGCCCAGCGGCGGGTGGCGGTCGCGATGCCCGACAGGCGGCACATGATGTTCAGCGCGCTGCGCTCCGCGGTGAGCAGGTCGCGCGTGCGGGAGCGTACGGAGAGCAGCACCTGCCCCGCCTTGACGGCGTCCCCGTCCTCCGCGTGGCGCTCCACCTCGAAGGTGTCCGTGCAGACCACGGAGAAGACGGCCTCCGCGATGCGCAGGCCGGCCACGACGCCGTCCTGGCGCGCGATGAAGTCGGCGACGGCCTCGGCCTCTTCGGGCACCGTGGCGACGGTGGTGACGTCCACGCCCCCGTCCAGGTCCTCGGACAGTGCCATGTGGGCGATGTCCTCGACCTCGATGGGGTCCAGGCCGGCGTCGGCCAGCAGCTGGGCCAGCGCCGGGTCGAGGCCGCTCTCCTCGCCGTCGCCGCAACCGCAGTCGTCGCCGCAGCCGCCTTCGTTCTGGTCGATCAGGGGAAGTTCGGGGGTGCTCACGGTCGCTGCTCCAGGCTCGGGGTGCTCGGGGTGCTCGGGGTGCTGAGGGGGACGCGTACGGACGGGAAGTCCGCGGAGTCGGTGGGGGTGACGACCAGGGCCCGCTTCTCGGTCGCGGACAGCCGGACGACGAGATGCCGATGCCATGCGGCATCGTCCCGGTCCGGGTGGTCCTCGCGCCAGTGGCAGCCGCGGGTCTCCACGCGCCGCTCGGCGGCGGCGACCAGCACCCGGGCCACGCACAGCAGGTTCGTGGCCTCCCAGGTGTCCACACCGGGTTCGGCGGTCTTGCCGTGCGCGTCGAGGTCGTTCAGGGCCTTGGCGTACAGGGCTTCGAGGGACTCGGCGGCCGTACGCAGGGACTCGGCGGAACGCAGCACGCCCGCGCCGTCCGTCATGATCCGCTGGATCTCGAAGCGGGCCTCGGCGGGCTGCAGGGGGCCGGTCGCGGGGACCGGTATGCCCGGGCCGTTGCCGGACTGCGCGTGGAGGGCGATGTCCTCGGCGATGCGCTCGGCGAAGACCAGGCCCTCCAGCAGGGAGTTGGAGGCCAGCCGGTTCGCGCCGTGCACGCCGGTACAGGCCACCTCGCCGCACGCGTACAGGCCGGGGACGGTGGTGCGGCCGTGCAGGTCGGTCCGTACGCCCCCGGAGGCGTAGTGCGCGGCGGGCGCGACCGGGATGAGGTCGGTCACGGGGTCCATGCCGTGGGCGCGGCAGGCGGCGAGGATGGTCGGGAAGCGCTGCTCCCACATCTCGGCGCCGAAGTGCCGGGCGTCCAGGTACATGTGCCGGGTGCCCTGTACCTGCATGCGGCGCATGATGCCCTTGGCGACGATGTCGCGCGGCGCCAGCTCGGCGAGTTCGTGCTGCCCCACCATGAAGCGGACGCCGTCCGCGTCGACGAGGTACGCGCCCTCGCCCCGGACCGCCTCCGACACCAGCGGCTGCTGCCCCTCGGCGTCCGGGCCGAGGAAGAGCACCGTGGGGTGGAACTGCACGAATTCGAGGTCGGAGATCTCCGCCCCGGCGCGCAGGGCGAGGGCCACGCCGTCGCCCGTCGACACCGCCGGGTTGGTGGTGGCGGAGAAGACCTGGCCCATGCCGCCGGTCGCGAGGATCACGGCGGGCGCGTGGACGGCGCCGACTCCGTCGTGCTGGCCCTCGCCCATGACGTGCAGCGTCACCCCGGCGGTACGCCCCCGCGCGTCTTGGAGGAGGTCCAGTACGAGCGCGTTCTCGACGGTCTCGATGCCCGCCGCGTGGACCGCTTCGACCAGGGCGCGGGAGATCTCGGCGCCGGTGGCGTCGCCGCCCGCGTGCGCGATCCGGCGGCGGTGGTGGCCGCCCTCGCGGGTCAGCTCGATCTCCCCGGTCTCGGCGGAGGTGTCGAAGACGGCGCCGGTCGCGATGAGGCGGCGTACGGCGTCCGGCCCCTCGGTGACGAGGAGCCGCACGGCCGCCTCGTCGCACAGGCCCGCGCCCGCGACCAGCGTGTCGTCCAGGTGCTGCTCGGGGGTGTCGCCCTCGCCGAGGGCCGCGGCGATGCCGCCCTGGGCCCAGCGGGTGGAGCCGTCGTCGAGCCGGGCCTTGGTGACCACGACGGTACGGCGGCCCGCGGCGGCGCAGCGCAGCGCGGCCGTCAGGCCCGCGACGCCGGAGCCGACGACCACGACGTCCGCGTCGACGGCCCAGCCGGGGGCCGGGGCGTGCAGCCGTATGCCGGTGCCGCCGGCGGCGGGGCCTTCGCCTGGGGTGCTCACGGGTGTGCTCCGAACTCCAATGGGATGTTGTCGATCAGCCGGGTCGTGCCCACCTTCGCGGCGACGGCCAGCACGGCCTGCCCGGTGAACCCGGGGCCGGCGTCGGTGAAGTCCTGCGGGTCCACCAGCGCCAGGTAGTCCAGGACCAGCGGCGGATCGTAGCGGCCCGCCTCCTCCAGGACGTGCAGCGCGGCGGCCCGTACGGCCTCCGGCAGCCCGGCGCCCGCCGCGGAGACGGCGTGCGCGTCGGCGGAGGCGCGGATCTCGCCGAGCCGGGCCAGCGCGGTCGCCCGCTCGTCGCTGGCCGGGGAGGCCTCGGCGCGGGCGCGCAGCGCCGCCTGCGCGGCGAGCCGGTCCCGCCCGGCGAACAGGGCGCGGGACAGGGCGAGGGCGGTCCGCCGCTCGGCCGGGGAGAGGTAGCGGTTGCGGGACGAGAGCGCGAGCCCGTCCTCCTCGCGGACGGTCGGCACGCCGACCACCTCGACGGGGAAGTTCAGGTCGGTCACCATCCGCCGGATCAGGGCCAGTTGCTGCGCGTCCTTCTGGCCGAAGAGGGCCAGGTCGGGGCGGGTGAGGTGGAGCAGCTTGGCGACGACGGTCAGCATGCCGTCGAAGTGGCCGGGGCGGGTGGCCCCTTCGAGGCGCTCGCCCATGGGGCCGGCGCTGATCCGCACCTGCGGGGCGCCGCCGGGGTAGACCTCGTCCACGGCGGGGGCGAACACCGCGTCTGCGCCCGCCCGTTGGGCTATGCGCAGGTCGGCGTCGAGGGTGCGCGGGTAGCGGTCGAGGTCCTCGCCCGCACCGAACTGGAGGGGATTGACGAAGACGGTGACGACGACCTGCCCGCCCGGCCCGGCCTGCGCGCGGGCGTCGCGGATGAGGGTGGCGTGGCCCTCGTGCAGGGCGCCCATGGTCATCACCACGGCCCGCCGGCCCGTGCGCGGGAGCTTGTGCAGCTCCTCGGCGGTGTGCAGCAGCAGTTCGGTCGTCACTGGTCGCCGCCCCCCTTCTCCGCCGCGTCGTCGGCGAGCACGCCGAGCAGGTCCTCGGCGAGTTCGGGCTTGAGCAGACCGTGGGCGAGAGCCCGGTCGGCGGTGGTGCGGGCCATCGCCAGGTACCCGGCGACCGTGCCGGGCGCGTGCTTGCGCAGCTCCGAGACGTGGGCGGCGACGGTGCCGGCGTCGCCGCGCGCCACCGGGCCGGTCAGGGCGGCGTCGCCGGAGCGCAGCGCGTTGTCGAGAGCAGCGCCGAGCAGCGGGCCGAGCATCCGGGCGGGGTGCTCGACGCCGGCCTTGCGCAGCAGCTCCATCGACTGGGCGACCAGGGTGACCAGGTGGTTCGCGCCGAGGGCGAGAGCGGCGTGGTAGAGCGGACGGGCTTCCTCCGCGATCCACTCGGGTTCTCCGCCCATCTCGATGACCAGGGCCTCGGCGGCGAGCCGCAGCTCCTCCGGGGCCGTGACGCCGAAGGAGCAGCCGGCGAGGCGCTGTACGTCGACCTCGGTGCCGGTGAAGGTCATCGCGGGGTGCAGGGCCAGCGGCAGCGCGCCCGCGCGCCGGGCCGGGTCGAGCACGGCGGCCCCGTACCGGCCGGAGGTGTGGACGAGGAGCTGGCCCGGACGGATCGCTCCGGTCTCGGCGAGGCCGGCGACCAGGGACGGCAGCGCGTCGTCGGGGACGGTGAGCAGGACCAGCTCCGCCCGCTCCAGGACCTGCGCGGGCGTCACCAGCGGCACGTCGGGCAGCATCCGCTCGGCCCGCCGCACGGACGCGTCGGAGACTCCGGACACGGCGACGGGCCGGTGTCCGGCCTGCTGGAGGGCGCGGGCCAGCGCGGGACCGACGCGGCCGGCTCCGACGACGCCGACGGCGAGCCGGGCAGGGCGCGGCTGCTGTGATGAGTTCACGCGGGGAAGGCCTTCCGTTCCAGTCCGCGGGGGGTACCGGACGATACGTCGCCATGCTAGCCCCTGGCCCTCGGGGCGGTCGGCGATGATCGGGGGCATGAGCGACGACACGGAGCGTACGAAGCGGCTGGTGGCGGCCTGGCGCGGAGCGGGGCGGACGCTGTCCCGCAGCCTGATGGAACCCACGGTCGGGGAACTGCTGGCCTCGCTCGCCGAAGCCCCGTACGACATGGACGAGCCGGCCGACGTGTACGGCGGCGGCGTCGTCGCCGAGCTGGAGCGCCGGGTCGCGGAGCTGCTGGGCACCGAGGACGCGGCGTTCTTCCCGTCCGGGACGATGGCGCAGCAGATCGCCCTGCGCTGCTGGGCGGGCCGGACCGGGAACCCGGTGGTGGCGCTGCACCCGATGAGCCACCCGGAGCTGTGGGAGGGCGGCGCGCTGTCGGCCGTGTCCGGCCTGCGCACGGTGCACCCGACGACCGAGGCGCGCCAGCCGGAGCCCTCGGAGATCCAGGACCTCGCGGAACCCTTCGGCACGCTGATGCTGGAACTGCCCCTGCGCGACGCGGGCTTCCTCCTGCCGTCCTGGGAGGAGCTGACGGCGCTGGTCGACGCGGCCCGGGAACGCGACGCGGTCGTCCACTTCGACGGGGCCCGGCTCTGGGAGTCCACCGTCCACTTCGGCCGCCCGCTGCCGGAGATCGCCGCGCTGGCGGATTCGGTCTACGTCTCCTTCTACAAGTCGCTCGGCGGCCTCAGCGGGGCGGCCCTGGCCGGGCCGCGCGCCTTCGTGGAGGAGACCCGCGTCTGGCGCCACCGCTACGGGGGCCAGATCTTCCGCCAGTTCCCGCAGGCCCTGTCGGCGCTGGCCGGCCTGGACGCGGAGCTGCCGAGACTCCCGGCGTACGTCGCCCGGGCGCGGGTGGTGGCCGACGCCCTGCGCGAGGCGTTCTCGGCTTCCGGGGTCCCCTGGTTCCGCATCCACCCGGAGGAACCGCACACGCACCAGTTCCAGGTGTGGCTCCCGTACGAGGCGGACCGGCTCACGGACGCAGGTCTGAGGCTGGCTGAGGAGACGGGCACGGTCCTCTTCCGCCGCTGGTCCCCCGACGGACCGCCGGGGCTGGCGATGACGGAGCTGGAGGTCACGGAGCCGGGGCTGTCGTGGACGGCGGCGGACGTCCGGGAGGCGGCGGCCGGGTTCGTGGCGCGGCTGTAGGGCCCCGAGGCGCGGCTGCCGGGCCGGAGCCCGGTTCCGGGGAGAGGCGGGTCGGGGCGGGTCGGGGCGGGTCGGTGGAAGGTTCCGCGCAGCGGGTCCCGCACCTGAGTGCGCCGGTTTCCGTACGAATCACCGGCGGGGCGGTGGAAGGTTCCGCGCAGCGGGTCCCGCACCCGAGTGCGCCGGTTTCGGGACGAATCACCGGCGGGGCGGTGGAAGGTTCCGCGCAGCGGGTCCCGCACCCGAGCACGCCCGCCTTCGGGTACGAATCACCGAATTCTGCAGAAGTCACCGGCAGAACCCCATCGCGGCGATACCGTCCCTCCACGGGAATTACCGGCGACCGTGCCCGGAGGAGACACCATGACCGCTGCTCGGCCCACGTGGCAGAAGTCCTCGTTCTGCGGTGAGGAAGACGCCTGCGTCTACGTCGCCGCCGCCCCCGGCACCCTCGTACGGGTGGCCGACCGCGCCGACCCGGCGCACCTCGTCCTCGCGACGACCCAGGCCGCCTGGGCGGATTTCCTGCGCGCGGTCAAGGAAGCCGGCTGAGCCCCCGCCTGAGCCCTCCCTGAGCCCCGCCAGGAACCCACACGGGGGCCCGCCGCGCCGGAATCGCTCGCCCTCAGGGGGTTTTGTCCGATTAGCGCGTATCTTCGGGCCATGCCCACGCCTTACGGATCCCGCGGCGGCATGGCGTTCAGCGCTGCTGAGCTCCATGTGCTCAGGCGCTCGCTCGCCCACGCCCTTCAGTCCTCCTCGGCCCCCCTGGCGGCCGCGGAGGTCCAGGACTGCCTGCGCCTGGCGCGGTCGGTGGACGACGCGGTCCAGGAGGCGGGCAGGCTCAGAGCGTTCCTCCTCGACGACCTGGCCCGCTACCGGGACGCCCTGCCCGGCAGCCTCTCCGGGTACCTGGAGCTCCTCCAGTACGCCCTGGCCGCCGACTACGAGCCCGGGCCCGACGACCTCGCCGCCCTGCGCGCGCTGCGCGCCAACCCGGTCGCGGCGGGTCTGCTCGACCGGGCCCAGGCCGTCGCGGAGCGCTCCGTACGCCGGCGGCTGTCGACGGCCCCCGTACCCCGGACGCGGCTGCTGGCCCTGGCCGGCGGCCGGGACGGCGGCGGCCGGGACGGCGGCGGGCGCGACGGCGGCGGGCGCGACGATGGCGGGCGCGACGATGGCGGTCGGGACGGAGGCGGCCGGGAAAAGGGCGGCCGGGAAGATGGCGGCCGGGAAGGGGAGCCGCGCCCGGCGCCGCGGCCCGAGCAGCCCCCGCGCCCGGAGCGGCCGGTCCCGACCCCCGGCGAGGTGTTCCCGCCACGCCGCAAGCCCACCCCGCCCCCTTCGGCCGACCGCGCCGTCGGCCAGGTGCCGTCCGGGCGGTCTCCGCGGGCCCGCGACGTCCGGCACGCCGCCGGCTGACCCACGAAGACCACCCGCACGCGACCTGGTTAGTCTGGAGCCATGGACTACGTCTCCGCGCTCGTGCCCCCCATCGTGATGGCCGCGTTCTTCATCGCTCTCATCGTGACGATCGTGAAGAGTCAGGGTGGCGCCAACAAGGCCAAGGAAGACGCGGCGGTCGACGCCGTGATCGCCCGGGCCGAGGCCACCCGGCAGGCTCGGAAGTAGGGCCGCCGGGAACGACGGGACCGGGGTCCGTCTTCCGGCTTTGCCCGGCCGTACGCCGATTCTGTTGCGCGTTGGCGGCCGAATAGTCGGGCAATTCCGCACAATCCGGCCTATCGTGCTGTTGTGCCTCGCCCCTTGGGAGAACTCGAAGACGCCGTCATGACACGGGTGTGGCAGTGGAACCGCCCGGTCACCGTTCGAGAAGTACTGGAAGACCTTCAGCAGGAACGGTCCATCGCGTACACCACGGTCATGACCGTTATGGACAATCTTCATCAGAAGGGCTGGGTCCGCCGGGAAGCCGAAGGCCGCGCCTATCGATATACGGCGGTCTCCACCCGCGCCGCGTACTCGGCCGCACTGATGAACGAAGCCTGGTCGACGAGCGACAACCCCGCTGCCGCTCTCGTCGCCTTCTTCGGCATGATGTCCGCGGAACAGCGGGAAGCCCTCCGGGATGCCGTACGGATCGTCCAGCACGACGACGAGTCCGCCGCTGAGCCCGCTGTCCGACCGCCGGCGGAAGCCGCTGCCGAAGCCGCCCCCGAAGCCGCTGCCGAAGGGAACACGGAAGCCGCCCCCGAAGCCCCCGTCGCGCCCGGGGCCGAAGAGGGCTCCGCCGAGCGACGGGGCGAGCCGGGGCGATAGCGTCCGGGCATGGGAGAGTTTTCCGCTGCACATGCAGAAACAGTGACGATCCGCCGTGCCCGCACCGGTGATGTTCCCGCGCTGCGGCGCCTGCTCGACCAGTACGTGCAGCAGCGGATCCTGCTCGACAAAGCCCCGGTCGTCCTTTACGAGGACATCCAGGAGTTCTGGGTCGCGGAACGGGACTCGGACGGCCAGGTGGTCGGCTGCGGCGCTCTCCACGTGATGTGGGAAGACCTCGCCGAAGTCCGCACTCTCGCCGTCGACCGCGAGCTGAAGGGCGCAGGCGTGGGCCATCAGGTACTGGAGCAGTTGTTGCGCACCGCCCGCGCGCTGGGCGTGAGCCGGGTTTTCTGCCTCACCTTCGAAGTGGACTTCTTCGCGAAGCACGGCTTCGTCGAGATCGGCGAGACCCCGGTCGAGACCGATGTCTACATGGAGCTCCTGCGTTCCTATGACGAGGGTGTCGCCGAGTTCCTCGGTCTCGAACGAGTGAAGCCGAACACCTTGGGCAACAGTCGGATGCTTCTGCACCTGTGATCGACGACTACCGGCTTTTCCCGTGCTCCGCACGGCTGTGGCCTATGTCCGAATCGCGCACGTTTCCCGCCCCGTTGCGGTCTCGAACCTCTCCCCGGGGGTTTGTGTTTTTCAGGCAAAAGCGGTTTCCTTTCCGCGTACTGCTTTTCGATGAAAGGAAATCCCGGTGGCACAGAAGGTTCAGGTCCTTCTTGTCGACGACCTCGACGGTGGCGAGGCGGACGAGACGGTGACGTTCGCTCTGGATGGCAAGACCTACGAGATCGACCTCACCACCGCCAACGCTGAAAAGCTCCGCGGTCTGCTCGACCCGTACACCAAGGGCGGCCGCCGCACCGGTGGCCGTGCCACCGCGGCCCGTGCCAAGGGGCGCGCCGCGGCGACCGGTAACCCGGACACCGCCGAGATCCGCGCGTGGGCGAAGGAGAACGGCTACAACGTGAACGACCGCGGCCGCGTCCCGGCCGAGATCCGCGAGGCCTACGAGAAGGCCAAGGGCTGATCCACGGCGCCTCGCACCCGGGCGCGGGTCGCGGCTCGCCGCAATCGCGCGCGGTGGCATTCCGTCGCCGCCGCGGCGACCAGGCGGGCCAGATCGGGTCCGCGGGCGGGCCCTGTGCCCTGCCCCGGACCGGGCAGAGCGGGCAGCAGTGCCTCACATCCCCGCTCGGGGGGTCGCAACCACACGGCGGCCCCCCGGGGACCTTCTCCCGGGGGCAGCCCCGGGGGGACGGGGGCGGTGATCCGGCCACCCGGACCCAGGGCGGCGAGATCCAGGGCGACCCCGCCCCATTCCAGCCAGTCGAGCAGCCCGTCCAGCTCCTCCGCGCTCCCCGGGGCCACCAGAAACCGCATCCTGTGCCCCACGAGCGCCACCGGACCCGTGGCGACGGGCCCGTTCAGCAGCGCCGCCCCGGCGTCGGACGGCAGCTCCAGTACGTCGAAGCGCGTCCCGGTGACGAGCTGGGCGGGCGGCCCGCCCGCCACGGCCCAGCCGAGCACCCGCTCGTACCAGGAGGCGTACGCGTCGTCCTCGGGCGGGACGCGGGGCAGCGGGACGGTGAGAGCCATGCAGGGAGCAACTCCCGAAACGCCCCCGGGTTACGGCTATGGTGACGGACCGCCCCCGAACCAAAGCGGAGGGTAAACATCCGTGCAGGTGAAGTCCGGCATTCGGCACGCGAACTTGTTCGCCCGTAGCGGAGGGAACCACCATCACGGGCATGGAGTGTCAGCCCTTACGGGTAAGACATTCCTAGTGGATCGGGGCGACACGCTGGTTTGACCGGCTTCCGTTCGCCATCGGCGTACACGTGTGACGGGTATCTGCCTGGCCTGCGGGAACATCGTCTCGCACCATCGGGTTGGAGCAGTTGTCGGCTCTTCAAGCCGGTTTTCCTCACCGACGTGGGGGTGAGCCGCGAACGGATGTCGGCAGTTGGAATGAGCTGTCCCGCCCCGCGGGACTAGCATGCGGAAGGACAGGGCGGGGACCGACCCCGAACTGCCCGACCGCTCTGAGGAGCGATAAACGATGTTCGAGAGGTTCACCGACCGCGCGCGGCGGGTTGTCGTCCTGGCTCAGGAAGAAGCCCGGATGCTCAACCACAACTACATCGGCACCGAGCACATCCTCCTGGGTTTGATCCACGAGGGTGAGGGTGTCGCCGCTAAGGCCTTGGAGAGCCTCGGGATTTCGCTCGAGGCTGTTCGCCAGCAGGTTGAGGAGATCATCGGTCAGGGGCAGCAGGCCCCGTCCGGCCACATCCCCTTCACCCCGCGGGCGAAGAAGGTCCTGGAGCTTTCGCTCCGAGAGGCCCTCCAGCTCGGCCACAACTACATCGGCACCGAGCACATCCTGCTCGGCCTGATCCGCGAGGGCGAGGGCGTCGCAGCCCAGGTCCTGGTGAAGCTGGGCGCCGATCTCAACCGGGTCCGGCAGCAGGTCATCCAGCTGCTCTCCGGTTACTCCGGGGGCGGCAAGGAGTCGGCCACGGCCGGCGGACCGGCCGAGGGCACGCCCTCGACCTCGCTCGTCCTGGACCAGTTCGGCCGCAACCTCACCCAGGCTGCTCGCGAATCCAAGCTCGACCCGGTCATCGGGCGCGAGAAGGAGATCGAGCGGGTCATGCAGGTGCTGTCCCGCCGTACGAAGAACAACCCCGTCCTCATCGGCGAGCCCGGCGTCGGCAAGACCGCCGTCGTCGAGGGTCTGGCGCAGGCGATCGTCAAGGGCGAGGTGCCCGAGACCCTCAAGGACAAGCACCTCTACACCCTCGACCTCGGTGCCCTGGTCGCGGGCTCCCGCTACCGCGGTGACTTCGAGGAGCGCCTGAAGAAGGTGCTCAAGGAGATCCGCACCCGCGGCGACATCATCCTGTTCATCGACGAGCTCCACACCCTCGTGGGTGCGGGCGCCGCCGAGGGCGCGATCGACGCCGCCAGCATTCTCAAGCCCATGCTGGCCCGTGGTGAGCTCCAGACCATCGGTGCCACGACGCTGGACGAGTACCGCAAGCACCTTGAGAAGGACGCGGCTCTCGAGCGCCGTTTCCAGCCGATCCAGGTGGCGGAGCCTTCCCTCCCGCACACGATCGAGATCCTCAAGGGCCTGCGCGACCGCTACGAGGCCCACCACCGCGTCTCCATCACGGACGAGGCCCTCGTCCAGGCGGCGACGCTGGCGGACCGGTACATCTCGGACCGCTTCCTCCCGGACAAGGCGATCGACCTGATCGACGAGGCCGGCTCCCGGATGCGCATCCGCCGGATGACCGCGCCGCCGGACCTCCGTGAGTTCGACGAGAAGATCGCGAACGTGCGTCGCGACAAGGAGTCGGCCATCGACTCCCAGGACTTCGAGAAGGCGGCTTCACTCCGTGATTCGGAGAAGCAGCTGCTGGCGGCGAAGGCCAAGCGCGAGAAGGAATGGAAGGCCGGCGACATGGACGTCGTCGCCGAGGTCGACGGCGAGCTCATCGCCGAAGTCCTCGCGACCGCGACCGGCATTCCCGTCTTCAAGCTCACCGAGGAGGAGTCCTCGCGGCTCCTGCGCATGGAGGACGAGCTCCACCGCCGCGTCATCGGCCAGAAGGACGCCATCAAGGCGCTCTCCCAGGCGATCCGGCGTACCCGTGCGGGTCTGAAGGACCCGAAGCGCCCCGGTGGCTCGTTCATCTTCGCCGGCCCGTCCGGTGTCGGTAAGACGGAGCTCTCCAAGACGCTCGCCGAATTCCTCTTCGGTGACGAGGACGCGCTGATCTCCCTCGACATGTCGGAGTTCAGCGAGAAGCACACGGTTTCCCGCCTCTTCGGTTCGCCCCCCGGCTACGTGGGCTACGAAGAGGGCGGCCAGCTCACCGAGAAGGTGCGCCGGAAGCCGTTCTCCGTCGTCCTCTTCGACGAGGTCGAGAAGGCCCACCCGGATATCTTCAATTCCCTTCTCCAGATCCTGGAGGACGGTCGCCTGACCGACTCCCAGGGCCGGGTCGTGGACTTCAAGAACACGGTCATCATCATGACGACCAACCTGGGTACGCGGGACATCTCGAAGGGCTTCAACCTCGGCTTCGCGGCCGTGGGCGACACGAAGACCGGCTACGAGCGGATGAAGGCGAAGGTCAACGAAGAGCTCAAGCAGCACTTCCGGCCCGAGTTCCTCAACCGTGTCGACGACACGGTCGTCTTCCACCAGCTCACCGAGGAAGACATCATCCAGATCGTCGACCTGATGATCGCCAAGGTGGACGAGCGCCTGAAGGACCGCGACATGGGCATCGAGCTGAGCGGTGACGCGAAGCTCCTGCTCGCCAAGCGCGGCTACGACCCGATCATGGGCGCCCGCCCGCTGCGCCGGACCATCCAGCGCGAGATCGAGGACCTGCTCTCGGAGAAGATCCTCTTCGGCGAGCTGCGCCCCGGTCAGATCGTGGTCGTCGGCAAGGAGGGTGAGGGCGACGAAGCCAAGTTCACCTTCCGCGGCGAGGAGAAGTCGGCTCTGCCGGACCTCCCCCCGATCGAGGCCACGGGCTCCGGCCCGGACCTCTCGAAGGGCGCGTAACCGCCGAGGGCGGACAGCTGGACACGAGGGCGGCCCCGGAACCGAAAGGTTCCGGGGCCGCCCTCGTGCCGTCTCCGTTCCTGCCACCGTCCGCCCCCGTGCCGTCCGCGCCCGGCGGGGGCTCGGCGGGCTCGGCGGGCTCGGTGGGGGGTCGGAGAGCGCTCAGCGGGGGCCGCGGGTCTTTGGTCCTGAAACCGACATTCCGGCGTGGCCGCCGGTGACAAGCCGCACAGGGCAAATCGGACCTACTAGAACGTTTCGTAGATCCAGTCACCCGTTTTGTCCCTCAGCGGCCCAGTAAGCACCTGGTCAACCGACTTCGTCACACCCCCTACCCCTACGAGCCCGGGTAGTAATCGAGGGGTTTGGGGAAGCCGGGGGGCACGGGTTACCAAGGATGAGCCCACCCGGCACACGCTCCACGGTGCCGGGTCACTTCATGCCCCTGACGGGCGTGAACCCTTCCTCGTCCCCGGCCCCGGAGGTCTGCTTCATGTCCGCGAAGCGCGTCAACACCCGTCGTACCCGTATCGCCGTCGGCACCACCGCTCTCGGTGCGGTGCTGGCCCTTGGGGCCGGGACGACCGCAGCCTTCGCCGACACGACGCGGACGGCCCTGGCCGGCACGGCCGAGCTGGTGGCCCAGCAGGCCTCCGCCCAGGCCGCGGCCGCCGCCGCGAAGAAGCCCTCCCTGTGGGAGAAGCCGGTCGACAAGTACACGCTGTCCGCGACCTACGGCAAGGGCGGCAGCATGTGGGCCCGCAAGCACTCCGGCCAGGACTTCGCCGTCCCGGTCGGCACCCCCGTCAACGCCGTCCACAGCGGCGTCGTCGTCAAGGCCGGCCCCAACGGCGGCGGCGACGGCCCGGCCTACGGCAACGCCATCGTGATCAAGCACGCGAACAACACGTACTCGCAGTACGCGCACCTCTCGCGGATCCAGGTCAAGATCGGCCAGAAGGTCTCCACCGACCAGCGGATCGCCCTGTCCGGCAACACCGGAAACTCCAGCGGCCCGCACCTCCACTTCGAGATCCGGACCACCCCGAACTACGGCTCGTCCATCAACCCGGTGGCCTTCCTGCGCAAGGCCGGCGTCAGCATCTGATCCGCCGCCCCCACGGACCGGTCAGGTGAGCAGCCAGGAGTGGGCCGGCTTCGTCGCCGCCCCGAGCTTGCCCTCCTTGTACGCGGTGGCCTGCTCCTGCGTGAAGGCCGTGTCGTAGATCCGTATGTTGTGCATGGCCCCCTGCCACGCGCCGATCCAGATGTTGTGGTGCTTGGAGCGCCCCAGCTGGAGCGGGCCGGGGGCCTGCCAGATGCCCGGTACCTGGGCCTCGCCGGCCTTCTTGCCCTCCACGTAGAGGGCGATGGTCTTCTTCTCGGCGTCGTAGGTGGCCATCAGCATCGTGGCCGTCTTGAAGGTGTTGACCCCCTCGGCGACGACGGTCCTGGTGGTTGCGGCAGCGCCCTTGTCCCCGCTCTGGATGCGGAAGAACCAGGCGTGCTTGCCGTTCACCTCGTCCAGGCCCAGCTCGAAGGAGAACGACTCTCCGTCGCCCTGGCTCACGGCGATCCGCCCGCCCTTGGCGGCCGAGTTGTAGAGGCGGGTCGTGACGGTGAAGCTCTTCGTCACGTCCACGGCCGGCTCGGCCGCCTGCGCGTACGAGTTCGCGGTGCCCTTGAGGACGATCTGGAACCGCTTGCCCAGCGGTGTGATCTGCGTGTCGGGCCCCAGCCGGATACCGAGCTTGCCGTTGCTGTCGCGCAGCAGGGTCGCGTCGCCCTCGACGGTGGGGGTGTACGCCCCCGGTGCCTTCGACTCGCCGGGCTTGGCCGAGGCGGAGGCCGAGGACTGGTCGTCGGCGACGACATTCGGGTCCCCGTCGCCCTTCATCAACCAGAACGTCCCGCCGCCGGCCAGCAGCGCCAGCACCGTCACCCCGCCGACCACGAGCCACAGCCGCTTCTTGCGCCGGTCCGCCGCCGCGCGGTCGGCCAGGGCGTCCCAGTCCGGCTGATCGCCGGTCCCGCCGAGCGGGGGGAGCTGGTCGGCGGCCGGCGGCCACGCGCCCGGTGCGCCCGCGCCCTGCCCGTACGCGTCCTGCTGGTTCGGTGCCGGCTGGTACGGGTCCTGCTGGTACGGGTTGGGCTGCCCGGCCTGGGGGAAGCCGTAGCCGCCACCGCCTGCCGGCGCGCCGGAGGGGTAGCCGTAGCCGCCGGACGCGGGCGGCCCCGGCGGGAACCCGTAGCCGCCGCTCCCCGGGGAGGGCTGCTCGGGCTGCGGACTGCTGGGGGGATTCGTGCCGTCGGTCATGCCACGGATGCTAAGTCACGACCCCGCGGGGCGTACGGCCCGGTACCGATCCGTGCCCTACGGCAGCTGGATGACGGGGAAGCTCCCCGTCGCCGTCGGCGCGTGCTCCGGCAGCCACAGCACCGCCACCGCGCCCGCCGCCGTGCCCTCGTGGTCCGCGCCGCCCGGGGCCGCCACGTTGCGGAAGGTCAGCCGGGCGCCGAGCACCCGGGCCTGGCCCTCCGCGATGGTCAGCCCCAGCCCGTGTCCCACGCCCGCGCGGTCGGTCGAGCCGGTCCGGAACCGGCTCGGTCCCTCGCGCAGCAGCGCCTCCGGGAAGCCCGGCCCGTGGTCGCGGATCCGTACCACCCGGCCCTCGACGTCGACCTGGATCGGCGGCTGCCCGTACCGCGCGGCATTGGCCAGCAGGTTGCCGAGGATCCGCTCCAGCCGCCGCGGGTCGGTGCTGACGATCTCGTCCGCGACGACCCGCACCGACGCCTCGGGCATCAGCGCCTTCACCCGACGGCTCACGAACTCGCCGAGCGCCACGTCCTGAAGCTCCGCCCGCTCGGACGCGCTGTCCAGCCGGGCCACCTCCAGCACGTCCTCGACCAGCGCCCGCATCGCCTGCGCCCGGTCCCGTACCAGCTCGGTCGGGCGCCCCGGAGGCAGCAGTTCCGCAGCCGTCAGCAGGCCCGTCACCGGGGTCCGCAGCTCGTGCGCGATGTCCGCGGTCACCCGCCGCTCGGCCTCCAGCCGCTGCTGGAGGGCGTCCGCCATGGCGTCCACCGCCCGCGCCAGGTCGTCCGTCTCGTCCCGTACGACGCCGCCGACCGCGTCCCGGACCCGTACCTCGGGGTCCCCGTGCGCCACCCGCTGCGCGGCCGCCGCGGCCTTGCGCAGCCGGCTGGAGATCTGGCCGCCGATGAGCACGCCGAGCGCCGAGCCGCCGATCACGACGGCGAGGGAGCCGACGACGAGGGCCCGGTCCAGGTCGCGCACCATGTTGGCGCTCTCCCGGAACTGGTGGTGAAGGGACAGCACCTGGCCGTTCCCGAGCGGTACGGCGGCCCAGACCTCGGGGAGCCCCTTCGGGTGCTCCTGGACGTACGTCCCGCGCCGCCCCGACCGGACCTTCTCCCGCAGCTCGGCGGGCAACTCCGGGTCGTTGAGCTTGGCTCCCATGACGGGCTTGCGCCCGCCCTCGGCGATGCGCGCGATGTACTGCACCCGGTCCAGTTCCGACTCGCGTGCGCTCTCCAGCATCGACACGCGGGCAGCACTGTGCACCACCAGGCTCAGCGCGACCGCGGTGAGCGCGCCCACGGCGGCGATGGCGAGGGTGATCTTCCAGCGGATCCCCGTACGCAGGGTGAAGCGCCTCATCCTCTGAGCTTGTATCCGAAGCCTCGGACCGTCTCGATCCGGTCCTGCCCGATCTTCGTCCGCAGCCGCTGGACGTGGACGTCGACCACGCGGGTGTCGCCGCCCCAGTCGTAGTCCCAGACCCGCTCCAGCAGGCGGTCGCGCGACAGGACGGTGCCGGGCGCGGAGGAGAACTCCAGCAGCAGCCGCATCTCCGTCGGCGTCACCGCCACGGCGGCGCCCGCCCTGCGCACCTCCATGCCCTCGGTGTCGACCTCCAGGTCACCGAAGGTGAGCACCCCGCGCTCCCCGTCGGGTGCCTCGTCGGAGCCGCCGCCGTTCTGCGGACCGCCGGCGTGGCCGAAGCGGCGCAGCACCGCGCGGATCCGGGCGACGAGGACCGAACCGTCGAAGGGCTTGGTGACGTAGTCGTCGGCGCCCGCTTCCAGGCCCAGCACGACGTCGATGCTGTCGGCGCGCGCCGACAGCATGATGACGGGGACGGTGGACTCGTCGCGGATGCGGCGGCACAGGCTGACGCCGTCCATGCCGGGGACCATCACGTCGAGCAGCGCGATGTCGGGCCGGTCGGCCCGGAAGGACTCCAGGCCCGACAGGCCGTCGGGCATGGCGGTGACCACGAACCCGTCGCGTTCCAGCGCCAGGGTCGTGGCCTCGCGGATGACGTCGTCGTCCTCCACGAACAGGACATGGGTCTCGGCCATGCGGAAGCCTCGCCTCAGTTCTTCGGTACTCGGTCTTACGTGCTTCAGTCTCTGTAGGTCGTCGCCGGGGCGGGCTGGCCACCGCCGTCGACCACGTTGCTGTACTCCGAGTGCACCCGGTCGCGCTCGGTGAACTTCCCCCCGTCCCAGCGGTACGTGATCACGTCCTCGCCGGCGGGGTAGGCGAGCGCGTCGCTCTTCGAGAGGACCGGCTTCGTCACCACCAGGTCGCCCCGGTCGATCTCGGCGTAGACGGGCGGCTGTTCGTCCGAGAAGACATTCTCGTACGCTCCGCCGTCCGCGCGGTACACGTACGAGCCGCGGCCCAACGCGTCGGCGCAGGACAGGACATTGACGACGATGTCGACGACCGGGCTGCCGGTGACCTTCCCGTAGCTCACGTCGACGGGGTACTCCTTGCCCGAGCAGGGCTTGAGATCGCGCTTGATCTCCGGGCTGACCTTGGGGTCCGCCTTGAGCAGGGCGATCAGGTCGACCTTCTTGGGGGGCTTGCCGGAGGCGGCCACGGAACCGGAAGAGGCGTCCGGCGACGGTTCGGCCGAGGGCGCTGCCGCCGGCCCGGTCTTGGCCGCGGACTCGCTGCGGGCGGGCCCGCCGTCGCGCAGGCCGGTGCCGCCGGTGGCGCATCCGACGGCGAACAGCGCTGTGCCGACGAGGACGACCGTCCCCGCCGACATCAGCACCAGGGGGTACCTCCCGGCGGTAGCCGGGGGAGAACCTCCGCCGTCCAGGCTTTGGCCGTTCAGGCCGCGCACCGCTCACGCCCCTCGTACCGGGTGGTGTGGTCACCGCGTTCCAGCGCGCGCATGTCGAGATCCCGGCTCTCCAGCTCCTGCCGGAGGCGGGCCAGTGCGCGGTGCAGCGTGCTCTTCACGGTTCCCGCCGACATTCCGAGCGCCGCGGCCGTCTCCTCGGTGCTCATCTGCTCCCAGTGTCGCAGCACGACCACGCTGCGCTGCTTGGGCGCGAGCACCTTGAGGATGTCCATCAGCAGGGCGCGGTCGGCGCGCTGGTCGGAGCCGTCCTCGACGGAGGCGTCGGGGAGCTGCTCGGTGGGGACCTCTTCGAGCTTCCGGGCGCGCCACCACTCGGTACGCGTATTGATCATGACCCGGCGGAGGTAGGCGTCGGCGAGGGACTTGTCGGCGATGCCGTCCCAGCGGCCGTAGGTGCGCACGAGGGCGGTCTGCAGGAGGTCCTGCGCGTCGGTGGGGTCCGGGACCAGGCGCCGGGCGCTGCGCAGCAGCGCGTCCTGCCGAGTGCGTACGTACTCTTCGAATTCGAGTACCTCGCCGTGCGCCATCTCAGACCGCCTCCGTTCCGTGCAACCGCTCTTCCGCTGCCTTACGGGGACCGACGGTACGGAGGCGTTGTCACGAGCCTGTGCGGGCCAGCCTTCGGTGGGCGCACGGACACCCATAGGTTGTGTAACAGTGCCCGTGAGCTGCGGTTTCGCCCGCCGGATGTGGAATGTGCGCCTCAGCTTCCTGGGCTGCCGCGGCGGCTGCGGATCACGTCAGCGGGAGCCGGTACATGGCGCCCGCGAGCGGTTCCACGAGGCCGTCGGAGACCAGCCCGTCCAAAGCGCGGGCCCGCTGCACCGGCTCGTCCCAGACGGTGTCCAGTACCGCTTGCGGAACCGGCCCCACCGCTTCCCGGAGCACCGCGAGGAGCCTGCCGCGCACCTGCCGGTCGGTCCCGGCGTACGTCTGCCCGCGCCGCGGGGGACCCTCGTGCGCAGGTTTCCCGGCGAGCCGCCACGCGCACAGCCCGGCCACCGGGCAGCGCCCGCAGTCCGGGCTCTTGGCCTTGCACACCAGCGCGCCGAGCTCCATGGAGGCCGCCGCCCAGCGGGCCGCGGTCTCCTCGTCCGCGGGGAGCAGGGCCCGGGCGAGGCGCCGCTCGGCCGCGGTGGTGGCGGTGGGCGGGTACTCGACCCCGCCGGCGGTGCGCGCGAAGACCCGCCGGACGTTGGTGTCGAGCACGGCGTGCCGCTGCCCGTACGCGAACGACGCCACGGCCGCCGCCGTGTACTCCCCGATGCCGGGCAGCGCGAGCAGCTGTGCGTGCTCCCGCGGTACGTCGCCCCCGTGCCGCTCCGTTATCGCGACGGCCGCGCCGTGCAGCCGCAGGGCGCGGCGGGGGTAGCCGAGCCGCCCCCAGGCCCGTACGGCCTCGCCGGGGGCCTCGGCGGCCAGGTCGGCCGGACGCGGCCACCGGGCGAGCCACTGCTCGTAGACCGGCAGGACCCGGCTGACGGGGGTCTGCTGGAGCATGAACTCGCTGACCATGACCCCCCAGGGGCCGGCCTCGGGGCGGCGCCAGGGCAGGTCGCGGGCGTGCTCGTCGAACCACGCGATGACGGGGGAGTGCAGCGCGTGGGAGACGGGGCCGGAGCCCGAGCCGGCGGATCCGGCGGGCTCGGCGGATCCGGCGCGCTCGGCGGATTCGTGGGATGCGGGGGATACGGATGCGGATGCAGTCATGGCAGACGGCATCCTGGCATGTTTCGGGCTTACCGTGCCCGGCCCGTGCCCGTGAACCAGACAGCGGCGGGCACCCCGCTCGCCCGGACCGCGGCGGTGATCCCACTGATCGGACCGGTGAACCCGAGGAGGAAGAGGGCGGCCAGCGAACCGCCGAGGAGCAGGCCCATCGCCACGTCGTGCGGATAGTGCACGCCGACGAAGACCCGGGAGAACGCCATCAGCAGCGCGAGCGGCACGGTCAGCAGCGCGAGGCGGCGTACGGCCATGGTCAGCGCGACGGCGGCGGCGCCCGCGATGGCCGCGTGATTGCTGGGGAAGGACCAGTCGCCGAACGCGGGGCACGGGACCAGCGAGGCCGCCGCTCCGGCCACGGCGCGGCAGGGGCGCTCCTCGTCCACGGTGGACTTGACCAGCTCCGAGGTGACGTACGCGACGGCGGTGGCCAGGGGCGCGAGGACGGCGAGCGCCACCGTCCGCGGGTCCGCCCGTCCGCGCGAGCGCCACCAGACGGCTATGAAGAGCGCGCCGAAGAGCAGGAGCCCGTACTCCGTCCAGTGCTCGAACACCGACTGCACCCAGGGGGGTGTGGAGTGGGCGAAGCCGATGATGTCGCGATAGAGGTCGGAGCTGTCCATGGTCACCGACGGTACCGAAGGCCGGTCAAGCTCCTCACGGGACCCCTGGCCTGTTCTGGGCGCTCCGGATCGCGCCCGCAGGCCGATCATCGGCAAATCCAGCCTGCTTGGCGGCATGTGGGGCACGGATCGGGCCGCGAACTCTCGTAAAGTTCCGTCCGTGGGATCTCTGCGCAATCCGGTCGGGCCGCTCCCCTCCTCCATCTACTGGCGACGGAGGGCTGTGCTGGCGTCCGTCGTCGCGCTCCTCGCGCTCCTCGCCGTATGGACCGTCAGTTCCGGCGGGGGGAAGTCGAGTACGAACGGGAAGGGTCAAGGCGGGCCCGATCCCATCGCCTCGATCACCCCCGGTCCGTCCGGCTCGGGGCCGGCGATCAGTCAGGCACCGGGCGGCCGCCCGGAGTCGGGCGCGGGCGGTACGGGCTCCGAGGGCGGCGGCACCGCCGGCACGGGCAAGAACGGCGAACCGGGCGGCGCCGCGGGCTCCAACGGCTCCGGGTCCGGATCGGGCTCCGGTGGCGCCGACGGCGGCCCGGCCCACGTCCCGGCGGACTCCGGGCTTCCCACGTGCACGCCGAGCGCGCTCCAGTGGGAGGTCAAGAGCGTGAAGAACGAGTACGAGGCGAACGAGAAGCCCCGCCTCGAACTGATCGCCCGCAACGTCTCCGGCACCACCTGCAAGGCCGATCTCGGCCCGAAGCAGGCGGTCGTGACCATCCTTCAGGCGAGCGCGAACAAGGCGGTCTGGTCCTCGGCGGACTGCCCGGCCGGCGCGGCCAACGCCTTCTTCCGCCTCCCCGCGCAGGGCGAGACGAAGCAACAGCTGGAATGGGACCGCAGGTTCAGCGCCCCCGACCAGTGCCAGTCGCCTCCGGCGGGCACCGCGGCCCCGGACACCTACGTGGTCGAGGTGAAGTCCCCGGGCCTCCCGGTGGCCCGCACCTCATTCGTCCTCAAGCCGGAGTAGCCCCGGGGCGCGCCCTGCCTCCGGCCCCTCTGCGGGGGCCGGAGGAGATCCGTAAGGGGAGGGCTAGACGTACCGTTCCAGGATCGAGGACTCCGCCAGCCGCGACAGCCCCTCGCGGACGCTGCGCGCGCGGGCCTCGCCCACACCGTCCACCGTCTGCAGGTCGTCGACGCTCGCGGCGAGCAGCTTCTGCAGTCCGCCGAAGTGCTCCACGAGCCGCTCGATGATCGCCCCCGGCAGCCTCGGCACCTTCGCCAGCAGCCGGTAGCCGCGGGGCGACACCGCCGAGTCCAAGGTCTCCGGCGAGCCGGTGTACCCCAGCGCCTTCGCCACGATCGCGAGCTCCAGCAGCTCCGGATGCGTCAGCGCGTCCAGTTCCGCGAGGGCCTCGTCCACCGTGCGGGAACGCTTCGCCGTCGGCTCCGGCACGTAGTCCCGGATCACGAGCTCCCGCTCCTGCTCGATCCCGACCGTCAGCTCGTCCAGCTGGAGCGACAGCAGCCGCCCGTCCGTGCCGAGCTCGACCACGTACTCGGCGATCTCGGTCGCGATCCGGCGGACCATTTCCAGCCGCTGCGCGACCGCCGTCACGTCGCGGACCGTCACCAGGTCCTCGATCTCCAGCGCCGACAGCGTGCCCGCGACCTCGTCCAGCCGCAGCTTGTACCGCTCCAGCGTGGCCAGCGCCTGGTTCGCCCGCGACAGGATCGCCCCGGACTCCTCCAGGACGCGGCGCTCGCCGTCCACGTACAGCGCGATCAGCCGCATCGACTGCGACACGGACACGACGGGGAACCCGCACTGCTTCGACACGCGGTCCGCGGTGCGGTGCCGGGTTCCGGTCTCCTCCGTGTGGATCGACGCGTCCGGCACCAGCTGCACGCCGGCCCGCAGGATCTTGGTGATGTCCTTGTCGAGGATGAGCGCGCCGTCGAGCTTGCACAGCTCGCGCAGCCGGGTCGCGGTGAACTCCACGTCCAGGACGAAGCCGCCGGTGCACATCGCTTCGACGCTCTTGTCCATCCCGAGGACGATGAGGCCACCGGTGTTGCCGCGGACGATCCGCTCCAAGCCGTCACGCAGCGGCTGACCAGGTGCGACCGCGCTCAGCGAGGCGCGCATCATGGCTTCCTGCTTGGAGCTCGCGCCCGACTTTCCGGATGCTGCTGCCCCGTCCTTGGCTGCCACTGCACTCCTCCGGTCGCGGGTTGCGCCGCCCAGTGCCGCGGGCACGAAGACGTGCGTACGGCCGGGCGGACCAGCCCAAAGTCTACCGGCGCGCGCTGCGCCCCCGCCGTGGCTTGGCCAGGTACGGCGTACGGGGACCCCCTACGCACCCCCTGACCAGCGGCGCGACCGCCCTTACTCGCCGGTCCGCTCCTTGGCCGGGGTACGGGACCGGCCGCGCGGCAGCACCCGGAGCGCGTCACCCATGTCGGCGACCTCGATGACCTTCATGCCGGCCGGCACCTTCCCCGGATCCGACGGCACCAGGGCGTGCGTGAAGCCGAGCCGGTGCGCCTCCGCGAGCCGCCGCTGTACGCCGGTCACGCGCCGCACCTCACCGGCCAGCCCGACCTCGCCGATGGCGACGAGGTTCTTCGGGAGCGGGACGTCACTGGCGGCGGAGGCCAGCGCGAGCGCGATCGCCAGGTCGGCGGCAGGCTCGGTGAGCTTCACGCCGCCCACGGTGGCGCTGTAGATGTCGCGCTTGCCGAGCGCGGTGATCCGGCCGCGCTGCTCCAGCACCGCCAGCATCATCGACACGCGGGAGGTCTCCAGGCCCGAGGTGGTCCGCCGCGGGGAGGGGATCTGGGAGTCCACCGTGAGCGCCTGCACCTCGGCGACCAGCGGACGCTTTCCTTCCAGGGCCACGGTCAGGCACGTCCCGGGCACGGCCTCGGCGCGCCGGGTCAGGAACAGGCCGCTCGGGTCGGCGAGCCCCGTGATGCCCTCGTCGTGCAGCTCGAAGCAGCCCACCTCGTCGGTGGCGCCGTACCGGTTCTTGATGCCGCGCACGAGCCGCAGCCGGGCGTGCCGGTCGCCCTCGAAGCTGAGGACGACGTCGACCAGGTGCTCCAGGAGGCGGGGGCCGGCGATGGCCCCGTCCTTGGTGACGTGGCCCACGAGCAGGGTGGACATCCCGCGCTCCTTGGAGGCCCGGATCAGGGCCCCGGCCACCTCGCGCACCTGGGCCATGCCGCCGGGGGCGCCGTCGATCTCGGGCGAGGCGACGGTCTGTACGGAGTCCAGGATCAGCAGCGACGGCTTCACGGCGTCGAGGTGTCCCAGTACGGCGGACAGGTCGGTCTCGGCGGCGAGGTACAGGTGGTCGCTCAGGGCGCCGATCCGGTCGGCCCGCATCCGGACCTGGCTCGCCGACTCCTCACCGGTGACGTACAGGGTGCGGTGCTCGTCACTGGACGCCTTCGCCGCCACGTCCAGCAGCAGCGTCGACTTCCCGACGCCCGGCTCCCCGGCGAGCAGCACCACGGCGCCGGGCACGAGCCCGCCGCCGAGCACCCGGTCCAGCTCGTCCACGCCGGTGCCGCGCGCGGTCGCCGACCGGCCGTCGACCTGCGCGATCGGCAGTGCGGCGGTGGACACCCGGCCGGCCGCGGTGGTCCGCACGGCGGGCGCGCCCATTTCCTCGACGGTGCCCCACGCCTGGCACTCGGGACACCGCCCCAGCCACTTCGCGGTCGTCCAGCCGCACTCGGTACAACGGTAGGACGGCCGGTCCTTGGCGGATGAACGAGATGTACGGGCTGCCATGCGGGCCACGGTAGCCCCCGCCACTGACAGGCCGTGCCGCGGTGGGGGGGGGCACGGGCGGTCGGACCGGCCGCGCCCCCGCGGCGCGGGCCGCGGGCCTCTCGCGGCGGGGCTTTCGTCAGGGAGTCCGTCAGCGTCTTACCGATCTGTTCACCCGTAAGGGCTAAAACTGCGGAAGGCTTCCCGGGCGCCGACGGCGTGCCGCCTACGGTCGCCGGGTGAACAGCAGCAACCAGCCACACCCAACATCGCGCTCCGGCGCACACCGGGCGCACGGCCGCACGCCCCTCGAAGAAGAGCAGCCGCCCCCCTTCCGCCACGAGCCCTACCTCGACGGCCTGTTCACGTACTGCCTCTCGGTCCTGTGTGACCACGACACCGCCACCGACGTGCTCGGCGACGTCCTCGCCGTGGCCGAGCGGTACCCCGGCCGGTGCCCGGACGAGGGGGACCGGCGGGCCTGGCTGTACGCCCTCGCCCGCTGGGGATGCCTGCGCCGGCTCGGCGAACAGCGGCGCACGCGAGTGGGAGCGCATTCCGCCCGGCGTGCGCCGGAGCGCACGGAACGCGAACGCGCGCCGGGTGATGGCGACGGGACGCCGGACGCCGAGCGCGGGGCCGACCCCGGCTACGACCCCGGCTACGGGGCGGGCTACGGGGCGGGCGCCCGCCGAGTCCTCGACGTGAGCGCCTACCGGCGCACCGAGCTGGCCCGGCTCGCCTGGCCGGAAGCCGCCGGAACCACGCCCGAGCAGCGCGAGGCCCTCGAACTCGCCGTCCGCCACCGCCTCGGCGTTCCCGAGCTCGCGGCCGTCCTCGGCACCCCGCCGACCACCGCCCGCGAGCTGCTCTCCGGCGCCGCCTGCGAGGTGGAGCGCACCCGCGCCGCCCTGGCGGTCGTCGAGACCGGCAACTGCCCCACCGTGTCCCGCCTCACCGGCGACGGCCAGGTCCTGCTGTCCACCACCCTGCGCGCCGAGCTCGTCCGGCACGTCGACGACTGCCCGCGCTGCCGCCGCGTCGCCGAGCGCGTGGGCGCCGCGGCCCCCTGGCCGGGCTCCGGCGGCATCGAGACGGCGGCCCTCCCGCTGGTTCCGGCGCCCCGTACCGCCGTCCACGCGGCGATGCTGCGCTCCGGCGGCCGGCGCCGTGGACCCGGACCCCGCTTCCACCGCACCGGTTTCCCGATGGACCCCAAGGACCGCGCGGCCCGCCGCGACCGGCTGCGCGCCCGGGCCGTGACCACGACCGTGGTCGCCACCGTCGTCGCCGCGCCCGTCCTGGCCCTGTGGGCGGCGTACCGGGGAGCACCCAGCACCGGGGAACCCGTCGACGGCGCCGGAACCCGTATCTCCGCGAGCGACGCCGAGATCCCGCCGCCCGGTACGGACGGCAGCCCGCTGACGGCCTACGAGAACACCGGCAACGCCGCCACCACCACCGGCGGACCCGGCTTCGCCCCCGGCAGCGCCGCCCCCGACGTCTCCGTCGAGGTGATCAGCAGCGGCCCCCCGGCGGCCCCCGACCGCGTCGGCGGCCCCGGCCGCCTCACCGTGGCCGCGTCCTCCCGAGGCACGACCACCTGGCTCACCCTCACCGCGTCGGGCGGCGCCCCGGTGGACTGGCGGCTCTGGTCCGACGGCCCCTGGCTGCGCGCGAGCCGGACCGCGGGCACGCTGGCTCCCGGAGAATCGGTCACCCTGCGGATCGCCGTGGACACCGAATCCCAGCCCGTGGGTGCCTGGACGGCCCGGGTGGGGGTGGATCCGGGCGGTGCGGTCGTCTCCATCCACGGCCGCGGGCGCCCGGCACCGGTGCCGACGGATTCCGCGACGCCGCCGCCGTCCCCGGACCCGACACCCACGCCGAGCCCGACGCCGACGCAGCCGACGGCCCCGCCGCCGTCGCCCACACCCACGCCGACACCGTCGGACGGGCCAGGAGGAACGGTTTCCCCCGGCCCCGGGCCCGGGCCGGGCTCGGACCCCTCCCCGTCGGCCTCCCAGGGGGAATAGGAGGAGCCGGGGCCGCGGCTGTGGCGGGAGCCGACGCGCGCCTACGCCAGCCGGTTCGCGCCTACGCCCGGCCCGGCGCCCCTACGCGGGGTCGGCCGGGTGCGGGGCCATCGGCAGCAGGGAGGCCAGCCGCGCCTCGCACAGCTCCACGAGGGCCTCGTACCCCTCCTTGCCCATCAGCTCCGTCAGCTCGGCGCGGTACGACACGTACACCGGCTCCCCGGCGCCGTGCGCGGAGGTGGCCGACGTGCACCACCAGTGCAGGTCGTGGCCGCCCGGGCCCCAGCCGCGGCGGTCGTACTCGCCGATCGACACCTGGAGCACGCGGGTGTCGTCGGGCCGGTCGATCCAGTCGTACGTACGCCGGATCGGCAGCTGCCAGCAGACGTCGGGCTTGGTCTCCAGCGGCTCGCGGCCCTCGCGCAGCGCGAGGATGTGCAGCGAACATCCGGCGCCCGCGGCGAAACCGGGCCGGTTCTGGAAGATGCACGACCCCTCCCACCGTCGGGTCTGCCGCTCTCCGTCGTCGTCCTTCTGCACCCAGCCGGACTCCGTACCGACGTCGTGGAACTGCCACAGGTCGGGCGTCAGCCGGGCGACGTTCTCCGCGACCCGCTTCTCGTCGTCCTCGTCGGAGAAATGCGCGCCGAGCGTGCAGCAGCCGTCGGCCGCCCGGCCCGCCGCAATGCCCTGGCAGCCGCTGCCGAAGATGCAGGTCCAGCGCGAGGTCAGCCAGGTCAGGTCGCAGCGGAAGATCTGTTCGTCGTCGCCGGGGTCGGGAAACTCCACCCAGGCCCGCGGGAAGTCGAGCGCTTTCTCGTCGAGCCCCTTGTCGTCGAGCCCCTTCCCGTCGGGCGCGACCGCTACCGCGACCTCGGCCGGGGCCTTGGCCTTTTTCGTCCGGGACTTGTTGGCCTTCTTCGTATGTGGCACAAACCCAAGCGTAAGCGCCCCTTACGCAACCCCCGCGCGATCCGCGCAGTAGCGTTTCCCCCTATGAGACTCGGTGTCCTTGATGTGGGTTCGAACACCATCCATCTGCTGGTGGTGGACGCGCACCCCGGCGCGCGCCCGCAGCCGGCGCACTCGCACAAGGTGGAACTGCGGCTGGCGGAGCTGCTGGACGAGCACGGCGCCGTCAGCCCGGAGGGCGTCGAGCGCATCGTCTCGGTGATCGGCGAGGCGGTGCAGGCGGCCGAGGACAAGGGGTGCGAGGACGTCCTGCCCTTCGCGACCAGCGCGGTACGCGAGGCCACGAACGCGGACGAGGTCCTGGCCCGGGTGAAGCTCGAAACCGGCGTCGACCTCGCGGTCCTCAGCGGCGAGGACGAGGCCCGGCTGACGTTCCTGGCCGCGCGCCGCTGGTTCGGCTGGTCGGCCGGGAAACTGCTGGTCCTCGACATCGGCGGCGGCTCCCTGGAGATCGCGTACGGCATAGACGAGGACCCGGACGCGGCCGTCTCCCTCCCCCTGGGCGCGGGCCGCCTCACGGCCGGCTGGCTGCCGGGCGACCCCCCCGACGCGGCGGACATCCGGGCGCTGCGGCGGCACGTGCGGGCCCAGATCGCCCGGACCGTGGGCGAATTCCGCCGCTTCGGCGCGCCGGACCACGTGGTGGCGACGTCGAAGACCTTCAAGCAGCTGGCCCGCATCGCGGGCGCGGCCCGCTCGGCGGACGGCCTGTACGTCCAGCGGGACCTGACCCGCAAGGCCTTGGAGGAGTGGGTCCCGCGCCTGGCCACGATGACGACGGCGGAGCGCTCGGCGCTGCCGGGCGTCTCGGAAGGCCGCGCGAACCAGCTCCTGGCGGGCGCGCTGGTCGCGGAGGGCGCGATGGACCTCTTCGGCGTCGACGACCTCGAAATCTGCCCGTGGGCCCTGCGCGAGGGGGTCATCCTCCGCCGCCTGGACCACATGCCGACGGTTCCGTCGTAGGGGCGGAGCCGCTACGACCCTGCGTGGTGGTCGTCACGTCCGGGGGCGGGTGTGGGCCCGTACCCTGTTCTGCGTGGCAGAACCAGTCCGCATTCCGACCGCGAAAGTCGCCCTCTCCACCGCCTCCGTCTATCCGGAGTCGACGGCGACCGCCTTCGAGACCGCCGCGCGCCTCGGCTACGACGGCGTCGAGGTCATGGTCTGGACGGATCCGGTCAGCCAGGACATCGACGCCCTGCGGCGCCTCTCCGACGACCACCAGGTGCCGGTCCTGGCCGTCCACGCCCCCTGCCTCCTCATCACGCAGCGCGTCTGGTCCACGGACCCGTGGACCAAGCTCCGGCGCGCCCAGGCGGCGGCCGAGCGGCTCGGTGCGAGCGCGGTCGTCGTGCACCCGCCGTTCCGCTGGCAGCGCCAGTACTCCCGCGACTTCGTCACCGGCATCTGGCGGATGGCCGACGAGACCGACGTCCGCTTCGCCGTGGAGAACATGTACCCCTGGCGCTACCGCGACCGCGAGATGCTCGCGTACGCCCCCGAGTGGGACGTCACCAAGGACGACTACCGGCATTTCACGGTCGACCTGTCCCACACCGCGACCGCCCGTACCGACGCCATCGCGATGATCGACCGGATGGGCGACCGGCTCGCGCACGTCCACCTCGCCGACGGCAACGGATCCGCCAAGGACGAGCACCTGGTCCCCGGCCGCGGTACGCAGCCCTGCGCCGAGCTGCTGGAGCGGCTCGCCCGTACGTCCTTCGACGGTCACGTCGTCATCGAGGTCAACACCCGACGCGCGATGTCCTCCGCTGAACGCGAGGCCGATCTCGCCGAGGCCCTCGCCTTCACCCGGCTCCATCTCGCCGCCGCCCCCAGTGCCCCCGGCACCCCGTTGCGGGTCCGGCGCCCATGACGGAACCCGTGAAACCCCGCCGTGGCCCCGGCCGGCCCCGCCAGGACGAGGCCGAGGAGGGCCCCGGCACGCAGGAGCGCATCCGCCTCGCCGCCCGCTCCGAGTTCGCGGCGCGCGGCTACGACAAGACCTCCGTACGCGGTGTCGCCAAGGCGGCCGGTGTGGACCCGGCGCTGGTCCACCACTACTTCGGCAGCAAGGACGACCTGTTCGCCGCGGCCATCGAGCTGAGCATGGAGCCCGCGCTCCTGGTCCCCGCGGTCATCGGCGAGGGCCCCGAGGGCATCGGCGAGCGCCTGGCCCGCTATTTCCTGGGGATCTGGGAGAACCCGGCGACCCGCGCCCCCCTCCTCGCCGTCATCCGCTCGGCGCTCACCCACGAGGCTGCCGCGAAGGTGCTGCGCCGCCTCGTCCTGCGCCGGGTCCTGGAGCGGGTCGCCGCCGATCTCGACGTGCCCGATCCGACGTTCCGCGCCGAGCTCGCGGCCTCGCACATGGTCGGTATCGCGATCCTGCGCTACGTCGTCCAGGTCGAGCCCCTCGCGTCCGCGGACCCGGAGGACATCGTGGCCCTGGTGGCCCCCACGCTCCAGCGGTACCTGACCGAGGAGTGAGGGACCGGGCCACCGGACGGCCGGCGCGACCGGGTGCGCGTCCGGCTGCGCGACCGGGGGTGTGACCGAGGAGCGAGCCGGGTGTCCCGGCATGCGGACAGACGGTCCGGGTGGCGGGCGGGGGGCGTAGCCTCGTAACTGATTCCTATCCACAGCCGCGGCCGCGTTCGCGCGTGGCCGCACCCCATGGGGAGTGAACCCGATGCCCGAGCTGAGGTCCCGCACCGTCACCCACGGCCGCAACATGGCGGGCGCACGCGCCCTTATGCGTGCGTCGGGCGTAGCGAGCGCGGACATCGGGAAGCCGATCATCGCGGTCGCCAACTCCTTCACCGAGTTCGTCCCCGGCCACACCCACCTGGCGCCGGTCGGCCGGATCGTCTCCGACGCCATCCGCGCCGCGGGCGCGATCCCGCGCGAGTTCAACACCATCGCGGTGGACGACGGCATCGCCATGGGCCACGGCGGGATGCTCTACTCCCTCCCGTCGCGCGACCTGATCGCCGACTCGGTCGAGTACATGGTCGAGGCGCACTGCGCCGACGCCCTGATCTGCATCTCCAACTGCGACAAGATCACCCCCGGCATGCTGATGGCCGCCATGCGCCTCAACATCCCGGTCGTCTTCGTCTCCGGCGGCCCGATGGAGGCCGGTCAGGCCATCCTCGAAGACGGCACCGTCCGCAAGCTCGACCTGATCGACGCCATGGTCGACGCCTCCAACGAGAACATCTCCGACGAGGACGTCCTGCGCATCGAGGAGAACGCCTGTCCGACCTGTGGGTCGTGCAGCGGCATGTTCACCGCCAACTCGATGAACTGCCTCGCCGAGGCCATCGGCCTGGCCCTCCCCGGCAACGGTTCGGTCCTCGCCACCCACACCGCCCGCCGCGCCCTGTACGAGGACGCGGGCCGGACGGTCGTGGAGATCACCAAGCGGTACTACGAGGACGGCGACGAGTCGGTCCTGCCGCGCTCCATCGCCACCCGCGAGGCCTTCGAGAACGCCATGGCCCTCGACATCGCCATGGGCGGCTCGACGAACACGATCCTGCACCTGCTGGCCGCCGCGCAGGAGGCGGGCCTGGACTACGACCTCACCGACATCGACGCGGTCTCCCGCCGGGTGCCGTGCCTGTCCAAGGTCGCGCCGAACGTGGCGCCCGGCGGCACGTACTACATGGAGGACATCCACCGCGCCGGCGGCATCCCCGCCATCCTCGGCGAGCTGCACCGCGGCGGCCTCCTGAACAAGGACGTCACCACCGTCCACTCGGAGAACCTGGAGGACTGGCTGGCGAAGTGGGACGCCCGCTCCGGCACCGCCTCCGATGAGGCCATGGAGCTGTGGCACGCGGCCCCCGGCTGCAAGCGCTCCGCCACCGCCTTCTCCCAGTCCGAGCGCTGGGGCACCCTCGACCTCGACGCCGAGGGCGGCTGCATCCGCTCCGTGCAGCACGCGTACTCCAAGGACGGCGGCCTCGCCGTCCTGCGCGGCAACATCGCGGTCGACGGCTGCGTCGTGAAGACGGCGGGCGTGGACGAGTCGATCTGGACCTTCGAGGGCCCGGCGGTCGTCTGCGAGTCGCAGGACGAGGCCGTCGACAAGATCCTCCGCAAGGAGATCAAGGAGGGCGACGTCGTCGTCATCCGGTACGAGGGCCCGCGCGGCGGCCCCGGCATGCAGGAGATGCTCTACCCGACCTCCTTCCTCAAGGGCCGCGGCCTCGGCAAGGCCTGCGCCCTGGTCACCGACGGCCGTTTCTCCGGAGGCACCTCGGGCCTCTCCATCGGCCACGCCTCCCCGGAGGCGGCCTCGGGCGGCACCATCGCCCTGGTCGAGGACGGCGACCGCATCCGCATCGACATCCCGAACCGCTCGATCGACCTCCTGGTGGACGACGCCACCCTGGAGGCCCGCCGCGAGGCCCTCGGCGGCGTCTACGCCCCGAAGAACCGCGAGCGCAAGGTGTCCGCGGCCCTGCGTGCCTACGCCGCCATGGCCACCAGCGCCGACAAGGGTGCGGTCCGCGACGTCTCGCTCCTGGGCTGAGCCCCGCTCCTACGCCCGTACGCGCCCCCGCCCCGCCCGGTGCGGGGGCGCGGCCCGTTCACCACCCGGCGGGATCTGCGGCGTCCACGGCGAACACCGTCCCGTCGGGCGCGGTCCCGAACACCCGCCCGTCCGCCACCACGGGGGCGGGGATCGTCCCGCTGTACGCGTGTCCCGTACCCATACGGGCCTTCGTCTGGCCGATGAGGCGGCCGGCCCCGGCGTCCACCGCCAGAAGCCGCCCGTCGACCGCTGTCAGGTAGACCCGCCCGCCGTCCGGCACGGGGCGCGAGGCGACCGCCGCTCCCGTCTCCAGCCGCCACACCTCCGCGTCCTTGCCGACGGCCGCCAGCGCGCCCGAGGCCCCGAAGGCGTACACCACCCCCTCGGCGCTCACGGCCGCCTCCGCCTGGAGCAGGCCGGCCAGGAGCGGGGTCTCCTGCACCGACCGGGTCCGCAGGTCCACCCGGAGCACGCCACGGGTCCTCGAACCGTTGTCGTTCCGCAGCAGGTGCAGGACGCCTTCCGACACGCCGACCGGCTCGGCCGTCCCCGCGGTGCGCAGCTGCCACCGCACCGTGCCGTCGGTGGCCTCGACGGCCGAGACCTGGGTGGTCCTGCCGTCCCCGGAGGGGGTGGCGCAGTACAGGGCAGGGCCGTCCGGCCCCTCGGGGCCGGCGACCCAGAGGGAACCCACGCCACCGAGCTGCTTCGTCCACCTGACCGCTCCGGTGGCCGCGTCGAGGGCGGTGACCTTGCCGTCCCCGCCGGCCAGGAGTACCGCCCCGGCTGCCGGTACGACTCTCGCGCCCGCCGGGAGTTCCTTCTGCCAGCGCCGGTCACCGGTTTCCGGATCGAGGGCTTGTACGACCTGGCTGCCCGCGGCCACCGTCAGGACGAGTCCGCCGGCGTGCAGCGGGGCCCGGCTGTCGACCCCGGGGGCTGCCGCGCGGACCGACCAGGAGACCGAGCCGTCGACCGGGTTCAGCCGGGCGGCGGCCAGGAGGGGCGTCGAGCAGTACAGGGCGCCGCCGGCTCCGGAGCAGGACACGATGCGGTTCCCCCCGCCCTGGCCGGCCCCTGGCTCCAGGGGCGTCACCCACGGGCCGAACGGCGGCGTGGGGGGCGCCGGTTCCTGGGCGGACGTGCGTACGGAAGGGCCCGGCTCCCCCCGGAACTGCAGATATCCGCCGGCCGCCCCGCCGGTCAGGAGGAGCCCGGCCCCGAGCGCCCCGGCGGTCCGCCATCGCCATCGCCATCGCCGTCGCCACCGGCCGGGGGCGGCCCCGGGTCCGGCCACGGGCAGTGCGCCGACCCGCCGGTGCGTGACGTCGTCGGCCACCGGCTTCGACCCGGCCGCGGGCGGGCGGCGCGGATGCGGGACGAAGACCCGGGTGTCCTCGCCGGTCGGATAGGCGGCGGCCCGCAGCTCACCGAGCAGGGCGTCGGGAGTGGGCCGGTCGGCGGGGTCCTTCGCGAGACAGCGCGCGATGACCGGGGCGAGTCCGGCCGGCACCCCCGTCAGGTCCGGCTCGCTGTGCACCACCTGGTAGGCGACGAGATAGTGGCTGTCGGAGTCGAAGGGGCCCCGGCCGGTCACCGAGTGCGCCAGTACGGCGCCCATCGCGAACACGTCCGCGGCCGGCCCCACCTCCCGGGGGCGCTGGAACTGCTCGGGCGCCATGAACGGCGGTGTCCCGATCAACTTCCCGGTCTCGGTGCGCAGATCGCTGTCCGTCGGCCGCGAGATCCCGAAGTCGATGACCCGCACTCCGTCGGGCGCCATCAGCACGTTGCTGGGCTTCAGATCCCGGTGCACCACACCGGCCCGGTGGATGTCCCGAAGTGCCTCGGCCAGTCCGGCGCCGAGCCGTGCCGCCTCGGCCTCGTCGAGCGGCCGCTCCCGTACGCGCTCGGCGAGTGTCGGAGCGTCGATGAACAGGGTGGCCATCCAGGGCCGTTCGGCATCGGGATCTGCGTCCACGACCGGCGCGGTGAAGGCCCCGCTCACGCGCCGCGCGGCGGCGACCTCCTGCCGGAACCGCGCCCGGAACTCCGGATCCACCGCGTGTTGCGCGTGCACGACCTTGACGGCGAGCCGCAGCCCGGATGCCGAGGTGGCCAGATGCACCACCCCCATACCGCCGGAACCCAGGACGGATTCCAGCCGGTACTGCCCGGCGTACTCCGGAAAACCGGCTCGCTCCGCGCGCAGTGAATCCACTGCCGACCACCCCCGCCGGAGCCTAGCCGATGGCCCATATGGATCGGTAAGGTCCTGCTACCCTGCGCGAGTTGCAGAGCGTCATGCTCAAGGGGGAGATTTCTTATGTCGGTTGAAAGCGAACGGGATCAGGTGGCGATCCTTTCCGCGGAGTCCGGATTCGAGTCGTTTCCGGTCGCCCCGGGATACCGCGTGAATGTCCGCAGCGGTCCGGGCACCCATTATTCGATCATGAAGGTCCTGTCCTACGACGCCGTCGTGTCGATCCGCTGCCAGTGCCCGGGCACCACGGTCACCGGCCCGTACGGCACCACGAACATCTGGGACTGCATCGGGAACGGGCTCTACGTGTCCGACGCCTACGTGAAGACGGGTACCGACGGCTACGTCGCCAACCGCTGCGGCTGATGCTCCCGGGGTGCGCCCCGGGACCGCCCGTCTGACACGTGAGACGCGCCCCGGCGCGGCCCGGCCGGCGGGGGATAATCGCTGATGTGAGCGACGACCAGCGAGACCAGACCCCCGCCGAGCCGGCCCCGGCGACCCCGGCGGCCCCGGCTGCCCCCACCGGACCCGAGCCCGAGGCGATCCGTTTCTTCGGCACCACCTGGGTGAACCACGACGGCGGCTACGCCCTGCGCCGCGCCGGCGTCGCCCTCGGCTCGCTGGCCGCCGCCGTGCTCGGCGCCTTCGTCCTCCGCTTCGCCTATGAGGGCCTGGAGATCGGCAACGTCGGCCCGTTCCTCAGCATCTCCGTGGTGGTCCTCTTCGCGATCGCCAGCTCCATCGCCTTCGCCAAGACCTGGGACTCCTTCAGCCGCCGCCCGGCCCCGTCCTCCGACGAGGCGGCCCTCAAGGGCCTCAAGGCGATCGGTTTCATCGGCTCCCTCATCGCGTACTTCCTGCGCTGCCTGGTCGAGGCCCCGGGCGAGAAGCTGCGCCGCGCCGAGTACGAGCGCGCCTCGGCCGATTTCATCCGCCGCCGCGGCTCCCGTACGGGCAACCCGGCCGCTCGCCGCCCCAAGCGCAAGAAGTAGTCCCGGGGCCCGCGCCCCGGCCCCGGCCGGGGTGGACCGCCCCGCCCCGGCCCGGTCGGCCCCGAGCCCCGCCTCCGCCGCGGTTGACGTCCCGGCACAGCCGGGAGCATTATTCATCACATGATGAATAACCAGTCCGAAGGAGTCACGGCCGCCGTGCACGCCCACGGCCTGACCGTCCGCCGAGGCACCGGCCGCGCCCCCCGCACCGTCCTCGACGGCATCGCCTTCGACGTCCCCCGCGGCCGCATCACGGGCCTCCTCGGCCCCTCCGGATGCGGAAAGTCCACCCTCATGCGCGCCGTCGTCGGCACCCAGGCCCACGTCACCGGCACCCTCGACGTCCTCGGCCTCCCCGCCGGCCACCCCGAGCTCCGCTCGCGCATCGGCTACGTCACCCAGGCACCCTCCGTCTACGACGACCTCACCGTCCGGCAGAACCTCGACTACTTCGCCGCCGTCCTCGACCCCGGCCGGGCCGCCGCCGACCGCCGCGCCGACACCGTCACCCGCGCCATCACCGACGTCGACCTCACCACCCACGCCGACGCCCTGGCCGGCAACCTCTCCGGCGGCCAGCGCAGCCGCGTCTCCCTCGCCGTCGCCCTGCTCGGCACCCCCGAGCTCCTGGTCCTCGACGAACCCACGGTCGGCCTCGACCCCGTCCTGCGCCGCGACCTGTGGAACCTCTTCCACGACATCGCCGCCACCCGCGGCGCGACGATCCTCGTCTCCTCCCACGTCATGGACGAGGCCGAGCGCTGCCATGACCTGCTGCTCATGCGCGAGGGCCGCATCCTCGCCCAGGACACCCCCGACGCACTGCGCGCCCGTACCCATTCCGCCACCGTCGAGGAGGGCTTCCTCCGCCTCGTCGACGAAGCCAACGCGACCGCCCCCCGGGAGGAGAGCCGATGAACGCCCGTCCGTCACCCGCCACCGCCAGTCCATCACCCGCCGCCACCGGCCCCGCGCCCGCCACCGGCCCTTCGAGGGCGCACCTCACGCTCTTCCTCTCCCGCACCGCCGCCACCGCCGCCCGCGTCCTGCGCCAGCTCCGCCACGACCCGCGCTCCATCGCGCTGATGCTCCTGGTCCCCGTACTGATGCTCACGCTGCTGCGCTTCGTCTTCGACGCGAACCCCCGCACCTTCGACAGCATCGGCGCCAGCCTCCTCGGCATCTTCCCGCTGATCACGATGTTCCTGGTGACCTCCATCGCGACGCTGCGCGAGCGCACCTCCGGCACCCTGGAACGCCTCCTCGCCATGCCCCTCGGCAAGGGCGACCTCATCGCCGGATACGCCCTCGCCTTCGGCGCCGTCGCCGTCGTCCAGTCCCTCCTCGCCACCGGCCTCGCCCTGTGGCTCCTCGGCCTAGACGTGGTCGGATCCCCCTGGCTGCTCCTGCTCGTCGCCCTCCTCGACGCGCTCCTCGGCACCGCCCTCGGCCTCTTCGTCTCGGCCTTCGCGGCCTCCGAATTCCAGGCCGTCCAGTTCATGCCGGCGGTGATCTTCCCCCAGCTGCTGCTCTGCGGCCTGTTCGCGGCCCGCGACACCATGCACCCGGTCCTGGAGGGCCTCTCCAACGTCCTGCCCATGTCCTACGCCGTCGACGGCATGACCCAGGTCCTCACCCACACCGACATGACCGCCGATTTCATCCGCGACGCCGTCGTCGTCGCCGCCTGCGCCCTGACCGTCCTGGTCCTCGGCGCGGCCACCCTCCGCCGCCGCACCCCATAGCGCCCACGGACCGGACACCTGCCCTCCGGCCTCCGCCCGGGTGCGAGGATGAGGACGTATACGCAGCGCACGCGCAGGAACGTTCGGCGAGGTGAATCGGGCATGACCCAGACAGTCGCAGTCCTCGGTACCGGCAAGATCGGTGAAGCCCTGCTCAGCGGCATGATCCGTGCGGGCTGGCCGGCTTCGAAGCTCCTCGTCACCGCCCGCCGCGCCGAACGGGCCGAGGAACTCCGTACGCGCTACGGCGTCGAGGCCGTCAGCAACGCCGAGGCCGCCAAGCGCGCCGACACCCTCATCCTCACCGTCAAGCCGCAGGACATGGGCAAGCTCCTCGACGAGCTCGCCCCGCACGTCCCCGCCGACCGCCTGGTCATCAGCGGCGCCGCGGGTGTTCCCACCTCCTACTTCGAGGAGAGGCTCGCCCCCGGCACCCCCGTCGTCCGTGTCATGACGAACACCCCCGCCCTCGTCGACGAGGCCATGTCCGTCATCTCGGCCGGCAGCCACGCCACCGCCGCCCACCTTCTCCACACCGAGGAGATCTTCGGCGGGGTCGGCAAGACCCTGCGCGTCCCCGAGTCCCAGCAGGACGCGGCGACCGCCCTCTCCGGCTCCGGTCCCGCGTACTTCTACTTCCTCGTCGAGGCCATGACCGACGCCGGCATCCTCCTCGGCCTGCCCCGCGCCCAGGCGCACGACCTCATCGTGCAGGCCGCGATCGGCGCCGCCGTGATGCTGCGCGACAGCGGCGAGCACCCGGTGAAGCTCCGCGAGGCCGTCACCTCCCCGGCGGGTACGACGATCAACGCCATCGTGGAGCTGGAGAAGCACGGCGTACGGGCAGCCCTGATCGCTGCCCTCGAAGCGGCCCGCGACCGCAGCCGCGAGCTCGCCTCCGGCAACAGCTGAGACACGGGTGCGGCCCCGCCCGCCGGGGCCGCACCCGTGCCCCTTCCTCTCCTTCAGGGTTCGAGGAGCCCGATCGCCCGGTACGCCCGGTCCACCAGCGGCCGTGCCAGCGCGCGGGCCCGCCCGGCCCCCTCCCGCAACACCTTGTCCACCGCGGCCGGATCGGCCGCGAGCTCCGCATGCCGCTCCTGAACCGGCCGCAGCAGCTCCACCACCGCGTCGGCGACATCCCGCTTGAGCGCGCCGTACCCCTGGTACCCGTCCGCCAGAGCAGCCGGATCACCCCCGCTACAGGCGGCCAGGATGTCGAGCAGGTTCGCGACCCCGGGCCGGGCTTCCCGGTCGTAGACCACTGCGCCGTCCCCGCTGTCGGTCACCGCCCGCATCACCTTCTTGCGCACGACGCCGGGCTCATCGAGCAGATAGACGATCCCGGCCCCGCTCGCCTGGGACTTCCCCATCTTCGAGGTCGGCGCCTGCAGGTCCATGACCCGCGCGGCCACCGCCGGAAGCGTCGCCTTCGGGACGGTGAAGGTGTGCCCGTAGCGCTGGTTGAACCGCACCGCGAGGTCCCGGGTCAGCTCGACGTGCTGCCGCTGGTCCTCACCGACCGGGACCTCATCGGTCCCGTACGCCAAGATGTCGGCGGCCATCAGCACGGGATAGGTGAGCAGCGAAAGCCGTACGCCGTCCCCGGCGCCCTGCGCCTGTGCCGCCTTCTCCTTGTACTGGATCATGCGCCGCAGCTCACCGTCGGTGGCGGTGCACTCCAGCAGGTACGCCAGCCGCGTGTGCTCGTCGACATGGCTCTGCACGAAGAGGGTGCACCGTTGCGGATCGAGCCCGGCGGCGAGCAACAGCGTCGCCGCCTGCCGACTGAGCCGCCGCACCCGCGCCGGCTCGTGCGCGACGGTCAGCGCGTGCAGGTCCACGACGCAGAACAGCGCCTCCTCGGGCTCCTGGTCGGCGGCGACCCACTGCCGCACGGCCCCCAGGTAGTTCCCCAGTGTCAGGTGACCGGTCGGCTTGACCCCGCTGAAGATCCTCGTCATGTCCTGCTCTCCCGTGTGTGTGAGTGGTACCGGGCCACCGCGTCGGGCGACCGAGCCACTCCCGGAAGGGGGGAGAAACAAGAACGGCCGCCGTAGCGGCGGCCGTGAGCGCATGCGTGCTCGCGTGGAAGGACGGCCGCCGTCAGGCGGCCCACCAGCGAAGGCTGAGCGTGAGCGCATGCGTAGTCATGGGCCCAGCGTAGACCGCGGGGGAGGAAAACGTGATGAGGTTCGTGGACCCCGTGCGGCCGGACAGGCCGAGGTTGACACACCCGTACCCCATCCGTAAGGTTCTTCGAGTTGTCCGAAGTGAGCGCCGACCCCGGTCGGTCCCCGGACAGCCATCCCGCACTACACATTCGAACGAACGACGCATCCGTCGTCTCGTTTTCATGCGTATTTGCGAATGAGGAATCCGCGTCCGAAGGGCGCAGCCGCCGATTGGTTCAGCGGCGAGGAATCCGCTACTGTCTCACTCGCCGCAAGGGCCAACAGCCCCCAAGGCAAAGCCCGCTGACTGGGATCAGGCCCGAAAGGATCTGATAGAGTCGGAATCGCCGGAAAGGGAAACGCGAAAGCGGGAACCTGGAAAGCACCGAGGAAGTCGGGTCCGCAAGGATCTGATAGAGTCGGAAATGAAGAACGAAGCCCGGAGGAAAGCTTCAGCCGATGTGCTGAGGTGAGTACAAAGGAAGCGTCCGTTCCTTGAGAACTCAACAGCGTGCCAAAAATCAACGCCAGAAGTTGATACCCCGTCC